>DCGD01000071.1 GCA_002315195.1 Prevotellaceae bacterium UBA1787 | reverse complement strand
AATCATAGCCGCCCTTGACAGCCTGTCCGACACATGTCAATGAAAACTACGCACCTCAAATTCACCCGCCAGTTCGACCAAATGGACTGCGGTCCTTCGTGCATCCGCATGGTGGCTTCCGCTTTCGGCAAACTCTATCCCCTGAGTTACCTGAGAAGCCTCTCACACCTGACACGCGAAGGTGTAAGCGTTGCGGGCATACGCGACGCACTCAGGGAAATCGGAATGGAAAGCGCCACATTCGAGATGACGGTGGACCAACTGGAGGAAAAGTGTCCCTTGCCCACCATCCTGCATTGGAACCAAAACCATTTCGTGGTGCTATACCGAGTGAGCCGCGGCCGATGGAACGGCAAGCGCATCTTCCACATTGCCGACCCCGCCTACGGGAAGCTCCGACATGAGGAGGATGAGTTTGTCCGACATTGGCTGAACGGAGAGAAGGGCATCGTCATCGCCGTGGAGCCCACCGAAGCGTTTTACGGAAAACAACCCGTCAGGGAGAAGCACAGCTTCATAGCCTTTGCGCGAAAATACGTATGGCCGTTCCGCAGACAAATGGCCATGCTTTCCCTTTCCATGGCATTCGGCATCCTGCTCTCGCTCGCAACGCCGTTCATCACGCAGCACCTGGTGGACGATGGCATAGGTGGTAAGGACATGGGACTCATCGTCACCCTTCTGTTCGCACAAATCGCCCTCTTCCTCGGCTCCTTCGGCATGAACCTGCTGACAAGTTGGGTGAGCCTCTACATGAGCGCACGCATCAACATCAACATACTGGGCGACTATCTGACGAAACTGCTCAGACTACCCATGACCTTCTTCGAGACGAAGAGCATAGGCGACTACAACCAGCGAATCGGAGACCACTCAAGGCTACAAAGTTTCGTCACTCAAAACTCCCTCCAAACAGCCTTTTCCCTGCTATCCAGCATCGTCCTCTTGACCATCATCGCTTGGTTCAGCATGAAGATATTCATGGTGTATGTGATATTGACCGGCGTGAGCATTGTTTGGATGAACTATTTCTTCGGTCGCAGGAAGGCACTCGACTACGAACAGTTCCGCATCAGCGCCGAAAACCAAAACAAACTGTACGAGTTGATGTCGGGCATCATTGACATCAAACTGAACCGATTCGAGGACTACAAGATAAAGGAATGGAACGAAATGCAGGAACGTCTGTATGCGATGAGCAGGAAATCGCTGAAACTCGGTCAAATCCAAAGCACCGGCTACATGGCTATCGGACAGTTGAGGAACATCCTCATCACGTTCTGGATTGCTTCGGACGTGGTAGGGGGACTGCTGACTTTGGGCATGATGATGAGCATATCGAACATCATCGGACAGGTGAACGGTCCACTCGGGAACCTGATCAGTTTCCTCCAAAGTTTTCAAGATGCGAAAATCAGCCTTGAAAGAAGCGAGGAGGTACACCTTTGTGAGGATGAAGACACAAAAAATCATTCGGAACTGGAAAGAACAAGAGCGAAAGACATTCGCGTGAATGACCTTTCGTTCTCCTATACGGGAAACATCGGCAAGCCCGCCATAGACCATGTTTCCTTTACCATTCCCGCAGGAAAGACGACCGCCATCGTAGGAGAGAGCGGCAGCGGAAAGACTACGCTGATGAAACTCTTGCTGAAATACTACGAGCCTACGGGAGGCAGCATCACGTTCGGGGACACCGACCTCAGGAAATACTCCGCAAACTCCGTACGCGATGCCTGCGGAATTGTCATGCAGGAGAACTTCGTGTTTTCCGACACCATAAAGCGCAACATCACCCTCGGAAGAGACTTTGACAGGCAAAGAATGGAGAAAGCCATTGACTCTGCCTGCCTCAGGGAATATACCGACCGTCTTCCGCTCGGTGTGGAAACGAAGGTAGGGCGTGACGGAACGGGCATAAGCGGCGGAGAAAAGCAGCGGCTGATGCTGGCAAGGGCAATCTACAAAAATCCGCAGTACATCCTCCTGGACGAGGCGACAAGTTCGTTGGATGCGGAGAACGAGAGAAAGATTACGGAGAACATGGAACGGCTGTTCCGGGACCGCACGATGGTGGTCATCGCCCACAGACTGTCCACAGTAAGAAATGCCGACAACATCATCGTGCTGAGGCAAGGGAGGATTGTGGAACAGGGCACACACGAGGAACTGACGAAAAAGGGCGGCTACTACTACAGTCTGGTACACAACCAACTTGAAATGGCAAGGAAATGAAGCCAACCACCATCAAGGTAATCAAAGAACGGTAATCTCAGACAACTATCAATCTTACCTAATGGAACGACTTTTTTTCGCAAAGCGATTTTGCCATCATGCGCAGTTTTTCCAACCTTTCTTTTGCCGAAGGTTTATGCGATGATGCCAAGACGATGGTGTTTTCCGATTCTTTTGACCCTCTTTCCGCCATAAATGGAAAGAGCAGGAACTTGTTGCACAGTGTTTCGGAAAGTACCGCGTCAAGGTTTTCCAAGCTGTCCCGACTTTGCAGAATGATTTTGAAAGCAGGACGGAAAATAGCCATCATGCTCCATTCCCTTGTCCAATCAACCCACCACAAATGCTCCCCATACGGAACCGCGCAGCCGAAATCCCCGACATCCGCATACATGACCTGCGCACCTTTCTGCGCGGCTGCTGTCATGCTGTCCAGGAATGTGTCGCGCTGGTAGTCCGATGTCAGCGCAACGCCACCGCGACAGAACAACATCACGTCAAATTTCTCGTTGTCGGCTTCCCGTAAAGCATCATACAGGCAAATGCGGAAGCGTTCTTCAGAGTCGTCGCTACCGTCCAAAAAGCGAAGGTCAAATTCCGCATGATTGCCAAATCGGCCGTTGATAATCCTGTCGTCGTTCGATTGTTCAGCCGCACGCAGTATGTATGTGGGAATCACCATTTCATCGTATTCGTTCCTCATAGCCATCGGTTAGTTTTCCAGTTTGCGCCTTACATCGTCCATGATGCGGAACTTTGCCATGGATAGTTCGAAAAGCGACTGCACCTGACCCTCTTTGTTGTTTGAGAATGTAACATCCGAATAGCCGAATTCCTTTTGGATGGATATGAAAGGATACATCATGAATATGCGGTCGCTCAATTCCGAAAGCCTTATGTCGGTAACATAGCCCTCCGACTTGTTTGCTTCAAGTATTCTGTCGTAAAATCGGCGGAAAATGACGGTGAACTGCATACCATTGAAGCGGTCCAGCCAAAAAAGATTTCCGCCACATTGGAAAGCGTCTCGGAACCAGCTCACACCTCCTGAAAGAATATCCGCTCCGAACGCATCCGCCTTTAGAATGGAAGCGTTCAGACGTTCAAAGGTATAATCATCGGTAAACGTATGGTCATCCTCACAAAATACAAAAAATGGGACATCCGCATCCTTTTGACTCTTGACTATCTTGATGAACGTCCGCCACAATCCCCAAGCACCGCGCAGAGGATGCTCAATGGCAGGTACGATGCTGAGACTGAACTCCTTCTTTCCTGCAAACTGAGCTTCCAGCGCTGATTTCCTGTCTGTTCTCCGTGCAAGGTTTGGGGCAAGAACGGAAATGGGATGGTTCATCTGTCGTACTGCGTTTTAATCCATACATTTAGAATTGGATTAACTACTCCCGTAATGGCGACATGTTTCTTATCCACACCTTCAACCCTTATATAAACCGGCTTGTCATTCAGCCTTACCTCATACCAATTGTCTTCCTGGTTGTAGTAGGGGTATTCATACCTTGTGATGCGGTTTTTTTCCCATGAAGCATACATGAAATCGGCTTGTTGCCGGTCAAACTTATCCCATTGGGCATTGAGGAAAGATATGGGAAATTTTTCATCTTGGTGAACCTTGTTGTCTCCGAAAATAACCCATGCGTAGTCCTTTTTCCCCATTCCATGCATTTCCCTGTATAGGTTCTTCATGCGTTTCAGAAGTTCCCTGGAGCAATGCCGCTTATACTTGTCGGCAAAGGTTTCAGAGTTCAATTTGTATAAATCCGCATAAAATCCCTGAAGGAAGTCGGCACGAAAACTTACACGTTCATTCAATCTTTGTTGCAAGCTGTTTACAATCTTTGTCAATTTTTCTGTGTTTTCTTGCACGTTTTCTCCTAAAAAGATTTTTTCCTTGCACTTATAGACGGACAAAGTCTCGCCTCTGAAAATCACGTCATCCATGGATGGACCCCTGGAAAAGGAAGGTGATGTATAAACGGGCGTGTACATCCAAGGTCCCGCATTTGTGAACGGACCTCCAAAATAGTCGTAATCATAAAATGCCAATGACTTGCCTTTGCATGAACTTAACATGCTAATTACAATGAGAACTAATGTGAAAAAATAAGATTTGTTCATGGCGGACCCAATTGTGTATATGTAATTAATCTTGGCGCAGGAGAAATGTTGAAAAAGTCAACGAAATCACCTGCGCCTTTTATAATTTTATTAGGAATTCTCGTAAGATATTGATATTGAACAAGTATCTATATGAAATGATTGCAATACCATACTATACCACATCCTAATTTCAACATTCAAGGTCGCGTTGAAACATTCAAAAAGTGTGGAATTGCTTATGATATTTCCAGTCTCATTGTCTCTAATAGTTTCTTCAATCTTAATGTGTAAACCATTTGCTTTTCCTGTCAGAACACTATCTCCTGAATCGTTATGTAGTATTTGGGAACCACTGCAATTGGAAAACAGCATTGAAGAAATACCACCGATAACGATAGTTTTGGTACAATTTGAGACAGATGCAGGTTCGATAATAGTATTACTACTGAGATTTGCAGTAAAATTCACCCATGAAAAAGAAACGGACACCTTGGGGGCACTACCTGATCCATGTACATAATCTTCAACTATGTTGGCAATCCATGCGGCACTGCCATAGGCGGTCGTTGAATATTCATCAATTCTAACATTACCTTCAAAAGGTAAACTGTCTGCATTGGAATAACGTATAATGCTACCTGAATTTGATAAATTTTCTGTCATTGTTTTCAAATCATCTTTACTCACCAAATCCGTCTCCCCTTCCTTTATCGGGACAGAAAATTTTTTTTTTGTAGTCATAACGTTTTTTTATTAGTTAAACAATATCACTCCACTTGTACTTCGTGAGAGTTTATCAAGCAAGAACATGTTCACTGCAAAAGTACTGTGAGAAATGTTCACGGAAAAAAATATTGTATTAAAAAATGTTAATCTGAAATAATTTTTTCTTTACTCTCATTTTAGTTGAAATGTTGTTTTTGACATACTCTCACACCTGAATGTATGAGGTTTTGGGATACATGCGCGGCGCCGTCCGTGGACGGTGTATGGTCTTGCGGTCACTCTCCAATTCGACAATGTCATGCCGAAGTGTATTTCAAACTTTTCACGGCGGTGACGAATATAGCACTTAGGTCAGTTCGACCAAATTCCTATTGTTTGAGAATGTGACATCTATATAGCCGAATTTCTTTTGGATGGACATGAAGAGATACATCATGTATTTGCGGTCGCTCAATTCCGAAAGTTCAATGGCAGGAACGATGCTGAGACTGAACTACTCCTTTCCTGCA
>DCGD01000153.1 GCA_002315195.1 Prevotellaceae bacterium UBA1787 | reverse complement strand
CGCTAATCCGGGAATGACAATAATCATAACCGCGGGAAACCATGACAGCGGAACAAGGCACGACATTTTCCGCACCCCGTGGAAAGCCTTGAAGGTTTTTACCATAGGGGGCGTCGATGCCAACCTGAAGGATGAACTGATTGTCGAGGTGCCCGGAAAAGGCTTTGTGATTGCCATCCCTTATGTAAACGAAAGGAACATGCCGAAAGGCTTGTTTCAAGCGTTGCTTGACGATGTCAAGGATAAGAATCACGACAACGTGCCAGTTATCATGACGGCGCACACTACCGTCATGGGATGTGACTTCGCCGGACATGAGAACGCTACTGAATTGTCCGTAGGCGGCATCGATGCCTACAACCTGGACGACTTGGGTACAGGATATGATTATCTCGCTCTCGGTCACATCCATCACGGGCAATTCGTTCAAGGCGGCCATCACAGAGTGCGATACTCAGGTACGCCCATTCCGATAAGCTTTGACGAGAACTATGCACATTCTGTTTCCATAGTGGAAATTGCCGGACATGGTAAAGAACCGACCGTCAAAGAGATCGTGATTGAAGCGCGCCGGCCTTTGGTTACGCTTCCAGCCAAGGGTGTGGCTACATGGAAAGATGCCAAGACACTGCTTGAGAAATTTCCAAGCGACATGGATGCGTATATTCGCCTGAATGTTGAGGTTGAAGACTTTCTTCCCGTTGAAGCAAGTGCAGAGGCCCAACAGATATGCGAACAAAAAAAATGCAGGTTCTGCGTTATCAATACCCAACGTTCGAAACCCACGGAAAGAAAAGCGAAGGTTCTGTCGGTTCAAGAATTCAAAACCGAAGAACCCATAGACATCGCCATGCGGTATGCGGAGGATTTGGGTAAAGAGTTCGACGACGACATGAAAGATTTGTTCAAGGAAACGCTCAACCTTTTGAAAGAAGAAAGCAGAATGTAGAAAATTCACACGACGAGACTATGAAATTACGGAAACTTACCATCCACAACATCGCATCTATTAAAGATGCCGTCATCGACTTCGAGGCATCGCCGTTGGCAGACAGCAAGGTGTTCCTGATCACCGGCAAGACGGGCGCGGGAAAATCGACCATTCTTGATGCCATCTGTCTGGCGCTCTATGCGGACACGCCCCGACTCGACAGCACCAAGATGCAAGGAGCCACAATGGATTCAAAGACAGAGGTGAAGATTGACGATCCCCGACAGTTGATGCGTCGAAACACTACCGAAGCTTCTGTTTCGCTCACGTTCATAGGTAGCAATCGGGTGAACTATGAAGCGACTTGGGCGGTGGCTCGCGCATACAAGAAAGTCAGTGGTTCGATAAAGACGAAAACATGGGAATTGAAGAACTTGGACACAAATGTCACCTTGTCTAAGGATGCTGAAATTAAAATTGAAATACGTGCCGCCGTCGGTTTGGACTTCAACCAATTCTGCCGTACCACCATGTTGGCCCAAGGCGAATTTACCCGTTTCCTGAACAGCAAAGACAACGAGAAAGCCGAAATCCTGGAGAAGATCACAGGCGTGGATGTCTATTCGAAAATTGGCAGGAAAGTTTTTGAAATCACAGGCAAGAANNCTTTGGCGCCAAGGTTTTCGAACTTACCAACCTGAAGAAACAAGACTGGGAAGATGCCAAACGCAAAGTGGACGGCATCAGCACGCTCCCTGATGAAGAGATTGAAGAAAAGAAGAAACAGATTGCGGAACTCGACACCCGGCAAAAGGAAATCGAGGCGAAAAGCGAAAATGACCGCGCCAAACAAGAGTGGATTGACACTGACGCTACATTGACGCAGAAAGTCGCCGAAGCCGAGGAGAATTTGAAAAAAGCTACGGAAATCATCGAAAGTGAGGCTTTCAAGATGAAGGAAACACTCATAAAGGAGTGGAACGCTACCATTGACGCCCGACTTTGGATGACCGAGGCGAACAGGGCGAACAAAGCCAAAACTGACTTGAAAAAGGAATTGGAAGAACTGGAGACAGATTTTGCCGACATCATCGGTGGACGGATATATGCCGAAAATGAAGCCAAAGGAATTGCCAAAGAGATTGAGACCATTGACAAGTACCTTGTTGGCGAAAACGAAAAGACCTCCGTCTATGAGAATGCCCAAACTATTGTTGGTTTCCTGAAAACCATAATGGCAAGCCGAAAAGCCATTGCAAAGCACAACAGTGAGATGGAGCAGGAGAACATGTCGTTGGAAAAGGTTCTGGTTCCGGCACTTGAAAAAGCCGAAAAGGAAAACTCATCTGAAAATAAAGCCTTAGAAGAGAAGGAGACAGAAGTAAGGAGACAAGAAGACGAGGTCACGGCACTCAACCTTCAGGAACTGCGCAAACAACTTGAGACAATCAATGAGTTGTTGAGAAACATCCGTACCGCCAAGGAACGTGTTGATTCATTGGCTTCCGCCAAGCAGCAAATGGAAACCAAACGCCAAGACCTTGTCGTACGACTTGAAGCCATCAATGAGAAGAAAAAGCAACTCGCGGAAATGAACGCACCCATCCATGACGCGGAAATCAAGATGAATGTTCGCAAGGAAGATCTTGACAAGCAGAAAGACACCGTGGACAAGTTTGCCTCTACCCTGCGCCTGAAACTTCAAATAGGCGACACCTGTCCCGTTTGTCGCCAAAAGATTGAGAACAACTTGCCACACGAGGAAGAACTGTCCGCCCTCGTTGGTGGTTTGCGGAATGCGTATGATGAAGCGGAGGAGGAATACAAGAGATTGGTAAACGAAAAAACAAGATTGGAAACTGAAACAAGAACTGAATCAAAGACTTATGGACGAGATATTAAAGCATTGGATGAAGACAGGACAGTTGTTGTTGCAGAAGAGAAAGCATTGGAAGCATGCAAGGTTTGTGGCATTGAAATGCTGGACGACACCACCTTGCCTAAACTTGAAACATTGAAAACTCGCAACAATAAACTCAAAGTTGAACTGACCACGAAAATCAATGAAGGCGACACAAAAGAAACCCGGGTTAAGAACTTGCGTAAAGAACTCGATAAAAAGCGAAAGAGTGTAAAATCTTCGGAAAACAAACGTAATGAAGCCCATAATGCTGTGGAAGCGTGCAGGGGACGCATCAATACCAAAGTCATACTCATCAACACGAAAAAGGGCGAAATGGAGAAAGCGGAACTGATGGTGAGTCAACTTGTCGTTGGCCACTGGGATGTGGATTGGAACGAATCGCCAAAAGCGTTTTGTGATATTCTCACTCAAGCAACAAATACATACAAGGCAAACAACCAAAAAAAACAAGTCCTGACCTCCAGACTGACAACCGTCAATACAAACATTCAAAATGTCAATTCCGTGATGGGTACTATCTTGGCGGCCATACCCGCTTGGAATGACATCAGAGCTACGGAAGCATCGCCGGTGGACAACTTGCTTGACAAAGCCAATGGCATCAACAACAAGGTCGCCAAAACGCTCACTCAATTGAATTCGGCGGAAAACAGCTACATGGAAAACAAGACCCATCTTGATAAATTCCTCATTGAGAACACCCCCATGACAATTGAACGCCTGAAATTCCTTAACACCCATACTTATAATGATATTAATATCAAGGATGGAGAATTAAAAACAAAGCGTGATGCCGTTGTAGCAAAGAAAACATTGCTCGTCGATGCAAAGGACCTCCTGAAAGCACATCAACAGAAGAAGCCTGAACTGACTGAAGAAGATGTTCTTGACAAACTCATAAAACGCATTGAGGAATACAAAAAACAACTGGTTGAGATGAGTGAACGGAAAGGTTCCATCAACCAGGAACTGAAAACGGATGCACGTTACAAACAACAGTTGGGAATGCTCATCCAAGCGGCGGCCGACAAGAAAATGGTTTATCAGAAATGGTCAAGACTGAACCAATTGATTGGCAGCGCAACAGGCAGTACTTTCCGCAAGATTGCACAAAGTTATGTCCTGACCAACCTTATTCATTCTGCCAACTGTTACATGAGGACACTGACCGACCGCTATACGCTGAAAGTTAATCCCGGTACGTTCGTCATCTCGATTGAAGACGCCTACCAAGGTTTCGTCTCCCGAGCGGCAAGTACCATATCCGGCGGTGAGAGTTTCCTCGTTTCCCTCTCGTTGGCACTGGCATTGAGCGACATAGGTCGGGAATGGCAGGTCGATACTCTTTTCATCGACGAAGGTTTTGGCACGCTCAGCGGAGAGCCATTGCAAAAGGCCATCGATACTTTGCGCTCACTTCATTCAAAAACCGGTCGACACGTCGGCATCATCAGCCATGTGGAAGAACTGCAGGAACAAATTCCAGTCCAAATACAGGTAATCCAGGAAGGCCACAACTCAAGTAGCACAATACGCATAATTCCATAAATCCGAAAATGAGTCTACTGTGAAAGGTTATTTTTTATTTGTAACATATTGATTATCAATGCTCATTGTTTACAATAAATTCTTTTATAGTGGACTCCGACTTTGTTTTATGATATTTGTCCCACGATTTGAGACGAACTTGATTTACCTTTGCGCATAATGGCAACGGTGTTGGCACCCATGGAAAACTATTAGTCAAAGCAAAGCCAAATGCCTAAAACTGTGGTGTTTCCGTCAATTCCCCTTCTTCCACACACTCTAATCGAACAAAAAAGACTAACTTTGCAACTTGATTTTGAACTCTGGAGAAGGGGTATTCCTAACATATAGGTCCGTTCCAAAGAATGCAGATACCATTCCACAACGCAAAAAAAGATTAATGAAAGCTACCATTCCGTACATCGAAAGGAAATTCGATGAATTCAACCGAAAGATGTTTGCCGGGAAACTTCCCCGAATTCCCATTGAACTCAGTGACGCAAAGACCTTCCTGGGTGTCTGCGCCTTCCAAAAACGCAGACTTCCGAATGGAATGACCGAGTGTTACAATTTCCGCCTGCGCATCAACACGCGCATTGACTTGCCCGAACGAGAGATCGAGGACACCATCATCCACGAAATGATACATTACTACATAGGATTCAACCACCTGGAAGATTCTTCTTCGCACGGTCACATTTTCCAACGCCTAATGAACGACATCAACAAAAGGCACGGCAGGCACCTGAACATCTCGCACAAGGGTACGGCGGAACAAATCGAACAGACTTACGACACGAAACAGCACTGGCATGTCGTCGCCGTCGTATCGATGGCAAACGGAAAGACGGGGCTGAAGGTCTTGCCACGCATTTCGCCGAAAATCCTGAACTACTTCAACCAAATCAGTGCTTCCAATATGGTGAAAAGCATCAAACTCTTCATGAGCAACGACATCTTCTTCAACCGTTTCCCCAACTCCTCCGCCCTCAACGTCTGCTACGTCGATTATGAAGAGGTCATGGCGCACCTGCAGGGCGCCGAAGAACTCAAGTGCGACGGAAAGCAGCTAATCAGTAATGACCACGCGCAGGAACACCAACCAAGCGGGGAGAGGACAAACCTTCCCAAATACCATGTGATTGCGGTTCTTTCACTCGAAGACCAACAGACGGGGATAAAGGTGCTGCCACGCGTTCTGTCCACCA
Organism: Prevotellaceae bacterium UBA1787; assembly: GCA_002315195.1. Next base: position 2,111 of record DCGD01000153.1, on the reverse strand, counting down.
TTCTCAAGTACTACAACGACATCAAAGTCTTCCACAACGTAAAATCGGTTGAACTTTACATGAGCAACGACCCTTACTTTGAAAAATACCCCAACTCCGGCAAATTGTCTTACCATCCCGAAGACAAGGAAAGGGTTATGGCACACTTGAAAAATGCAAAACATCTGAAATGTGACGGAAGCAAGATCATCGACTGCTGACCTCCGCACAATTGGCTTTGTCGGCGTTGGATTTTGGGAAATGCAAAAATGAAGTCCCAAAGCCCATGTCCCGCTTATTGTTCGCACGGCATGATGGTTGTCCGATGTTTTTTTTGTATTTTTGTGGGCGTTTTCGTATGCGCCGCAAACTTGCCACACTTCAGCGAAACAGAAGGCTGAACCGTCCCCTAACCCATCGGTCCTTGGAACTGAATGTCAAGGCTTGTTGGCGTCATGAATCCGTAAAAATATGTAATTTCGCAACTCATGACATTACTTGAAGCCATCAAATCGCGCCATAGCGTGCGTCACTACGTCAGCAGACCGCTCTCACAAGACATCATCTGCACCTTGCAGGCAAAAATTGACGAGTGCAACCGGAAAGGACGACTACACATACAGCTGGTTCTCAACGAGACGAAGGGTTTCAGCGGCATGTTGGCCTATGGTTCGTTCTCCGGCGTAGAGAACTATTTGGTCATGGCGGGCGTACAAGCAGATGACCTCGACGAACGCATCGGCTACTATGGGGAGATGTTGGTTTTGCTGGCGGAACAGCTGGGGCTCGGTTCTTGCTGGGCGGGCCTCTCCTACCGCAAGGTTAAGGGTGCGTACCAATTGGACGGCAACGAAAAGATTGCCTGCATGATTGCCCTGGGCCATCACAACGACCCCGGACGAAACATGAAGAAGAAATCCGTTCACGAAATCAGCAACGCCGACAACGCCACGCCCGAATGGTTCAGAAATGGTGCGGAAGCGGCACGCCTCGCACCCTCGGCCGTCAATCAGCAGAAATTCCACTTCGAGTATGTCCCGCCTCAACGTGACGGTACCCACAGGGTAAAAGCCGAAAGGGGATTCTCCATGATTGGCTACACTTGGATGGACCTGGGCATAGCCAAACTGCATTTTGAAATCGGCGCAGGAAAAGAGAATTTCGAATGGATTTGATTGTCCGAAATTCTTTTCATTGCAATAGGTTGAAACGAAGCAATCACCAACATCATGAGCATCATCTTGCACAGGAAAACTTTCCAGGAACTGAACACAAACGAACTCTACGCACTCCTGAGCGTTCGCAGCGAAGTATTCGTAGTGGAACAGAACTGCGTCTATCAGGACTTGGACTATGACGACCAAAATTCCATCCATCTCTGGATGGAGGAGAACAATAAAATCGTCGCCCTCGCCCGCGTATGCCCCGCCGGCACCCACATGACAGAGATTTCCATCGGAAGGGTCATCACCACGGTACGCGGAAAAGGCTATGGAAAGCGAATCATGCTTTACGCCATCGAAACAGCCGTAGAGTGCTTCAACGCAAAGGTCATTGACATCGAAGCACAGGAATATGCCAAAGGATTCTATGAAAGCGTGGGATTCAGGCAGTCCTCCAACACGTTCATGCTCGATGGCATACCCCACGTCAAAATGACATGGAGCAAAAACTGACACATACTTTCTGAATACCACCACCGGCATCGCGTCGCAAAAACAAAGAAATCACATAACAAATGACTAAACTGCGTTGCGTCATAGACCACATCACCTACCAAAACCAAGAGAACGGTTATTCCGTGATGAAGACAAGGGTCAAGGACTTCAATGAACCCGTGACCTTGGTAGGAAACCTGCTGGACGTTCCAGTTGGGGCGGTGCTGCTGTGCGAAGGTGATTGGAAAATGGACAAACGCTACGGAAGGCAGTTCGTCGCCGAGACTTGGGAAGTGGTCATGCCGGCCACCGCCTACGGCATTGAAAAGTACCTTGGCAGCAGTTTGGTTAAAGGGATCGGACCCAAGTTCGCCCATTTGATTGTCGAAAAATTCGGAACTGACACCATTGAGATTATCGAAGACAATATCGAACGCCTCTACGAGGTGACCGGCATCGGCAAGAAACGCGTAC
>DCGD01000072.1:4991-8322 GCA_002315195.1 Prevotellaceae bacterium UBA1787 | reverse complement strand
TTGTCATCTTCGCCTTTTTCTTCTTTGGCGTCATGAACGGCAACATCCTTTTTGCCGCCGTCGCCATTCTCGTGGTCGCCTTCATCGCGTTTCTCTTCACCACCGTCGCCGCCAATGCCATTGCCATTGTGGGAAGCAATCCCGTATCGGGCATGACGCTCATGACGCTCATTCTGGCTTCCATCATCATGGTGGCGGTCGGTTTGAAAGGCGCAGCCGGAATGGTCGCCGCCTTGTTGATGGGCGGCGTTGTCTGTACGGCGCTTTCCACGGCGGGAAGTTTTGTGACGGACTTGAAAATTGGTTACTGGCTGGGCTCCACGCCGCGCAAGCAGGAGACATACAAATTCCTCGGCATACTCGTCAGCGCCGCCACCGTCGGCGGGGTTATCATGCTGCTCAACAGCACATACGGCTTCACCAGCGGACAGTTGGCCGCGCCGCAGGCCAATGCGATGGCCGCCGTCATCGAACCATTGATGAGCGGACAGGGAACACACTGGCTTCTGTATGGAATAGGAGCGTTGATTGCCATAATCCTGGATTGTTGCGGTATATCGGCCCTCGCTTTCGCGCTCGGCATGTTCATACCCTTGGATTTAAACTTGCCTTTGCTCGCAGGTGGCCTGATCAACTGGTATGTCACCACCCGGAGCAAGGATGAAACCATCAACAAGAAACGCGGCGACCTCGGTACGCTTCTGACTTCCGGTTTCATTGCCGGCGGAGCGTTGATGGGCGTTGTCAGCGCCATACTTCGCTTCGTAGGCTTCAACCCCATCAATGAATGGTGGCTTGCCAGCGCGGGAAGCAATGTTGTTTCATTGATAGCCTACATACTGCTGATGGTTTACCTGACAAAGGCCTGCCTGAAAGCAACGAAATGACAACGGATTTCAAACGGCATTGTGTTCCGGCCTTGCAGGAAGAGAAAAATTTGACATGAAAGGAAGGTGTAGTTGAAACATCACAAAATCAAATATGTCTATATTGTTCCAAAAAAACAGGGAAAATACGTCATCGAATGCCTCGCTTGTGTAAATTAATGCGGCAAAACCAAGGTTGTTTCCAAAATTAATGGTAATTTTGCAGCCGCTGTCACGAGTTGGCAGCATGTTCAAACCTATTAACAATATATATCTATGGCAACAAAAATGAGATTGCAGCGTAACGGTCGTAAAAGCTATGCTTTCTACAGCATCGTTATCGCAGACGTAAACGCTCCACGTGATGGTAAGTTTACGGAGAAATTGGGAACCTACAATCCTAACACAAATCCCTCGACGGTAGATTTGAATTTTGATCGTGCCCTCTATTGGCTGGAGGTTGGCGCGCAGCCTACCGACACCGTCCGCAGCATCCTTTCACACGAAGGCGTGTTGTTGATGAAGCATCTGCGCACGGGTGTCCGCAAGGGCGCATTCGACGAAGCAACCGTTCAGGAAAAATTCAACGCTTGGAAGAATGAGAAGACAGCGAAATTGAGCAAGGTCATCGCCAAGGAAGCAGACACAAAGAAAACTGAAGTGGCAAGCCGCCTGGAAGCTGAAAAGAAAGTCAACGAAGCCATTGCCCAGAAAGTGGCTGAAAAGAAAGCCGCAGCCGCAAGAGCAGCCGCAGAGGCAGCCGCGCAGGCCGCAGCCGCAGAGACATCAGAGACATCAGAGACACCTGCCGCAGAGTAGTAACTTTCCAGCAACCCGTTCCAATTACAAAAAGCGCGTGAAATTCACGCGCTTTTTTATTGTGTCTATTCATTTTTTGATATACCTTTGCAAAAGTCCTAAAAGTCATTCAAAAACGGCACGAACATGCAAAAGTTTGCACAATACATCAAAAGAATAGAAATCCAAAACCTATGGGCGGGAAGAAAACACATCGTATGGGAACTGAACCCTGAGGTAAACATTCTCAGCGGTGTGAACGGCGTGGGAAAGAGTACCATTCTCAACCGCATTGTGAGCGGGATCCGGCACAAGAACAACATTGGAAGAGTGGATGACATACCGGGCGTCGCCTTGGAATTTTATCCCAAGGAAGCGAACGCCATACGCTTTGACGTCATCCGGACTTTCGACAACGGACTCGTGCCCGCCTCCATACTTTCAAAAATCAACGAGGAGGGCATACGCAGCGAGATGGATTGGCGCATATATGAACTGCAACGCAAATACCTTGACTATCAGGTGAACATTGGCAACCGCATCATCTCCGCGCTTACGAGCGGTTTGCCCGACGCACAGATGAAGGCCGTGGAAATCTCCACCCCCAAGTTTCAGTTCCAAAACTTGATCGACGAACTTTTCGCCGACACCGAAAAATACATAGACCGAAACAGCAACGAAATGCGCTTCATGCAATATGACCAAAAACTCTCCCCCTATGCCTTGTCTTCCGGGGAGAAGCAAATGATAATTATCCTCCTTACCGTTCTGCTTCAGAACAGAATGCCCCATGTGCTTGTCTTGGACGAGCCGGAAGTGAGCCTGCACGTAGAGTGGCAGGGAAAACTCATCAACATCATCAAAATTCTCAACCCTAACGTCCAAATCATTCTCACCACCCACTCACCGGCTTTGGTCATGAATGGTTGGACGGACACCGTAACCGAGGTGACTGACATTACGACAGATTAAAGTTTGACCATGGCAAAACGGCTTGTTGAAAACATCAATTCAAACTACATCGGCGCCGCGGGGAAACTCAATTCCAAGACACGCAAAAGGAAAATCGTAGTTTATGTGGAAGGCTACGACGACGTCATGTTTTGGAGAGCGCTTCTCAACGGATTTGAAACCGAGGAATTGTGCTTTGAAATCATGCTGCCGTCCCGTACCTCCTTGCAAAAAGGTAAAAAATGCGCCATCATGAACACTTTGGGAAAGGGGGCGGGAGAAAACATGATAGTATGTGTGGATGCCGACTATGATTACCTTCTGCAGGGGGCGACGAACATATCAAACGTGGTATGCCACAACCCCTACGTTTTTCACACCTACGCCTACGCCATCGAAAATTTCCAGTGTTACGCACCGTCGCTGCACAATGTATGCGTCATGGCAACGCTGAACGACCATGTAATCTTCGATTTTGAGCAATTCATGAAAGCATGGTCAAGAATTGTTTTTCCCATATTCATTTGGTCAATATGGTGCTATAAAAACAAGTGCAACGCTCAATTTTCCATGCTTGATTTGTGCCACGCCATGGAAATCCACTCGCCCAACATCCAACGTCCCGACCACATTCTCTCCGATGTTGAGAAAAAAGTAAACAGCAAGGTCGCCTGGCTGCAGCGAACCTTCCCCATGGCAAAGGGCGGCTACCAGGC
>DCGD01000072.1:0-4979 GCA_002315195.1 Prevotellaceae bacterium UBA1787 | reverse complement strand
CAGGCGCTGCGCGAGGAACTGCAGGAACTGGGTCTGACGCCAGAGGACACCTATTTGTACGTCCGCGGCCACGACTTGTTTGAAAAGGTGGTGACACCGCTCTTGTTGGAAGTATGCACACTGCTCCGTCGGGAACGTGAGCGCGAAATACTGCATCTGGCGAACCATGAAAAGCAGTACATGAACGAGTTGGCGGGATACCAACATTCCACTGGAAAGCCTGAAGAGATGCTCCGCAAACACACGGACTACCACAGGGCGCCACTCTACAAAAGGGTGCAGAACGACATCCGTTCCTTTCTTGAACACATGAACGAACAACGCCCCAATGAACCCGACCTGAAATTTCCCAACAGGGAGTGCAACCAGCAGCCGCCTCATGATTTGTGAAAAAAACTTTGCAGTTTCACCACCGACTTTTTCCGAAGGTGGTGAAACTGCAAAAGTCTTTCTTGCGCCTTGACTTAGCTATTACTTTATTCTCAAGGTCGAGGAAGAAGTTTTTGCGGCGGAAGTTTTTGCGGCGGATGCGTTTGCGGCATTCTGCGCGGAAAGTTTCTTCAAGTCCTCGACGGTTTTCTTAAGGGCGGAAATACGGTTGGCGTCGCTGGGGTGTGAACTCATGAATTCAGGCGCGGACGAACTGCCCGTCTGTGACATTTTTTCCCAAAATGCAATGGCGGCTTCGGGATTGTAGCCCGCTATGGTCATCAAAATAGTCCCCATGTAATCCGCCTCGTACTCTTGTTTGCGGGAGAATGGAAGCATCACGCCATACTGCGTCCCCAATCCGTAAATCTTTCCGGCCAAGCTTTGCACGGCTGCGCTTTTCTTGGCAATGGCCGCGGTAAGAATGCTTGAACCATACTGTGCCAAAACCTGCTGACTCATGCGCTCATTGCTGTGCTTGGCAACGGCATGCGCCACCTCATGGCCAATTACGACGGCCAACTCGTCTTCGCTCGAGACGACTTTCATCAGTCCTTCATACACCACAATCTTGCCGCCGGGCATGCAAAAAGCATTGACCTCATCGTCCTGCACGAGATTGAACTCCCATGCGAAATTGCTCAATTCCGACTCCATGCCATTGTTGCGAAGATACGTTTCCGTCGCCGCGGCCAAGCGCGTACCCACTTGCGTAACCAAGGTGCTCTGGGTCTTGTTGGTGGAAACTTTGGCGCTTGCCATATACCCCTGGTACTCCGTAAGACTGGAAGAAAGCACGTCCGCATCGGACACCAAATTCAACTGGCTGCGTCCCGTGATAGGCACACTGCTACAACCATACATTGACAAGCCGACAATGGCTGACAAAAAAATAAACTGTGTTTTCATTTCGTTATTGTTTAACCTAAATATAATCATCCACGATGTCGTTCACAAAATCCAAAAAAGGTTTCATCACCTTGAAATCTTCCACAACGCATTCCAGCCAATCCTTACGCTTGAAGAAATCATCTTCCAAACCATGGTCCACGCAGTAGTTACGGCATTTCACATACTGAGGATAGGGAAATGAACGATCTATGCCATGCGGCATCACCTTCAACGGTTGGAACGTCACCGCCTTGTAGAGTCTGCTGAATTTTTCATCTTCCACAATGGCGCGGAAATCGTCGATGCCATCCACTATGTTCTGACGCACCATGTTCAACAGCCTCGTCGGCAATTCCCAGCAGCCTTCCGCCACCATGCAAGCTCCGGGCTCCAAATGAAAATAGTAGCCGCCATGATAGGATTTCTTGCCCCTTGCGCTGACATAGCATCCAAAATGGCGTTTGTAAGGCGACTTGTCATGTGAAAAGCGCACATCGCGATATATGCGCCATGTGCAGTCTTTCGGCGAAAGGTGGCGCACGGTGTCATCAAATTCACCAATGGAAGCAATCAGGACTTTGCAAAGCCCATCGAACCCGCTATTTGCTTCTTCATAGCGCAATTTGTTCTCCAAGAACCACTCGCGGTTGTTGTTCGCCGCAAGATCCCTCAGAAAGGCAAGTTGTCTTGAAATACTTTCAGAAGAAATATCATCCTTCATTGACATGAAAATATGGTTTCACTGACAAAAGTACAAAATCCACCACAAGTCCGATAACAAAAACCAATAAATTTGTCGGAAAACTTTTCTATGCGTCTTGTTCACCGCGGTCTTGCCATTTTTGAAGATGCCAACCAAGTGCAATCCAACCAAAGACATATGGCATGACAGCCGAATTTCGATGGAGCTATTGGATAGGCAACCGGGAAGGTCCCATTTCTTATGAGTCGTGGGAGCGGCGTGGGTTTGGAATGATGCGTTGTCGCAACGAAACCCCACCGAGGAAATCGGTGGGGTGCTTGTGTCCAATTCCGTTTGGACATCCAAACGGAATGTTCCTATCGTGTTGTCTGGAAAGTGTCCGGCATGATGGGTCAATCGTCTATGTCAATCAGGGCGCCTTGCTTGTTGAAAGTGAGTTCAAGTTTGTTGGAAAGGGTAACCTCGGTTTTCGTTCTGTCTTTTTCGATGCTCAGAATGGACACGTTCGGATAGTTCTTCTTTACGCATTCGCTGATGTTCTTGGGGACGATGGCCGCCGGTACCGCCTTGTTGCGGCATTTCACTTCAGTCCATACCCCCTTTTTGTCAAACTCAATCTTGCTGCCGTCTTTCATGACGACATCGTAGCTGGTTTCCAAAATTTCCATTTCTTTCTTTACCACACTGACGTTGGATTTTCCGAAATGCTTCTGTACAAAAGTTTGTGCGGCGGCGGGCAGTTCGGCAATGGTGATAATCTTTTCTTTGTCGGCGCATGCGGTCAAACTAATTGCCTGGACACAGAACAATGCCAGGACGATCTTTTTTGCGATTGTCATCATAATGGTACTTGGGTTAATTGTGAATGATTACGCTGCAAAAATATGTAGTTTTTTTGGATGGAAAAATTTTTTTGCGATGAAAAAACGACGTTTCATTTTTTTTAACTTTTCAAAATGATTTTTTCAAAAACCTATAATTCAAAAGGTTGTCCGAAAGGGAGGGACCGACGTTTCATAATGTGCCAACCGTCTTGTTTTCAGTCCCAAATCATACTGTTTCTTCAAAAAGGTCATCAAGCGTCACTTCACTCTGTATGGAGTTCCAACCTTCGTTGTGTTCTACGCCCTCTGCAGTTATCATCGTAAGATGAATGGATTTGTTTGTCCCGGTCAAAGATGCGAACGCTTCTTTCCGCTCTTTCATCCGCCCGGCGTAGTCCGAAGATATTGAGAATGTGCCGGAAGAATATTTCATCTCACAGAGGTTGATGGTTCTGTCGCCTCGGTCTATTATCAAGTCAATCTGTCCGCCCCGGTATTTTTTCCCCGCGGAGTCTTGGAATGCAGTCCATGAGAGTGTGCAGACATTAGCAAGAACCCCCGAAATTCCAAGTTTCTTGCGTATCTGTGGAAGATGATGCAGGCAGACTTGCTCAAATGCGTATCCTTCCCATGACGATATATCCATCTGTCTATGACTCCAGTAACTCGCATCTCCTCCATTGTAGGATTTGACGAAGCGCAGGTAAAACAGGGAATAAAGATCTGTCAGCTGATACATCATTCCGCGTTCCGCCTTTCCGTATGCAGCGTATTTGCGGACAAAATCACAGTTGCATAAATCTGTCAGAACCTCTGAGAAGAACCCCGTATCCCCGCATTTTATTTCCGCAAGGATATCTTGGCGGGTCATGCCTTTCAACTTTTTTGACAAGCACTCGACTACCTTCCTGTATAATGTTGATTCTTTGAACAGGGATTTGAACAAGAAACCATACTCTGTTCTCAGTGGTGCGTCTGCAGCATAAAACAGGCGGTCAATATTTTGTGCTATGCTTTGGGATTTGCGCATCATGTCAAGATAGAATGGAGTGCCTCCAAATGCCATGTATGTTTCCGCTACCTGTCTTTTTGACAGAGCGAATCCCCGTGATTTCAGAAAACGTTCTGTCTCCGAGAGATTGAATGCCTGCAGACATATTGGCTGAGTCACGCGATTGTGCAAACCACCCTTGTCTCCCAGCAGTTTTCCGGTCATCCACGTTGTCGCACTACCGCATACAATAAGTTTTACGTTATCATGCTTTGACGCCCATTCGTTCCAAAACAGTTCGAAAGCCTTCAGAAATCGCGAACGTGGCGTATCCAACCATGGTAGTTCGTCAATAAAGACCAAAACACGCGCTTGCTGTAGTTTCCCCTCAAGATAGGATTGCAATGAAAAGAATGCTTCCAACCAATCTTTTGGAGCCTTTACTTTGTGACCCGAATAAACTTCCAATTGGTGGGCGAAATTTGCCAATTGTTCTTTTTTGGTACCTTCATAAATGCCGGTCATATAGAAATCATACTTCTCCCTGAACAATTTATCTATGAGAAAAGTCTTGCCAATGCGCCTTCGCCCATATACGGCTATCAATTCCGCTTTGCCTGACTGATAGAGTTCATTCAGCAAAACAATCTCTTTGGTACGTCCTATAATCTCATTGTACATATTGCGCCAATCAATCCATAAAAACTGCCTGCAAAGATAAAAAAATTTTCTCTTACACAAAAGAAATTCAATTGAATCACTACGGCAACTATCATTTTTTGTTACTTAACGTAGTGCAATACGCGCAAGGTGCCATGGAGGGACATTTAATCATTTGTAATGATATTATTCGTATGACAAACTATTAAAACGCCACTTGTTTATCCCACTGCCAACAATAGGAAAGTGGAACGAGACAAAATGGTCAACAAGAATAACATTACAAAGTTGAGCCTCCTTGAAAAAGTCAAAATTTTTGATTTTTTGTTTTGTAACACATTGATTATCAATACTAATTTTTACAAAAAATACTTTTTATAGTGGACACAAAGTTAAATATATTCACTTACTTGTCTAAAACCTTAATTCCGCAACACTATTGTTAATTATTCTTTTCAAGTATCTGAGCAACATAAAGTTG
>DCGD01000038.1:14346-16071 GCA_002315195.1 Prevotellaceae bacterium UBA1787 | reverse complement strand
TCCACGATGTGGAATTCATGCTCCGCCCCGTTCACAATGAACAAGTTGCAGCCATACTCAATGACCCGGAGGCCAGTGACAACGACAAATTCGTAGCGCTCACTTTCCTGAGAAACGCCGACGTGGCATGCAAAGGTATTCTACCGTTCTGCCAAGATACGGGAACCGCCATTATCCACGGAGAAAAAGGACAGCAAGTGTGGACGGGTTTCTGTGACGAAGAAGCATTGTCCCGCGGTGTTTACGACACATACACACAAGACAACCTGCGCTACAGCCAAAACGCCCCATTGACCATGTATGAGGAAGTAAACACCCGTTGCAACCTCCCCGCCCAGATTGACATCGAAGCCACGGAAGGCATGGAATATCGTTTCCTCTGCGTTGCCAAAGGTGGAGGCTCCGCCAACAAGACGTACCTCTACCAGGAAACAAAAGCGATACTCAATCCGGCGACATTGGTTCCATTCCTCGTGGAAAAAATGAAAACCTTGGGAACGGCGGCTTGTCCTCCCTACCACATAGCTTTTGTCATCGGCGGAACTTCAGCGGAAAAGAATCTCCTAACCGTCAAACTTGCCTCTACGCATTACTATGACAACCTGCCCACGACAGGCAACGAATATGGACGCGCTTTCCGCGATGTGGAATTGGAAAAACTCGTTCTTGCGGAAGCGCACAAGATTGGACTCGGGGCGCAGTTTGGAGGCAAATGTCTTGCGCACGACGTGCGCATCATCCGTCTGCCGCGTCACGGCGCGTCATGCCCCGTCGGTCTTGGCGTCAGTTGTTCCGCAGACCGCAACATCAAGGCGAAAATCAACAAGGACGGCATTTGGTTGGAGCAGATGGACAACAACCCTTTGCGCCTTATCCCGCAAGAACTTCGCAACGAAGGTGAAGGCGAAACCATCAACATTGACCTCAACCAACCTATCGCCGACGTCTGCAAGGAACTTTCAAAATATCCCGTCAGCACGCGCGTGAACCTCACCGGTTCCATCATAGTAGCCCGCGACATAGCGCATGCCAAACTCAAGGAACGTCTGGACCGTGGCGAGGGTCTGCCGCAATATTTCAAGGACTATCCGGTTTTGTACGCAGGTCCCGCGAAGACACCTGAAGGGATGCCATGCGGCTCCATGGGCCCAACCACAGCCAACCGCATGGACCCCTACGTTGACCTATTCCAGCAAAACGGTGGATCATTGGTCATGATTGCCAAGGGCAACCGCACACAATGCGTCACGGACGCTTGCAAGAAATACGGAGGCTTCTACCTTGGTTCCATTGGTGGAGCGGCGGCATACCTGTCAAAGGCAAACATCAAGAGCATTGAATGCATTGAATATCCCGAACTTGGAATGGAAGCCATTTGGAAAATCGATGTCAAGGATTTCCCTGCGTTCATACTTGTAGATGACAAGGGCAATGATTTCTTCAAGACATTGAAGCCCTGGTGTCCAAAAAACTGCCAACAATAAATCATTCCAAAGACAATCATCCCTCATAAAAAATCCCCATCCATGCAAGGGTGGGGATTTTTTGTGTCAATGTGGTTATGCACCATCAATTCTCAAAATGAATTTCTCCAAAGAAATCGGGACGGTGGAAATCCGGCTTTTCAATCGTGATGGGATTCCATGAAATGAAATGCGGTACTTTCAAAGCGTCTCCACACTTGTAGAAATTAGCCTTCACCGTCTTGCCCGCCATGGATTTGAT
>DCGD01000038.1:13081-14314 GCA_002315195.1 Prevotellaceae bacterium UBA1787 | reverse complement strand
AAATACCGAAGTCGGTACTACCAAAGCCAGTTCCCATGTTTTTTCGCCTTCTATTTCCTCAAAAGTATCTGTTCCCAATGAAGACCAACGGCTGATAGGCTTCAATGTTTCTTCGCTGGCAAGTTCGCGCCCACTGCGTAAGGGACCCGCACCCATGAGAACGGTACCAATGCAGTTGCATTCAATATTGTAGTATATGTCGTCACCGCCCGGCTGACTGAAAAATTCCACACAACTGTCTGTCCATACAGAATCATTGTCATTGGCGAAACGGGCGCGGACGCTTTGTTCCGTTACTTTGTAATGAAGCAGGATTCCCGAATCGCAATAGGCAATTCTGAACTTCACGTCGGGTTTGTAAGGATACGCACCCGGCCAATTGACACAACCAATCTCATTAAACTCAATGCCTACGCTGTCAAGGCATTGGGGAACGGCAGCGGCGTCCGTCACTGCCTGTTTGATAAACTTTACTTCCATTGCTGTAGTTTTTTCTTCCTCTTGTTTTGTTTTATTCATGCAAGATGCGCACAAAGCGCAAATGCACAACATACCTAACACATATTTTCTCATGATTGAAACAAAAAATAAAATTATCGATTCATTTCAGTGTCGTAGGGCAGTGGTCGCAAGACTTTCCGCTTGTACACTTTGCCATGGCTGTCCGTCACCTTGACGGAAATCGGAGCATCCGAGGTGGTGCATTTTACTTGGAACATGTGCGAGCAGTAATTGGTTGCCGACCCTTCGCCGTACTTTCCACTTCTTGCAAAAAGGGGTACATCGTACGATAATGTGTGCAGAGGGTCTTCCACGAACACACGTTTTGGCTCAAGCGGTTTTCCTTTTTCGCGAATTTCGATTTTCCAATCCTTGTCATAATTATAGACATTCACCATCACGATGTTGTCTTCCCATTTGCCATAATCCATACGCGCGGGATATTGTTCAAGCATCTTTCTTACGACATTGTTTTTCAGGTAATATGCCTTTACAGTGTTCATGTCGTAAACGCTGAACTGGGGATTTTCCTTTCTTTCCATGGAATGGTATTCCCAACGAATTTTCTTGCCGTTGACATAATACACCGCATAGCCACCGGGCGAACCATCCTTGCAAATATGGCGGCCTGTTTCATAGCCCGTGTTCCACCACGTTGCGCAAATGGCGCCGATGTTGTATTCATGCACATTCGGGTATTTCGCGGGATGACAATGATAATTGTAATGCATG
>DCGD01000038.1:7089-13063 GCA_002315195.1 Prevotellaceae bacterium UBA1787 | reverse complement strand
CACAATTTGTACGTTCTTGAAAGGTTTCAAAATGTCGCACAGTTTCTCCGTGGAATTGTGACGTTGTGTCAATCCTTCAACCGGATTGAAATGTTTGTCCAAACGCCACACGGGAATGTGCAGACCCACGATGACCGGCGTATTCTTGTCAATCAAGGCCAAGTCTTTCCTGAGCCATTCCAGTTGTTCCTCTGTAATGTAGCCATCATAATTGCGCGTTCCTACAATGTTCTTTCTATATTTTTTCCCCGTGTCCTTGTTGATATAATAAATGTCATCCAGCACGACATAATGAATTTGTCCCAAATTGCATGAATAGTAGTTGGGAGCCATGATTTTTCGGAATGGCTTGCTTGCGTTGAAATCCGTATGGTCATTGTGCAAGGTCGCACCATCGTTATCATGATTTCCCATTACGGGAAACAAAATAACAGGATACTGATTTTTTGTCAGGGTATGGATAAAATCGGACAGGTCATAATTGTTGCTGTACCAGTAGTTGTCCCATGAAATGTCACCGAGAATGGTAGAATACACGGGTGTCTTGCCGGCTGAAGCCTTTTCCTCCTCGACTCTTTTTATGAACATGTCAGAAAATTGGCTTTCATCACGACTGCGGTTGGCAAGGTGGGCGTCGGAACCTATTATCAAGCGGAATTTCTTGTTGCGAACCTTCTTCAATCTAAAATGGTGCATTTCCTTTTCGGCAACGTCCGTGGATGTCAGAGGTTGCCAAAACTGAGGGGCGAAACCGTTCTTCACTTCGGGTTCATAACCGGATGGCAATGTATAGAATACATATCCATTGCGTTTGTTGGATGTAAAAGCATATTGCCCCTCATCATTTGTTCGCACCACCTCAAAGCCATCGGAGACAGCCACGCCTTTCACGGGTTTTCCATCCGCTGTAATCGTTCCCGACACGTTTTGCGCCAACACGGCATGAATCGACGTAAAGATAGCAGAGAATAATAGTAAAGAAATCTTTTTACGCATGCGTTAGAATATTTACAAGCAAAGATAATGTAATTAAACGAGAAACATGGCAACATACAACAAAAAACAGCGTGGGAGAAATGATGTTTCTCCCACGCTTAGCCTACTATTGTAAAAAGACGTCAATCTTTTAAAAAATTCTTCACTTCTTCATTCGGCACCATACGCTCATCGAAAATATAGGCACCGGTCTTAGGGCTCTTTACCATCTTGATTACTTTAGAATAAGAGCGGCCTTCTTTTTTACCATCCTGAAGGGTTGCAACTACTTTTTTTGCCATAGTTCAAAATTATTTAATCTCTTTGTGTACTGTCATTTTCTTGAGGATTGGATTGTATTTCTTGAGTTCCAATCTATCCGGTGTGTTCTTGCGGTTCTTTGTCGTAATATAGCGAGATGTCCCCGGCAGACCGCTATTCTTCATTTCCGTGCATTCCAGGATTACCTGTACTCTATTGCCTTTTGCTTTTTTTGCCATAGTTCAAAATTTTAAGCGATTACTTTAATGTTTTTCCAATCGCAATAACCCTTGGCAACAGCGTTCTTCAACGCTGCATCAAGACCTATTTTGTTAATCATTCGCAAACCGGCTGCACAGATGTTCAAACTAATCCAGCAGTCCTCTTCTACATAATAAAACTTCTTTGTAAATAAGTTCAGGTCAAATGTTCTTTTGGTACGACGCTTTGACTTTGAAACGTTGTTACCAATCATTGCCTTCTTACCTGTAATTTGACAGATTTTCGACATCGCTACTATATTTTATTCTTATTAATTCAAAAGATATGATTTCGAGGTGCAAAATTAACATTAATAATTGATTCTGCCAATTTTCCGAATAAAAAAATTACACCATTTCATTCTTTGTTTTCACATTTTTTTCTTACTTGTCAATTTCCTCTTTTAGAAAATCACGCAGCAATATCAAAACGTCCTTGACGGCCGCCTCGACGTTTCCCTCGCGTCCAAGATTGTAGCAAACCTTTTTCGTCACAACGCGGTGTTCTGATCCTACGGACATCCAAATTGTCCCAACGGGATTGTCCTCGGTTCCTCCGTCCGGACCTGCGAATCCCGTCATGGCGACACTGAAATCACTCTGAAACATTTTCATGGAGCCAAGTGCCATTTGGTATGCAACCGTTTGGCAAACAGCCGTTTCGGTTTCAATCAACCGAGCATCGACACTTAGGAATTTTTCCTTCACACTGTCCATGTAACTCACCAACCCACCCTTGAAATAAGCGGAACAGCCCGGGGTCTGCGTCAGTGCGGTCGCAATGCGCCCGGCGCTGCAGCTTTCAGCGGTGGAAAGTGTCTTTCCCGTTTTGGAAACCAATTGGAAGATTTCTTTGCTAAGTGAAGCTATCGTCCCGTTCATGTCGTCTAAATGGAAACTCTTGAGTAGGCGGGCTTGTCAAGAGAACAAAAATCTTTGTCCAAGCACTTGAAATAGCCTGCAATGGCAATCATGGCCGCATTGTCCGTGGTATATGAGAAAGGCGGAATGAACACGTCCCATCCATTTTTGTCTCGGCGTTCAATAAATGCCTCACGCAACTTTGTATTGGCCGAAACGCCGCCGGCCACTGCCACCTGATGGATGCCGGTCTGTTTCACCGCCATTGCCAGTTTCTTCATCAAGACATCCACTACCGTCTTTTCAAACGAAGCAGCCAAATCCTCCTTGTTTTCCTCAATGAAATTGGGGTTTTCCTGCATTCTGTCCCTCAGGAAATAGAGCAGTGAAGTTTTCAGGCCACTGAAACTGTAGTCCAACCCTGCCACGTTTGGCTTGTTGAACGTAAACGCCTTTGGATTGCCTTTTCTTGCCAATTTGTCGATGACAGGTCCGCCGGGATAGCCCAAGCCCATGAACTTGGAACATTTGTCAATCGTTTCACCGGCTGCATCGTCAATCGTCTGCCCAAGGATTTCCATGTCGCGATAACTGCATACCTTTACAATCTGTGAATTGCCGCCACTGACCAACAAGCAAAGAAACGGAAACTTGGGATGGCGGTTGTCCTTTCCTTCCTCGTCGATGAAATGCGCCATGATATGGCCCTGAAGGTGGTTGACGTCAATCAGGGGAATACCTAAGGAAACGGACAAACCCTTTGCGAAAGAAACACCCACCAACAACGAACCCAACAAGCCGGGACCGCGGGTGAAAGCGATGGCGGTGAGTTGTTCAGGCGCCACACCCGCCCGTTTCAGGGCTGTGTCCACGGTCGGAACGATGTTTTGCTGATGCGCCCTTGACGCCAACTCCGGCACGACACCTCCGTATGTGCGATGCACGTCCTGGCTGGACGTGACGTTGCTCAACAACCAACCATTCTTTATCACAGCCGCGGACGTGTCGTCACAGCTGGACTCTATACCTAAGATAATAATGTCTTTCTCCATTGTCAGGGTATCTTAATAACTCAGGATTTCCAATCCTTTTTCCGTCATCACGAAAGTATGTTCCCATTGCGCACTCGGCAATTCGTCTTCCGTAACCACCGTCCAACCATCTTCTTCGTCCACGAAGACTCTCCAGTCTCCCATGTTGATCATCGGTTCAATGGTAAACACCATGCCGGGGACAAGCAGCATCCCCGTTCCGCGTTTTCCATAATGGTCTACATCCGGTTCCTCATGAAATTCAAGGCCAACGCCGTGTCCGGTCAGGTCGCGGACAACTGAGAAACCATTCTTGTGCGCATGATGTGTGATGGCTGAAGCGATGTCGCCCACGAAACCATACGGTTTGGCGGCGGCGGCGCCCAAGTCCAGGCACTCTTTGGCCACATCCACCAAACGTTTTTTTTCGGGCGATGTTTCACCTATGACAAACATGCGCGACGCGTCACTGTAATATCCTTTGTATATCGTGGAAACGTCTACGTTCACAATGTCACCTTCCATGAGAGATTCCTCCTCACAAGGTATTCCATGACAGACCACCTCGTTGATACTGACGCAGACGCTTTTTGGAAAGCCTTCGTAATTCAAGGGTGCGGGTATGGCACCGTGGTCTATCGTAAAGTCATAAACCAGTTTGTCAATCTCTGCCGTCGTCATGCCCTCATGTATCTCTTTCGCCACCAAGTCCAAAACACCGGTATTGATGACGCCGCTGGCACGGATGCTTTCAATCTGCTCAGGAGTCTTGATGAGTTTGCGTTTGGGTACGATGTGGCCTTGATCTTCCAAGGCCATGATACGCTTGTCCATTTCAGTAGGTTCCTGCCCTTTGGGAATCACCCACCGCCTTCTTTTTCTTTTCAGCATTTTTTTTTACGCAATTTCTATTTAATCACCGATGCGCCCGTCTTGGCGTCGCTGCGCGTCGTTGAAAAACAATAATAAAAATACGTTCCTTTCATGCCATCGATGGTGACGATGTCGTTTGTGCGCAAAGCCTTTAGGAAGCGCGCCTGGTCTGCATCGTAGGACGTGTCGAAATCATATTCTTCGTGCAATGTTTTCTGGCTTACGTTGAGCATGGCGAGGGCTTCCGCATATAGTTTTGGAAGTTGCTTGGCTTTGTACATGTTGCTTTCATCCAATATGGCTTTGAATTCTGGCAGTTTGCGTTCCAAAAGCAGACCGCACAGCAGGTAGTCCAAAAATTTTTGGTTTTGGGGTTCCAATTGAAAATAACGCACCATTTCAGAATTGAATGGATGAGCGCCGGCGAAATTGTCCGCACGCACCATTTCCGTTGCCTTCTTTTTGGACGCTTTCAGTTTTTCGCGCCATTCCTTTACGAAAGAACCATGGAGGGATGAATTATCCAAAACATTAAGGTACTTGTCCGCCAATGCGTTGTTGCCTTCCAGTGCGGCATACTCCACCATCTTTCTCATCGAACCGAAGCAATAGCCCTCTTCACAGCATACGCCATACTCGAACGCCTGTCGCAAAGCCTCATCATACAGACCCAGTAAAGCGTAAAACTGTCGGTTCACTTCACAGCTGTATTTGACTTTCGTTTCCTTAATACACTTGAACTGCATGGAGGAAGTGATGGGATAATACATCAAATGTTCCGGCAATTGACCCATTGCCGATTCTGCCATCAAGGCATACATTAAGTAATATTTGTTGTATTTCATGGCGTCGGTGCGCGGTATCGATTCCAAAAGTCCTTTCCAATCCTCCGCATCCGCCATGTAGGTAAGGGAAAATGCTTCCTCAGAATAGCGCGCCAACTTATTGAACGAAACAAAGTATAAACTTACCGCCATAAGCAACCCCATTGCCAAAGACATCGCATATTTGAAGCGCTTGAAAGGTTGGAACCACTTTTCAGGCAAAACGGCCAAAACCATGTACAGCAGATAAATTCCGATGAAAAGCCAAAGTGGTTGGTTGTTATCAATGAAATAATATCTTTGGTTGAAGGGGACAAATGCGATGTGTTCCGTGTAAACAGCCACGTCCGCCATTAGAATACCCACTCCCGCAAGCAGTGCAAGCCCCAGTTGCCCGGACTTGAAATATTTCAGTTCCATCACCGTCATCACGGCAAGAAGCACGACCAGTTCAAACCAGGTCAGCAATACGTAGCCCATTACCATCCATACTGCCGTGAACGTCCAGCGCAACCAACGTTTTTTGATGGAAAGGAAAACCCACAAGGCGGCGGTGAAAACCAGATACTGCAAATAAACACCCACGTTGTGCGCGTCGAACGTCAGAATGCCGAGAACCGGCACAAGGGCGAGCAACAACGATTTGGCTTCCATGCGTTTCAAGACCATACCCGAAACAAGCGACATCGCTACAAGAAGAAAAGCTTCTATCAAGGCGCCTGCAAGGGGCCATCGGAAAGCCTGGTATGTCAGACATTCCAACCACGAAGTCACGCCGGGAGCGTCACTCATCTTTTGCATGAAAAAAGCCTTGTCCCAAACAAAGAAATCATTATACTCCTGCATCGTCTCTAACCTGGGAAACAGAACGGAGAAGATGAACACGACA
>DCGD01000038.1:6923-7070 GCA_002315195.1 Prevotellaceae bacterium UBA1787 | reverse complement strand
CAGCGTTAAATATCAGTAATTTTTTCATAATTTTCAACTTGAGATGGTTCTATTATTTTTTTATCCTGAACAATTCCGCCAAAGCGTTTTTTCCGAAATCAGCCGGTTTGGTAATGAACTCAGGAATGTTGTAAGAGAACAGTATGC
>DCGD01000038.1:0-6888 GCA_002315195.1 Prevotellaceae bacterium UBA1787 | reverse complement strand
TCTGATATGGATTTTTCTGAGGAAGAAGGAACGGCTTGGTAAACTGTCCGTTTTCAAAATGCGAAAGGTACAACTTGGTAAACTGTCCGTCCTGACGCTTGCTGCTCAGTGCCACCCAATGTCCATTGCTGCTCCAACTGTGGTAACTGTCCACGTCCTCGGAATTCAGCACGCTTACATCCACCATCTCGTTGTTTTCCAAGTCTATCATTTGCAAGTCCGCTTCCTTGTGATGGATGGGGAACGTCGCGCACTCCGCCCATGTATAAAGCAAATAACGTCCGTCCGGGGAAATTCTGGGGAAAGACACGCTGCCACCTTGTCTTGAGGCGCTGTAAACCGTGTCCACCTGTTCGCCTAGCGTGCCATCCGCTTCATTGAACGGTATGCGGCAGATGGAGTAATGCAGTTTTTCATAATCCTGCGGCATGTCCACCGCGGGTCCCGTGCAGAAATACAGCATCTTGCCGTCGGGTGAAAAGGTTGGGAAAGTCTCCCAGTCCTCCGCGCCGTTGAAGCGTTCGTCCGTCAGCACCTTGCCTGACTTTACGTCNNNCGTAGAACATCAAATCGGACTGGGCGTCATATACCTCCACTTTGTCACGGCTTCGGGCATAGAATACCTGGTGTGTCTTGTTGTTGGAAAAAGCGATGTAGCGTCCCTTTGGATGGAAAGCGGGGTAGGTGCCGCTGCGGCCGCCGCTCAACTCTGCCAGCACCACCTTTTTAGGCGCGCCATCGGTGACGACCACCGTTCCGCCCCCCTTGCCGCGGGCATGGAACATCATGTTGTCCGGCGACCAATTGCAAAACTGGTGACAATTCACGCATCCTTCGTTGTTCTGATGGTTCTCAACCAATGTTTTCACCTCGAATGAAGAAAGGTTGCGCTCATAGATGCCCATTCTGTTCCAATTCTCATAACCGGGCGGTATCAAACGGTAAGCCAGCCAATTGTCAATATTTTCCTCCGCTATGTGAATGATGAGTGGTTTGAAAGTGGCGCCATTCGGATATGTCTCATTCCAAACGCTTATGGTGACCTCTACGTCCTTTCCCTTTGCCTGTTGGAGCAAGCTGCTCCATTTTGATTCAGGTACATCGACATAGTCCTTGCCTTTCACGGTCAGCAACTCCTTGCCTTCCAATTTCCAAACGGTACTCATGGCTTTCGCCCCGCGTATTCCAAAATTCATCGGAGCGATGTTGGACGGAACGGTAACTCCGTTATAATCAGGATAAACAGGCGCATCCTCCGAAACTTGGACTTCGGGGTTGCCATGTCCGCAGGCACACATCAGAACCGCAGTCAACACAGCCGGCAATATACCATGGATTAACAAACGCACTTTCATGACATTCTTTATTTGTTTCTAAAAATTACATCAATAACAATAATTCTGCAAAAGTACATAAAAAAACATTTTAAAAAGGTGTTTTTTGTAAATCAATGGCAAGAAACTTTTTGCAGGACAACAATGTACCCGCGTGAAAATCCACTAAACGGATAGGCTGATACCAAATTCCATGGCAAGCACCCTCAAGAACTTGTGATGCCTTGGACGCACATTCAAGACTCGCGCCATGAACTGCATACTTGGTCGTGGCAACAATAGATGCCGACATTGTGCGAAAAGATGATGGAGAACAACCGAAAGCGCAATAAAGGATGTACCCCCAAAGCGTGTGGAACTGTTCCTCTGAGTTGAGAAAACACAACTTGGGCCGTTGCCAGGGGCGATGCTGCCTTTATCGGGTTACACTCTTGATGCCTTTTAGTCCCTGCAGGTTTTTTATGATGCGGTTGAGCGTAATCTTGTCGGCAATCATCAGGGTGAGCGCGCCCGTGAAAATGCCATCGTGCGTGTCAAAGTTGAACGTGCGGATGGTGATTTTTTCTTCCTTGCTGATTATGGAACTGATGCTGCTTACGAAATCCATGCTGTCGTTGCCGACAATGCGGAGTGTAACCGCCCCCAACCGCTTGTGTCCCTTGCCTTCGGAGGTTTCCCATCGGGCTCGTATGATGCGATAAGGAAAGCGTTCCTTGAGCAGTTTGGCGTTCGGACACTCATCGCGATGGATTTTTATTCCCTTTTCGCGAGTGACGAAACCAAACACGGCGTCACCGTAGATGGGGTTGCAGCATTTTGAGAGGGCGTAGTCAATGCCATTGAGATGTTGTCCAATGATCAGCACGTCATCTTCACCGCGGACAACATTCGAGAGGGTGTCGGTGCGTTCTTCTTTTTCCGGTGCGGACTGTGTTTGGGGGAGGTTGCAGGCATTATAGATTTCTATGAATTCCTCTATCGTGATGCGTTCTTCCGCCAGGTCAATCCAAAAACGGGCTATTTCCTTGTAGCCCATCTTGGCGATGCTTTGGTGCAGTTGCGATTGTGCGAGGGTAATCTTGCGGTTTTTGAAAGTGCGTTCCAGTTGTTCGCGGGCTATTTCGCCTGCTTTCATTTCAATCTCGCGCACCGACTGGCGGATGTGCGCTTTCGCACGGTGGGTGACGGCAAAATCCAACCATGCCAGTTTGGGTGTTTGGGCGGCCGATGTAAGGATGTTGACGCGGTCTCCGCTGTGAAGCGTCGTGCGCATGGAAGTTTGTTTGTTGCCCAGCACGGCACCGGTGCAATGGTCGCCGATGCACGAATGAATGGCATAGGCAAGGTCAAGGACGGTAGCGTTCGCAGGTAGTTTGTAGAGATCTCCCTTTGGCGTGAATACGTAGATTTCTCCGAAGGTGGTCTCTTCGGCTGCGTTTTCGTCGTTTCTGTTGGAAGCAGCCTTGCGCAACCAGTTCTCAATGTCACCCTCGGCTGCGGCTACGCCCTTGTAGCGCCAGTGGGCTGCAAGACCGTTTTCCGCCGTGTCGTCCATGCGCTCGGTTCTGATCTGCACTTCCACCCATTGGTCTTCCAGTCCCATGACGGTGGTGTGGAGACTCTCGTAGCCGTTGGATTTTGGCACCGACAGCCAGTCGCGCAACCTGGAGGGATTGGGGCGGTATATGTCGGTAACAATGCTGTATGTCTGCCAGCACAACGCTTTTTCCTGTTTCGGTGTGGCGGTAAGGATAATCCTGATGGCGAACAGGTCGTAAACGCCTTCAAAGGCGCAGTTCTGTTTCTTCATCTTCTGCCAAATGGAGTGGATGCTCTTGGGGCGCGCCTTGAGGCGGAAAGGAATGTGCGCCTCTGCCAATCTTTGCTGAATGGGGGCGATGAAGCGGGCGATGTAAGCCTCCCGCGCAGCCTTGGTGGCGTTCAGCTTGAGCTTGATGTGGTGGTATATTTCACAATCTTGATGCTTCAGCGACAAATCCTCCAACTCACTTTTTATCTTGTAGAGTCCCAGTTTGTGTGCGAGCGGGGCATAGACAAAGGCGGCCTCGTCGTTGAGCGCATCGGCGTAGGGTGTCCGCACAATGTCGAGCCCCTTTTCCAACTTGGCGTTTTCGCGGATGAGACACAAGTTTTGGGCTATCAATATCAGCAGCACCTTGATGTTGCCCACCAGGGAAACGATGAGGTTTCGGAAATTGTCGGCCGTGGCCACACTGCTGTAACTGCCCTTTACGGAATGAACTTGTTCAATGGCTTTAAGCATGGTTGCGACACTGACTCCGAACCACTTGGCCATGTCGTTTTTATGAAGGGTGATTTCCGCCCGTGGGATGTTCTTGTCCGTGGCACTGACGGTGTTGGTTTTACGCCATGTGTCCAACAAAGCGACGAGGAGCATTTCACGCTGACCGTTCATTTCCTTCAAGACGATGTTCGCCGTCTTGACGGCAAGGGAGAGTGCTTGCCATTGCTCTTCCCGCGTGCGCTGTGAACTGTCCGATTTCATGTGTTTCCTAAGCGTCAGATAGTCGGTAGGCAGCAGCGTGTTCCGGAATTCTCTGTATTGATTCGTCAGATCGGTGGGTGAAGGTCTGAATACTTTCATTTTGAATCCATCTCTATTCGTCAAGGTGCAAAGTTACATCTTATGGGATTAAACAGGGGGAAATTAATGATAAATAAATATAAAGGAGGTTAAAAGGCCGTGGGATTGAGGCCAATGAAATTGTTGCTTGGCGTGCAATGCTATTTTGGTATGCCAAACAAATCTGCTTAGAAACAGAATAACGTTCCATGGTGTTAATTTTTGCAAGTGACCTGAACAAACATGAAATAAAATGTGTAATTTTGCGCGCAATTAATTATTAACGACATATTCTATGTGTACTGCAAAGTGCGTTGAAGTTGAAAACAAGGCAAAAAAAGGATTGAATTTCATTGAAGAAATAGTTGTAAAAGATTTGTCCGAAGGGAAAAACGGTGGTCGTCTTCAGACGCGGTTTCCGCCTGAACCTAATGGCTACCTTCACATTGGCCATGCCAAGGCCATTTGCATGGACTTTGGAATAGCCCAAAAGTATGGAGGCATCTGCAACCTTCGTTTCGATGACACCAATCCGACTAAGGAAAATATGGAATATGTCGATGCTATCATGGAGGACATCAAATGGTTGGGTTTCCAGTGGGCGAACGTGTATTACGCTTCCGACTATTTCCAACAATTGTGGGATTTCGCCGTGGAACTCATCAAGGAAGGCAAGGCTTACATCGACGAGCAGACCCCCGAGCAGATAGCAGCCCAAAAGGGAACGCCCACCACGCTGGGCATTGACAGTCCCTACCGCAACCGTCCCATAGAGGAAAACCTGCGTCTCTTTGAGAAGATGAACAGCGGAGAATTGGAAGAGGGATCCATGGTTTTGCGCGCCAAAATCGACATGGCGTCACCCAACATGCATTTCCGCGACCCACTCATCTACCGCATCGTCAAGACGCCCCATCACCGCACAGGAACAACTTGGAAAGCCTATCCGCTCTATGACTTCGCACATGGGCAGAGCGACTATTTCGAGGGTGTCACCCATTCCCTCTGCACGCTGGAGTTCGTACCCCACCGCCCCCTCTACGACCTTTTCATTGATTGGCTCAAAAAGGGCGAGGACTTGGACGACAACCGTTCGCACCAGTATGAATTCAACAAACTCAACCTCAACTATACGCTTCTGAGCAAGCGCAATCTGTTGGCGTTGGTCAGCGAAGGGCTTGTGTCAGGATGGGACGATCCCCGAATGCCGACCTTGTGCGGCTATCGCCGCCGAGGCTATACCCCCGAAGCCATCCGCCTCTTCGTTGATCGCATTGGCTACACCCTCTACGACGCACTCAACGACATGGCATTGATGGAATCCGCCATCCGCGAAGACCTCAACAAACGCGCCATGCGAGTAGCAGCCGTCATCAATCCCGTCAAGTTGATTGTTACCAACTATCCCGAAGACAAGACAGAGGACCTTGAAGCCATCAACAACCCGGAGGATACCACCGCGGGAACCCATACCATCACGTTCAGCCGTGAATTGTGGATAGAACGCGAGGATTTCATGGAAAATGCGCCCAAGAAATATTTCCGTCTGACACCGGGCAACGAGGTGCGTCTGAAGAATGCTTACATCGTTTCTTGCACCGGATGCAAGAAAGACGCCGATGGCAACGTGGAAGAAGTCTATTGCGAGTACATTCCGCAGACCAAGACCGGTGAACCTGAATCCAATCGCAAGGTAAAGGGGACCATCCATTGGGTAAGTGTCAGCCATGCCCTGCCATGCGAAGTGCGCCTCTACGACCGCCTTTGGAAAGTGGAAAACCCGCGCGACGAATTGGCGCGCCTGCAAAAGGAAGAAGGACTCAAGCCCGTTGAGGCTATGAGGAAGATGATGAACGACAATTCGCTCGAGGTGCGCCGCAACTGCTATATAGAATCCTTTGTAAAGGATACTCTGCCGCTTGACCATTTCCAATTCCAACGCATTGGTTATTTCTGCACGGACAAGGACTCCGCTCCCGAAAAACTGGTATTCAACCGCACCGTCAACCTTAAGGATACTTGGGCGAAAGCCAGTAAAAAATAAGTTTGAGTTGTAACATCATTCTTAATCCCTGAAACACCTGAAATGATTATTCTTACAGCTTTCTACGAAACTTTGCTTGATGATCTCAACTATTTCACCCTTACCATCCTCATGGCTATGGAGAGTTCCATTTTTCCCGTTCCTTCCGAACTGGTGGTGCCCCCTGCCGCCTACATGGCGGCGGATGGCAGGATGGACATGGGATGGGTACTCTTTTTCTCCACGCTCGGCTGCCTGATTGGCGCGAGTGCCAACTATGTCGTTTCGTACTTTGTCGGTCGCCCCGTCATGTATAAATTCGTTGAAAGCAAAATAGGGCATCTGTTGCTGATGAACCGCGCCAAATTGGAACGTGCGGAAAAATACTTTAACAGTAAGGGTGCGGTGTCCACTTTGGTAGGTCGTCTGTTGCCCGTGGTGCGTCACCTCATTTCCATACCGGCGGGACTGTCCAAAATGCACTATGGTTGGTTCGCACTCTACACGGTGATAGGTTCTTTTGTGTGGAATGGCATCCTCGCATTGTTGGGCTGGTATTTGCACCATCTTGTGCCGCCCGAGCAGCTGAACGAACAAGTGGCACGGTACGAGCGCCCCATCCTCTATGCCTTGGTGGCATTGGCGGCCGCCATCGTTGTGTATTTTGTCGTTAAGGCAAGGCGCAGCACAAATAAGACTGTATAATAATGGAGTAAGGTGTGAATTGCATTATCCTGCGTACGAAAAAATAGTTGTAAAAATTATGTCCTACCTTTCTTTGTCGTGCTTCCCGAGGCAAAACGCCTCGGGCGATGTGGTACTTTGGGCTTTCAGACAGCCTTTGCAAAAATTCTTGAAATTGTGGGAATGTCATGCTTTCATTCTTTTTGTTCTAACGCTTCCTACGTCGGTCGAAATTCAGTCAG
>DCGD01000133.1:12106-14320 GCA_002315195.1 Prevotellaceae bacterium UBA1787 | reverse complement strand
ATCGCCAGTGGCTTGTATGATACGATTGGACTTTTCCGAAAGCCGGGGGAAGCGGATCTGGACGCTGTCAGGCAATGGTTGGGCGTTTTTGGCATCCGGCACCTGGAAAATCGCAACTACATGCAAATTTCCGATGGTGAGCAGCGCCTGGTCTTGTTGGTCCGCGCGTTCGTCAAGAATCCCGACCTGCTCATTTTGGACGAGCCTTTTCATGGACTGGACGATGCCAATAGAAAACGTGCGAAAGCGATTATTGACGCATACGGCCGCCAGGAGGGAAAGACCATCGTCATGGTGTCGCATTATGAGGAGGATTTTCCATCCTGCATTCAATATCAGTTGCAATTAAAAAAGAATTTACCATACATTTGAAAAATATCATGAAGAAGATTATTGTTGCATTATGTTTGTTTTCGTTTTTTGGATTGGAAATGAAGGCTCAAGACGTATTCAAAATGTATCTAAAGGATGCGAAGGAGGTTGTAAACAATCCAAAGAGCAATCTTATTCTTGCGAAGATAGCACAGTTCAAGTGTTCCGCTCTCGAGTATATCAACGAACAGGCTTTCAAGGACAAAGAAGAGGTGGAAGCAAGTTTTTTGGACAACCAGGCCTATTACTTGAATGAGTTCATCAACTCTTTCATTAAGGATGTACTGGTGAATCCATCCTTGTCGAGCAAGGCCAAGAAAGAGGGCATCCTTACTTACATGGATGCTTCCGTTTCCAATCCTTTATTCAACGACGCCGACAAGGAGGTGGTCAACGCCTACATAGACGACAGCAAAAACCAGTACACCCCCTTTTGTTTGGATACAAATTGGATCAAGGCGTATGCCGCAATAAAATCCCTGAAGAAAAAAGAGGGAAAGTAACAATCCATTGGAGGAAATGTCAAAAGATGGTTGGGTGAAAGGGTGGAAAGAAAACAGCGACAACCTTCAAGACAACAACCAGCAAGCATAGTCATTATATTGTTTCATCACTAACACAACACAAAACGATGGCCATTATTAATTGTCCCGAATGTAATAACAAAGTGTCGGATATGGCTTCCGTCTGTCCTCATTGCGGGGTGAAAATAGACGGAAACATCATTGAATGTCCTGACTGTGGAAAAATCTTGTTGAAAAGAGAAAACCGTTGTCCAAATTGTGGCTGTTTGTTCAATGGCAAAGAAATCCTCATCACATCAGTGGAAAATGATACCAGAGAATTTCCCGAATACAGACATCGTGAGTTTCATTATGGGCGCATCATGGGTTATGTTCTTCTGTTCGCAGGGTTGATTGCGCTCATTGCCGGCTTTTTCTTCATCATTTCCTTCTATAGGGAGTCGGAGTCCATGGAAAAGAGCTATGCCAGCCTTGAAAAATGCCAAGACCAGGAAGTCTTGAAGGATTTCATGGAAAAGTATCCCCGTTCCCATACGGAAGAGATCAAACAGCGGTTGAACACGTTGCAGGAAATAGAGAATGGTTGGAAGTCCATTGCGGATTCTTCCAATGTCAACTTGTTCAACGCTTTCATGGCGAAATATCCCGACAATATGTTTGCAAGCATTTGCAAGAACAAGATAGATTCTTTGGATTGGGTGGATGCAAGCAATGTCAATACCATCGAATCATATCGGCATTATCTGGAATTGCATCTTGACGGCAAATACAAGAAAATGGCCGAGGAAGCCAAGACCGACATAGAAAAGGCGACGGCGACCTCTACCGAACGCTCAGCCATCAAAAACGTGCTCGGGGATTATTTCGAGGCGATTTCTTCGAACAACGCGGAGCGCATCCATCAGCTTACCAGTGAAAAAACATACGGTCAGACAATGGAATTCACCACCAAGTTGCATTCAATGTACCAGCATGTGTCTTTCACCATTGAAAATACGCCGAGCATCCTCAGGGCTTCCATAACGGACAGTACCTTCAATTACGTTTCAAAGTTCAGAGTGATGCGTGTGCTGACGTCTTCGACGGGTGAAATGTTCACCCAGGATTATTATGCAAGTTTCTATTTGAACAGGGACAAGCAGATTATTTCCATATATTTGGGAAAGATTCGCTCGAGGGAGGAGAACGATAACGAAACCGATTAGGAGCTATGAAAGAGAAAATTGAAAAGGTGAAATGGGGTTTCATTGGCTGCGGTGTCGTTACGGAGAAAAAGAGCGGTCCGGCGTTTTCCAAGGTGGAGAATTCTTCCGTGGTA
>DCGD01000133.1:7591-12064 GCA_002315195.1 Prevotellaceae bacterium UBA1787 | reverse complement strand
CGAAGGAAAAGGCATGTTCCTACGCGCTTCGCCACCACATACCCCGTTGGTACACCGACCCGTTGGAACTCATCGAAGACCCGGAAGTGAATGCCGTGTATATCGCCACGCCTCCATCGACCCACGCCACCTTTGCCATAATGGCCATGAAAGCGGGCAAGCCCGTCTATATAGAAAAACCACTCTCTTCCAATTATGAAGACTGCATTCGCATCAACCGCATCAGCGAGAATACGGGAGTGCCGTGCTTTGTCGCCTATTACAGGCGCTATCTGCCTTATTTCTTGAAAGTGAAACAAATCATTCAGGATGGCATGATCGGTACGCCCATCAACCTGCAGATTCGTTTTGCGGTTCCCCCGCAGGATTTGGACTACAACAGCAAGAATCTTCCTTGGCGGGTGCAGCCGGACATTGCCGGCGGAGGGTATTTCTATGACCTTGCGCCTCACCAAATAGACATCATGCAGGGATTGTTCGGACACATCATCGAGGCGAAGGGCTATTGCAGCAACCGTGGCGGCCTCTACAAGACGGAAGATACGGTAAGCGCATGTTTCCGCTTTCAGAGTGGCCTTCCCGGTTCGGGTTCATGGTGTTTCGTGGCGCATGAATCGGCTAAGGAAGACCGCATCGAGGTTATCGGCAACAAGGGGCAGTTGTGTTTTTCCATATATACGTATGAACCAATAACGCTTTTTACCGAAAAAGGGCGCGAGGACATTGTCGTTGAGAATCCGCCCCTTGTGCAGCTTGAGTTGATACGCCAGGTCGTTGAACATCTCCAGCAGAAGACCGTATGCAAATGTGACAGCGTGAGCGCCACTTCCGTGAATTGGGTAGTGGACAGGGTTCTCGGAAAACTGTAGTCTTGAATGAAACTTTGTCATGTGTCGTCGGATTATGTTCCTCCTTGCAAGTGGTCTTTTCCCAATTATGACGATGGGAGCAAATTCTGTGGGCGACAAGACACGGAATGACGCTTCCAACAAGCCTTTGTTGAAAAAAGAGAGCAAGTTGAAGAGGCTTGTACGTTTCTTCACGGATGTGGATACCAACTACATCGCAAATAACAAGTACCATGCCGCCGTCATGATGAGCGGTGAAAAAAAATTCACGACCTACAAACTCAAGACGCGCAATGAAGAAGGCAGGGAGCAGACACTGGAATTCAGCCAAAGGCATCCTTTCAGGATGGGACCTTACGCGGGTTACAGCCTGTTGTTCCTGGGACATACGTTCGATGTCAGCACCAATCAAATGGTGGAAGGATATACGGAGTTTTCTCTCAATGTTTATTCTCGTTTCGTCGGAATTGACTATACGTATGAATCGGGTAACACGGATTTCAAACTAAAAAAAATCACGGGTTTTCCGGAAGTGTGCAAACAACTTGAGGGTATGGATTTCGGTGGTTTGCGAACCTATCTGCAGTCTTGGCACATTTATTATCTGTTCAACAACAAGCGTTTTTCTTATCCCGCGGCCTATAGCCAGACAACCCAGCAATTACGCAGTTGCGGAAGTTTTATCCTCGGCTTCACTTATGCAAAGGAAAAAGTGAGTTTTGATTATACCCAATTGCCCGTCGCTTTTGTCAAGGATGACATCAATGACGATTTCAAGAGCCAGTTCGTGAAATATACGGATTACAGCTTTAGCATCGGTTATGCGTACAATTGGGTGTTCATGAAGAATTGTCTGGCAAATATCTCGTTGTCGCCAACGGTGGGATACAATGTTTCGGAAGGTGAGGAATTTAACACCAACGAAAAGTTGTTCAATCTGAAGGAACTCAATTTCGACATCATCAGCAGGACTTCCGTGGTATGGAACAATGGAAAGTATTATGTAGGGGCGGCCATGGTCGGACAAACCTATTCATACACCGAGCCGACTTTTTCGGTTCATAATTCAAGGGTCACGCTGAGTGTATATGCCGGAATGAATCTGCTGAGGAAGAAAGCGTATAGGCGTTGAAAATGACAGTATCATGGTGCAAAAGACGGACAAACGCAGAATAACCTATAGCAAGTCATGCTACCAGGCATGGCCGGAGGATTCTCATGCCAGCATACTGAATACCATTTCAAGATATTCCAAGACGAACAAATATGTCATGTACGGCATTGCCACGGACGTCAAGGCACAGTGCAATCTTCATTTTGAAAATGACGGCGTTTATTGGCAGAAGATGTACGTGCGCCACCGCACCAGTGATGTCGCGCAGATATTGAAATTGATGAATTCATGCCTGCAAGACGAGGCATACATCAAGAACGACGTTCAAATTCCGGAGACCTTGTTCGATGAGTGCAAAACATATTATGTGTATGTCCTGACGGGGAAAAGAAAGAAACCCTGCAATGTGGCGATTGTCCAAAACACCAAAGAAAACATTGATTGGGACGGAAACACATGGGTGGAAAAGAAATTTTCGCATCCAAAAAGAACTATACGTCTGGCTACATGTTTTAGCGGAATCGGCGCCATAGAATATGCTTTTAAAAGACTTGGGTTGAATTCAAGGATTGTTTTCGCTGGTGACATAGACAACAAGTGCAGAACAACCTATTTTGCAAACTTTGACATTTCCGACAACCAATGGCATAATGACATCTATGAATTTGACGCGACATCCTACGACGGCGGCGTGGATATTCTTGTAGGAGGCGCGCCTTGCCAATCGTTTTCCATCGTCGGTGGACAAAGAGGCCTTGAAGATACAAGAGGTACGCTCTTCAGAGAGTTTGCGCGCGTGGTGAAAGAGTGTCAACCAAAATTGTTCATATTTGAGAATGTACAGGGATTGTTGAAACACGAAAAAGGAAGTACATGGGAGGTGATGAAAAAGACGTTTGAAGAGTATTGTGGTTATGACATACACTATCAATTGCTGAACGCGCGCAACTATGGTATTCCCCAAACACGCGAAAGGTTGTACTGCATAGGTTTCAAGAAAAAGACCGCTTTCAAGTATCCCGCACCGATTGACTTGAAATACAGAATGTATGATTTCATGGAGGATTATACAGACACGCATTATTTCGATTCACATACCAACACCAAATATTTGTCCAATGACGAAAGCCATCGGAAAAGGTTGGTGGAAGGTGAGGAATTGGAACGTTTCAATGACTTCGTCTTTAGAACGTCTGAGATTGAGGACAAGTTTTATCTTTCGGAGAAAACAGCGAAATATGTGCTCGCGGGCGGCACCAAGAATTTCAAGACTTCAACGAAAACGGACCTG
Organism: Prevotellaceae bacterium UBA1787; assembly: GCA_002315195.1. The sequence continues at coordinate 8,811 of DCGD01000133.1, read as the reverse complement.
GACATAGCAAGACCGTTATTGCAGTCCATGCACAAGATGCACCGGGCCGGGATAGACAACTATGTATCCTATCGTTCAGACAAAGGAATCAATGGCTTAAGAAAACTTACGCCCCGCGAATGTTTCAGGTTGATGGGTTTCAGGGATGATTATATTATACCCATAACAAATACTACTGCTTATATGCAGGCTGGAAACAGTATGGTGGTTGATGTGTTGATGGCATTGCTAAAACAACTTGACATTACTAAATTCGGGATTGATGAGAAATAGAATTGCAGACAAGCAAAATACAAAAGTAAAAACGTAGTGAGAAAAAATCGTTATACATTTATAGATTTGTTCGCAGGATGTGGAGGATTATCGGAGGGTTTTTTAAAAACGGGAAGATATGAGGCTATGGCTCATGTAGAGTGGGAGAAACCAATGGTTGATACATTGAGAAATAGATTAGTTCAAAAATGGCATCATACAGAACTTGACGCAACAAAGCGTGTTGTTATGTTTGATATACAGAAAACAGATGAGTTGATCAATGGTAATTGGTCAGAAGAATCTATTATACAATATGGAAAGTATAATGCCGAAACTGTATTAACATCGGGTTTAAGAGGAATAGCGGATGGTCGCCATATTGATATGATAATAGGAGGTCCACCTTGTCAAGCATATTCTATCCATGGTAGAGCAACAGACAAAAACTCCATGCAAAATGATTACAGAAATTTTCTATTTGAGAGTTTTTGCAAAGTGGTTGATGCATTTAAACCTGAAATTTTTCTTTTTGAGAATGTGGTAGGGTTGTTAAGTGCAAAACCAGGAGGTATATCTGCAAAGGAAAGAATCTACGATGCTTTTACAAAAATAGGTTATACAGTCAAAAGTCCGAACTTAATGCCTTCAATAGTGTTTAATGCAGCAGATTACGATGTTCCGCAGGAGAGGCCAAGAATAATTATTATTGGGATAAAGAACGGGTCAAAATTCGTGTTGGATGATTTCTATGAGGCAATAAAAGACGAACATAAAGTATGTACAAAGAAGACGGTAAGGGATGCTATCTTCAAATTACCTAAGATGTATCCTCTTAAAAATCCAATAAAGATTGGTAAAACCACAAAATCACATCAAGATAATCCTGATAAGAATATTACTCAACATGATGTGCGAAATGTTAGTGAAAAAAACAGGAGAGTTTTTCGTGAATGGGTAGAGAACGG
>DCGD01000133.1:0-7570 GCA_002315195.1 Prevotellaceae bacterium UBA1787 | reverse complement strand
CAATCATATTAGTCATAAAGAAATGGTTGATTATTATTTAAAGACAACGGGACATACAACTCAATTTCAAAAATATAAGAGTCTTGAATGGGACAAAGCGTCACATACAATAGTGGCTCATTTGAGTAAGGATGGGTATATGTTTATTCATCCAGATGCAGAGCAAGAAAGAAGCATTACAGTAAGAGAAGCGGCATGTTTGCAGTCTTTTCCAATGGATTTCAATTTTTTTGGTGGTACACAGTATGGTTTTAAAATGATAGGAAATGCCGTGCCTATTAATTTTGCTTATCATATAGCATTAGGCATACTTAAAGTATTAGATGGTAAATGAACGTATTGATTGCATGTGAGGAAAGTCAGGCTATTTGCAAGGAATTTCGTAATCTTGGACATAATGCATTTAGTTGCGACCTATTAGAGTGTAGTGGTGGTAAGCCGGAATGGCACTTCAAACAAGATGTGCTGCAGGTAATACTAAATCATGGAGGCCTACTTGAAAATGGTGAAGTGTATTATCTTCAAGATGGTGAGAAGTGGGACTTAATGATTGCGCATCCACCTTGTACTTACCTTTCTGTTAGTGGTGCAAGATGGTTGTATCACCCAGAAGATTCAAATCTCCCCATAAAAGATAGAAGGGAACATCCACATCATTTGGGGCGAAGAAAACTCAAAAAAGAGGCGGAAGAGTTTTTTTTGGAGTTTACTAAAACAGATATTGAGCATTGGGCCATTGAGAATCCTGTTGGTTGTATGAATTCAGTTTATAGGAAACCAGACCAAATTGTTCAACCTTTTTGGTTTGGAGATCATGCATCCAAGAAAACATGTCTATGGCTTCATAATCTTCCACAGTTAGTCCCAACAGACATTGTAGATGAAGGTCCAAGAGTGGTTTTATCAAGTGGCAGAACTTTGCCAAAGTGGTATTCCGACTCATTTAACACAAAGATTTCGACTGAAGAAAGAAGGCGTTTGAGGAGTAAAACATTCCCAGGTTTAGCAAAAGCAGTAGCTATTCAATGGAGTAAATATCTTGAAAAAATATGATATATATAAGAAAAATTTATAATCAAGACTTAGAGAATAATCATCAGATGCAGATAGTTAAGGAACCAGCATGGAGTTTCTTTGATTATCATTATAATCCCTCTGAAAAAAACTTAGATGAAAAGTTTTTTACCATTCATTTAGGTTGTTTATACGATAAGAATGGGGAAACACCATTTCACGCTGAACCCATATCCACAAGAATATATATGAGTTCTTCAACTAAAAAAGGAAGAATCAATTGTGAAGCACGACTTGGGAGTGATTTGAGGAGTTTCTTGAAGAATAATTACAGATTTATATCAGGAGATATTTTGGTGTTTAAGAATAAGATTGGAAAAGCAGAACCTGATTATGACAATATTTATGTGGATTATGTTTCAACTGATTCAATTCTATATAAATCGTATGATATGCTTCTTAACAAGGAGAATCATTCAGTCAATGTAGTATCACCGTCTTTTCCTATTCAAACTTACCAAAATACAAGATATTCTTCCTATCTGACTGCCATTCGAACGAAACCATTCTTGCTCCTTGCAGGCATTAGTGGAACAGGAAAAAGTCGTTTGGTTCGTCAGTTGGCACGTGCTTGTGACATCATTGATGATAATCCCAAAATGGTACAGAAGCCTGCAAACTTTGAGATGGTTCAAGTAAAACCGAATTGGCATGATTCGTCTGAATTGATAGGTTACATAAGTCGCATTGATGGTGAAAAATTCATTGTGGGTGATTTTTTGAAATTCATAGTAAAAGCTTGGTACAATGCCGATGTTCCTTTCTTTTTGTGTCTTGATGAGATGAATTTGGCACCAGTGGAGCAGTATTTTGCTGAATACCTTAGTGTGATAGAGAGTCGTCGGCTACAGAAAGATGGAAAGACAATTTTGACAGACCCGATTATTAGACCTGAATATGAGAAGGAAAAGAATGACAAGACGGGAGAGAACATAGCCAAACCTTGGTATGACAACTTGATAAAGGAATTGTTGACTGAATGTCCGGTTAACCAATATTTTGGACTTTACAACCAATTTAAGGATTTGGGCATATCCATTCCACGCAACCTTATTGTGATAGGCACCGTCAATATGGACGAGACCACCTATTCATTTTCACGAAAGGTGCTAGATCGCGCTATGACTATAGAAATGAATGAAGTGGATTTGCTCGGTGGACTTTCCATTGAGAGTAATGATGATATGGGTACGATTACGCCAAATCAGATACTTGCAGATTGCGTGGAGGGGAAAGATGTCTATGTTGGTAATGAAGAAATCTGTAACAAAGTCATTAGGGACTATCTTCAACCAGTGAATGAAGTGCTTGAGGGTACACCATTCAAGATTGCATACCGTACAAGGAACGAGTTTCTGTTGTATGTCATCAATAGCATTAGACTGAACAAGGACAAAGTTCAGAACGAGGTCATTGTAAAAGCACTTGACGAAGTCACGGGTATGAAGATTCTGTCACGTATCGAGGGAGATGAAACCAAAGTGTCCACAACATTGCTGGATGCACTCAGATCTGTCATCACTGATGGTTTCAAGATATTTGTAGATGCTGATTATACTGGCTTCAAGGTGGAAGGAAAGACTTTCTCCGTGTCGTTGGCCAAACTCAAAACCATGAGCAAGAAACTCCATACTTGTGGTTATACAAGTTTTTGGGACTAAGCGATGGAACTGATCACCGTAAAGCATGAAGATTTTACCTTGACCATAGAATGTGGCAAATGGGAGGGGATATGGCAGAAAGCCAAAAGTAATGTGCGTGAGGATAGTCTTTACAGCACTTACTCATGGACTAGTGGGGTACAATCGGTTGTTTTGACAATAGGAGATGCCGACAATGCTGTTGAATTGGTAAATGGAGGCAAGAGTAAGGGCATTTTCTTCGACAATGCAGATTACCCTATTTGGGTGGATTTCAACACCAAAATTAAGGAAGCGACATTCGATTCAGAATTGCAGAACGTGGAAGACAGTTTCTCTTTTCACAAGAAGAGGCAGGTGCTGTCTGGATTTTTGAACTATGGCAATGAAATTGGCAAGAGTGAAATAAGATTGGGATATGTATTGGAGAGTGGAGAGAAGAGACGTTTCATTTTTGGCTACGAAGTGCTTTCTTCTAAACTTGACTATCATGAACATTGGGCAAGGATAGTGGAAGATATAGAGGCGGAATATCGTATGCTGACGATAGACTACCTTAAGAGAACATTCCATACTTTTCGTCCCGATGAGAATCCAGAAACACCAGAACTCGCTTGGTGGAGCATTTTTAGAAATGAGCAATACAAATTTCTGAATTCAATTAAGCGGATTATTGACCAACCATGTCATAAACTCCGTGCCAACGAATTCTATCAGCGCGCAGACAGACTGAAGCAATTGACTCCATTGCAAGAACAACAATTGCAAGAACACAGGAAAAATCCAAGGTATCTTTATCGCGCTGAAGAACATATACAAAGTAACGATACCGTGGAGAATCGCTTTCTTAAACATGCGCTGGCACAAGTTGCTACCCGATATGACAAACTGAAGAAGGCTATAGAGGCACAACGGAATCTGTCCCATCAGATTCAGAAAGAGATGGACGACACTCAGACCACCATGTCTCGTCTACGGCATCATTCTTTTTTTCGTGGCATAGGTACTTTCAAGGGGTTTACTCAGGAATCATTGGTATTGCAGAAGGCAAGTGATTACTCACAAGTGTATCGTTCATGGTGCTTGTTGAAAAAGGGATATTCACTGCAAGACGGTCAATATCGCCTACAAACCAAGGACATAGCAACTCTGTATGAGATATGGTGCTTCATTGAAGTCAGTCACATAGTAAAGGAGTTGATTGGTGAGGAGGTTGAAACGGACCACAAGAACCGCATGGAGATGAACGGTATGTTCACCTGGGATTTGGGTAGGGGAGAGGATTCTCGTATCCTGTTCAAGAAGGATGGCATACAGTTGGCGGAACTTGTCTATAATCCCAAGCATACAGAGAAAGAGAACGTTTCAATTAGTATGGAGAACATTGTGGTCAAGACGGTTCCCCAAAAACCAGATATTGTTCTCCAATTGATAAAGGATGATATAGGGAAAGGAATGAAGATGACTTATCTTTTTGATGCCAAATATCGCATAGGTAGCAAGGATAACGGTGTAGATGCACCGCCAGAGGATGCCATCAACCAAATGCACAGATATCGAGACGCCATCTACTATCAAGACCACCTTTCCTGTGAACTGAAGAAAGAAATTATTGGTGGCTATATTCTGTTCCCAGGTTATGCAAAGACCAAGGAAGATGTTGAGAATATGGGATTCTATAAATCTATAGAAGAAGTCAATATAGGCGCTTTTCCACTCAGACCTAAAGATGAACAGAATCGTGCATTGCTTGTAGATTTCATTAGGGAATTGCTGGATATGCCGTCATTGGAGATGATAGGAGACAGCATAGCGCAAAAGGGTTTGTCATACACGGATGACCCTGAACAAACTCTGTCAAGAAAATGGAAACGTACAAAGGTGTTGCTTTTTATTGACCCTTATGACACTCATTGGCAAAAGATGGAAAATTACGAAAGTGTTGCCTTGGGACTCAATTTCAGTCGGTTCTCGCTAAAAACCGTTAAATCTTTTGCGATGGCAAAGTATGTTGCCATAGTCAGTCAGCATTTACCCGAAAATAAGAAAATGCGGCTGTGTAAGGTGGTTGGTACTGCAGACATCTATGACGCCGTAGACGAGAATACTTGCTTGAAACGCAAGTTTATGGAAAGTGAACATGGTGAAGAAGAACGGGTCTATTTGAAATTCAACTTCAACAAGAATCCCGTGGCTATCCCCACACTTGATGCCAAAAAAGTTCATATACTAGCTCATGGTTCTCACAACCCTAAATTGGTGTCAATGGATGAAATTATCAACCAAGAGATGTCTTCGTCGCATCAAGCAAACAACAAATCATACGCTCATGGCAAGGGTACACAAACCGATGATACCGTATGAGAGCAGTCTTAGTTTCCGAATTTCAAAAGATGCAGCATCATGACCTATCTGAATGTTGAAAATATCAGAAAAACCACGGACGGCATAGAATATCACCCCTTGATGCCTTTCCTGCCGGAGAACTGCAAGGTTCTTTTCATGGGAAGTTTTCCGCCTCCGAGAAAGCGCTGGAGCAAGGACTTTGATTTCTTTTACCCCAATTTCATAAATGACCATTGGAGGATAGAGGGTCTGGTGTTTTTCAATGACAGGAACCATTTTGTCGATGAGCGGAAGAAGCGTTTCAAACTTGACATAATAGTGCCTTTCCTGTTGGAGAAAGGCATAGGTTTCTTTGACACCGCCACGGCCGTACGCAGGCTGAACGGCAATGCATCGGACAAGTTTCTTGAGGTTGTGGAAAAAACAGACATCGCAAGACTCCTCGAACGCATACCCAATTGCAAAGCGATAGTAACCACCGGGGAAAAGGCGACCGGTATCATCCGTGAAACGTTCAACTTGACAGAAATGCCGCGTGTGGGAACTTGTGTCAGCATACCGAAAACGCCGGGCATAAAATCCGATGTCGTCCTATACAGGTTGCCTTCATCGTCGCGCGCCTATCCTCTTTCCTTGGACAAGAAAGCCGCCGCATATAGGGAAATGTTCACATCCATGGGGCTATGTGAATGATGTACTTGGACAAAAAGATGAATGTCCAAGTACACCCAAAATACCGAAATTTCAAAATTTAGCCTTGCCCCTTGACTTTTAGACTTTTAGACTCAAAAAATATCAGTCAGAGTACAAGTCCTTGCGGTCGAGCAAGTGGTTCAGGTTTGCGACACCATACAACATGACGGCGGTGACAATCGAGGAATGGTTCACATAGTCGGGATAAACCATGTTGTAAAGGTCCTTGTCGGTATGCCAAATGTCACGATACACAAAGCCATAACCCTTGACATCTTCGAGCATCAAGGAGATGGTAGGAATGCCATGCCTTTGGAAATAGGCATAGTCCGAACTACCTCCGGAGGTAGGGCGAGGGCGAGGGGCTTCCATGCGTTTTTTTACGGTAAAAGGAAATTCCGGGTTGAGTTTTTCCAATGGTTTGGCAATGTTCACGAAATCTTCATACATTGCTTCCGGCACAACTACGTTGGTAGCGACCAAAGGACCTTGGTCTCGGTTGAAATAGTTGGATATTTTTTCCCAAGGAACGGTTTTGTTTTCCACGAAATATTTTGAACCCAGCAAACCACATTCTTCTCCCGTCCATATACTGAACATGATGCTGCGCTTTGGTTTGATGTTGGCGGAAGCCAGCAGACGTGCGGCTTCCATCGTAACGCTTACGCCCTGCCCGTCATCTACAGCACCGGTACCATGGTCGTATGAATCAAGGTGTCCGCCTGCCAGTACGTATTCGTCGGGGTACTTGCTGCCGCGCAAGATGCCGATGACGTTGTGGTATTTGACGGGACCTTCAAAGAAATGGTTTCGTATGTCGAATTCCAAAATGACTTCCCTGCGTGCGGTCACTTTTTCCTTGATGATGTTGAATTGGCTTGCTTCCAGCTTGATGTCGCACACCGTGGGCAGGTTCTCCATAGTGATTGTCTTCAGATTGCCCCTGTCACTGAGTGCCTGAATGGGTTCTTTAGCGGATTGAATGAATCCCAGGACGCCGGCTTCTCTCATTTCGCTGTAGAATTGCGCAAGAATGGTTTTCTTTGTGCGCAGTTTTTTAGGTGCGTCCTTGTGTTCGGCGTTGTATTTTGTAATTTCCGCGTTGACCTTGTCAATGGAATCATTGTAAGCCATGGCTGCCTTTCGGATTGAATCACCCTTGGCGTATCCATTGAGGGCACCGTTTGTGGAACCTTCCAACAGTACCCAGGCACCTTTCAACTTACCCTTGATTTTTGCCAAGTCCTCCCTTGTCAAGGGTTCCAGCACAACGTGGCCTCGTTGCGGCCCTCTTGTTCCCGCGGTATAGGCAGGCGTATTGAAATGAAGGTCCATTCCGCCCTCGTTCAGCATCTTTCCAAACCATGGACCTCTCGAAAATCCCACCTTGACTTCTCCGACTTCCTGTATTTTGACTTCAAGACCCCATGAACGGAATTGTTTGGCGACCCAATTCTCCGCGTCCGTCAGGGCATGCGATCCAATGTGGCGTCCGCCTATTCTGTTGGCGAGAAAATCCACATGCTGCATGGTTCGGTTGTCGGTTTGACCAACCTGTATGATTTTTTGTAGGTTTTTGTCTTCCGCCTGTGTTTCAGTGCAAGCAAATCCTGAAACAAACAGCATCATTATCAAGTAGAGTTTTTTCATGAAAATGTAAGTATTGATTTTGATTATGAAATACCTTTAATTAACGCAACACTTTCTTGCCCCGCTCGATGTAAATGCCTTTGGTTTTGTTGTTGTCAACAAATCTTCCGAACATATCTACTGTTTGGGAGGCGGTCTGCGGGACTGTTGTCCGAGTGGTGGAGATG
>DCGD01000138.1:3052-3902 GCA_002315195.1 Prevotellaceae bacterium UBA1787 | reverse complement strand
CAACTATCCCGATCATCGTCGTCCTGCCTATTTCAAGGTGAAAGAGGCTTTGCGCCCCACTCTGCTGTCGCTATCCTACAGGGCGCTCAGCTGGAAAGCCGGCGATACCGTCAAATTAGGCGCTTTCCTGCTCAACGATTCCCCGAATACTTTCCAAGAAAGCCGAGCGACCATTGAAATCAACACCGACAAGACCACCCTTGCTTCATGGGATGTGGTTTTGCCTCAAGTTGAAGCATGGCGCAACAGCACATCCAAAGATACCTTCAATTTCAGCATCCCTGAGCATACGAATGGCAAGGTGCAAATGAAAATCCTCTCGAAAGAGCATCCCGAATGGAATTCTGAATACACCCTTTACATCAAACCATAAAATACGCCACTCTTGACAAAATGCCAAGAGTGGCGTATTCGCTTATTCACAACCTTACGCTACCGAATGAAACTGAAGGTGGATGAGTCAAACAATCCTTTGTCTGTCAACTTAAGTTGCGGTATCACGGGCAACGCCATGAAAGCAAGCGTTATGAACGGAGAATGGAGCGTACAACCCATATTCCTGACAAGTGAAAGCAAACGGCGGTTCTTTTCCACCACCTCCTCTACACCCATGGGCGACATGATACCCGCTATCGGAAGACTGAGCGAATCCGTTGCCGTGCCATCCGTCGCCACAATGCCTCCTCTCATTGCCACCACCTGATTGATGACCTGCACCAACAAGGCATCGTCCGTTCCGAGCGCCACAATGTTGTGGCAATCGTGGGCAATGGTTTGGGCGATGGCACCCTTGCGCAAACCGAAACCACGAACATACGCCACCTGTGGAGAGGCTCCCGACTTGTATCGA
>DCGD01000138.1:1457-3027 GCA_002315195.1 Prevotellaceae bacterium UBA1787 | reverse complement strand
AACATCATCGGTAATCTCCCCTTCTTCGTGCTGTGTAAAAAGCGAACCATCGGCTGCCACAATGATATGCTGCTTGCCTTCGCTCGGCAAAGTCAAATCTTCCAAAGCAATGGGAGAAGCCTGAAAATTGTTCTGTATTTGGGAATTCGGAACAGGTTTCTGTTCTGCCTTGATGGTTGTTTCTGAATCATACACCACCTCGCCCTTGATTACCGTCTGCAGAACCTTGAAATCGGGTGTCAAGTCTGAAACACAAATAAAATCAGCGGCATCGCCTTTCTGAAGAAGCCCTATGGGCAAATGATAGTGGCTTACGGGTAACACACACGCGGACCTGAGTATGTCCATAAGTGGATAGCCGTCTCTTATGGCGTTTCTCACGATGATGTCGATCTCACCATTGATTAAATCGTCTGGATGGCAATCGTCCATACAGAACATGACTTGTGAAGGATTTTCACTAAGCAAAGGCGCCAAAGCCTTGTAATCCTTGGCAGCCGAACCCTCGCGAATGATGACGTACATTCCCGCCTTGACGGCATCCCGCGCCTCATCCAAACTTGTACACTCGTGGTCGGTTGAAATCCCCGCCTCCGCGTACTGCCGACGAGCCTCTCCGCTGAGTCCGGGAGCATGCCCATCTACGGGTTTACCCAACTGCAAGGCTGTTTGAATTTTTTTCATCACCTCAGCATCCTTTCCCAACACGCCGGGAAAGTTCATCATCTCACTCAAAAAGTAGATTTCCGGTTTCGCAAGCAGACGCCCCACGGCGACACTATCCAACTGACACCCTGAAGTTTCAATGGAGATACCGCACGAAGGAACGCAGGAAGGCGCGCCAAAAGCGAAATGGAAACGTGACTTACGAGCCGATTCAAGCATTATTTCGTCACCTTCCTCTCCCAAGACATTGGCTATCTCATGAGGGTCACAAACCGCGCCCAATACGCCATGCCTTACGGCAACATCGGCAAAGGCAGAAGGCAAGACCATGCTGCTTTCCACATGAACATGGGCATCCACAAAACCAGGCATGATGTATGGAGCATCCTTGGGCACATCGTCCCGACAAGTGATGCTCTGAATCTGACCATCTACGACACATACTTCTCCATCTTCAATGGTTCGCCCGACTGGATTTACAATGTGACCTTGGTAAATCACTGCATTTTCCGTTTTTTCTATATACCTGTGTTCCATTTTACATCCTGTGATAAAAGTCATGATGAATAAGATTTTTCCAATTTTGATGCAATCTCTTAATAAACAATTCCAATGATGCATGTTGTCTTGTTAATTTTTATTGCGTTAATATTATGTGATTTTGATCCGTTTTTGTATCATCTCTGAATAATTTCCTTGTCATCGTCAACGAGCATGAATGATTCATGCACAAAGGTACGAACTTATTCACAAAAATCTGCAAGTTATCCAAGGAAAATGTGCCACAATCACAATGGCGGCTATGTGGCATTACATGAATAGGCAATCTCCATAGATATATAAAATGAAAAGACCTCCAACAAAAAGTTGGAGATCTCACTGTACGCCCTCAGGGGCTCGAACC
>DCGD01000138.1:0-1446 GCA_002315195.1 Prevotellaceae bacterium UBA1787 | reverse complement strand
GACCCATTGATTAAGAGTCAATTGCTCTACCAACTGAGCTAAGGACGCATCTGCTTTTCAAATTTGCAATGCAAAAGTACGTCTTTATTTCATTTCCACCAAATGTTTTTTCGTTTTTTTTACATGTAATTTGAAACCCATTCCACGAGAATCATCTTATCTTATTGTTTTTCAAAATAATAGTGTCAATACAAATGTCATCTTGTTCAAGGTTGAATTATAAGATGATATTAACAATTGCAATTTGCTGATAGCAAAATAAAACACGACAACAATCCACTTACAAAGAAAACAATTTGGAAGGAACCTCCCTGGGAAGAGATTCCGCCTTCATGAAATCGTACAGGCTCATGGCTTCTTTCTCAAAACGTGCCTCCATGGTTTTCTGAACCTGTCGCGGGGTATTGTTCTTCTCACTCAAGTGGCAGAACCAAACCCGCCGCAGACTGTTCCTGAACTGAAATATCAAGTCGGCCGTCCTGACATTGGACAAATGCCCGTTGCCTCCCCTGATACGATTCTGAAGAAAAAGCGAATACGGTCCGTTGGCAAGCATATCTTCATCATAATTGGCTTCAACGATGAGGTTTTCCGTTTTACCGATATAGGAAAGCAGCTCACCGGTCACCCTCCCCACGTCAGTGGCCAAAAGCAAGGTCTGCTCTCCATGCCGAATAAAATAGCCCACGTTGTCAAGACTGTCATGGGGGATGTGCAAGGGCGTAATGGTACAACCACAACATAACAGCGTTTCGCCCTCATGAATGAAATACACCCATTCTTTCAAAGGTTTCTTTTTGAAGACAGGATTTGATTCTATGCCTTGCAACACTTTTTCAGTCATGTAAACCGGCAGTGTACCACCTTGCTTTTTAAATGCGAGCTGCAAACGACCGGTACTTTGGGAATGGTCACGATGATCATGCGTAAGGAACAAAGCCTGCAGCGAATGCATGGAAACACCCGTTTCACGGAGATAGGATTGTATGCGTCGCGTACTTAGACCGGCATCTATCATAAAACAGCCTTCCTCCGTGCGGAACAAATAGGCGTTACCGCTGCTCCCACTGCCAAAACTTCTGAATTCAAACATTAATCTTACTTTTGACTGCAAAGTTAGCCTTTTCTGCACATATTCTTTGCCCCATTCTTCGTTTTGTACGGATAGCGCCAACGAGATGAAATACATTTTCAGTAATTTTGCACTCTGTTTCATACCACCACGAAGAATGGCTGCAAATTCATCATTTTTGGAATTGGGCAACGAACCCATCAAGAAACTACTCATAAAGTACGCCACGCCCGCCGTAATTGCCATGACGGCGTCATCACTCTACAACATCATAGACGCCATCTTCATTGGACAAGGGGTAGGGGCCTTGGCCATCGCCGGCATTTCCCTGACTTTCCCCGTGATGCAGCTGACCACCGCTTTCGGTGCCATGG
>DCGD01000069.1:15425-19515 GCA_002315195.1 Prevotellaceae bacterium UBA1787 | reverse complement strand
GTTCCCGGTAGTAGGTCGATGCGGTTCTTGGAAATGACATAGGAAGGGAGCGAAGCTCTCAATTCGCTGGTCTTGCAGCCTTTCTTTGCAAGGTAAGTTAAGATGAGAGCTATGCCTACCAATGCGTCGCGTCCGTAGTGAGCGGCTGGATAGATGACGCCACCGTTGCCTTCTCCACCAATGACGGCATTCGTATCTTTCATCTTGGTGACCACGTTGACTTCTCCAACAGCGGAAGGAGAGTAGTTGCAACCGTATTTCTCCGTTACATCGCGAAGGGCGCGTGTGGAACTGAGATTTGACACGGTATTTCCCTTGGTATATTGCAGGACATAGTCGGCGACGGTAACCAACGTGTATTCCTCTCCATACATTTCACCGTTTTCACAGAACAAGGCCAGGCGGTCAACATCGGGATCGACAACGAAGCCAATATCTTGTCCTCCCTCTTTCATTACTCTTTTCAAGTCTCCCAAGTTTTTTTCAAGCGGTTCGGGATTGTGTTGAAAATCACCGGTAGGTTCGAGATACAAACCGGTTACATGGTTTACGCCAAGTTGTTTGAGCAGTTCGGGCAAAATAATTCCACCGACGGAATTTATGGTGTCGATTGCAACGTGAAAATCCGCTTTTCGTATGGCTTCCACATCCACAAGTTCAAGATTTTTGACCAAATCGATGTGTTTTTGCGTATAGGAATAATCTTCAATGTATTTTCCAATGTGATCAATGTCGGCATAGTGGAATTTTTCCACCTGTTCCTCAAGTTCAATGACTTCATCGGCTTCGTCACTGTTTAGAATAATGCCTTCTTCATTCAGCATTTTGAGTGCATTCCATTGTTTCGGATTATGGCTTGCAGTCAGAATCAATCCACCGCAGGAACCGCTCATGGTAACCGCAAGTTCGGTTGTAGGTGTAGAAGCCAAACCAATGTCAATGACATCGTAACCAAGACCCATCAAGGTACCACACACGACTTTGGAAACCATTTCTCCGGAGATACGGGCGTCGCGGCCAACAATGATGGTGTTGGATGCCATTTTGCAAACCTTGCGCCTTTGAATGGCATACGCCGTTACCATTTTCACAATGTCATAGGGGTTGAGTGTGTCGCCGGTGTTTCCTCCGATGGTTCCCCGGAAGCCTGAACATGTTTTAATAAGTGTCATGATAAATAGTTATTTTGATTGAATCAGTTTTTCAAGTTCTTCTTTGGGTGATTTGCCCATGTTTTCCGGAATTTCCACATTGCGTTTGATCAAATCCCCATTTCCAAAAAATCCACAGTTCTTCAGATAGAAACGGTTGTCCTCAACGCCCCCGTCAAAATCAACCCGCTTACCAATCCTGCCTGTTTCATCGTTGGTGATTTTTACTTTGTTGATGTTGGTCCATTCATGAGAATCGGCTTTTCTGAACCACATGTTGTGGTAATAGGCGCGACGTGTGATGGCACCTTGTTCTGGATGGAAATTTTCAAGGAAAGAGTAGATGCCCCTTAACAGAAAATTGGTGAAAGGGCGCCGTATGGTAGCTATGTAAATCCAACGGCTTTCGTCCGGTGAATAGAAATAAGCGCTGAAATCGGTGGAATTGGGGACTTTGTGTTCTGCGTGCAGTGCAAACCGATAGGTATTCCCAGGTTTCCATGGATAGTCGATAAATGTCTGTTTGCCGGAACCTTCGTTCCCAAATTCATTGGAAACAGTCTGTGTACCCTTGTTGATTAGGACGGCACGGTAGGGTTCGCTCACGTTTTCGGGATTGTCGGAATCCTGGGCGTTCCAAACAGAGAACAGCACCTTGCGCACGCCGTTGCCATTGTTCTGAAAGCCGAAATAACCGCAGTCAAAACCTTGCGCGCAATAATAAGTATATTCCACATCACCATCTTCCGGAACGGTTACCTCATTGTAAGTCCAGTCACCTTCCCCATATTCCTTCGTTTGGTATTGAAGATGGACGGATGGACCGCGGCGGCCAAAATATGCGCTGTAATTCTCTCCTATGTAGTATGGTTGTGTTTGGACATTGCCTAAAATAATGTCCTTGATGGAGATTTCCGCATTGTCCGCATTGCCGGAAAGGCGAAAGTCAATGCTTAGATGACCCGGTGATTTGACATGGAGTTGTCCAACCTTAATCTTTTGATATGAATTGTTGTTGACCTTAATGGAGAATTTTTTCTTCCCGCATACTACATTCAATTTGCCTTTTCCGGAAGCGTTGATGTATAACGTGGGTTTTGCCGCCTCATTCATATAAGCGAATGTGGAAATGACACTTTCCGTTTCTTTTTTCAGAAGAATTTCCTCCTTCCCTATTCTTGCAGTGGAATTTTTAAAGGCGTTTCTGTTTTCGGAAAGGCGATGGGCAGTCTTGCTTTCTTTGGTAATGAAACTGTTGGCTTCCGCTGGAATGACCCATTCATCGGGGGCTTGTCCTTTTTGAGAAAAAGCCATTATTGGGACAAACAAAAGCCACAACAAATGAAATCGTTTCATATTATGTATGGTTAGTCATTATGGCTGTTGATATACAATGAAAGTTTTCTTTAGCGTAACGATGCCTTTCAAAGGATAGAACTCTTCTTTCACTGTCATATTGCCGACATTGCCACTTTGTTCACCATTGCCCGCTTTACCGGAGAACTTGTACTCACCCTTGAAAATGACCGTCATTCTTCCAGGGGTGGAAGGTGCTGTCATGGTGCACACCGGGTTGTCGGGTTTCTTGTCGTATGTGGCGGAGGTGCTGCTTACGCAATTTGACTCACTGTCCAAATACCACTTGTAGTCCGCATTGTAAAGCAACTGTCCCTTTCTGGATTGGACCGCCGTGAACTGCACGCTTTGATTGGTATAGATGATTTCCGTATTTGCGGAAATGTCTGAAAACATGGGCAACTTTGACTGATAACCATCATCGTCACTTGAACAAGCGGTGTTGACAACCAGCATTACCGCACTAAGAATAAATAATTGAACTAACTTTTTCATGATTTCGTGATTTGGATATATTTTTCGATTTTTCTTTTTATTGAGCATTTTGATATGGTTTGATGTTCTTGAGAGCCTGGTATAGGCGGTGGACGGGTAATCCCATGATGTTGTAGAAACTGCCTTGAATGGTCTCAACACCTATCATGCCTATCCATTCTTGAATGCCGTATGCACCCGCCTTGTCTAATGGTTTGTAGCGATTGACATAATACGTTATTTCCTCATCGCTCAATTCCACAAATTCAACCACGGAACTGTCATGGAAAGAAATCTGTTCATACTTTGTCAGTACTGTCATCCCTGTGATCACTTCATGCCGGTGACCGCTCAGTTCTCTCAACATGCTGATGGCTTCTGATTCAGACGCTGGTTTCCCCAACACTGTTTGGTTGGAGAAAACTATGGTATCCGCTGCAATAACCAACGAATTGTCTTTCATGAAAGGCCGGTAGGAGTCCGCCTTGACATGCGACAAGAATATTGGTATGTTTTTTCCTTTCAGATCATCGGGATAGTTTTCATCAGCGTCAGAATGAGCCACCGTGAAACTGAGTCCCATTTCGTCCAGCAATTCACGCCTTCTGGGAGACTGGCTCATAAGTACGATGTCGTAACCTTTCAGATTGTTCAGAGTATCCATGTTGTCAACGATGATTACCAACCGAAAGCGGTATTATCCAAAACCCACTTGCCTTGGGAGCGCAACACTTGTTCCATGACCTCCCTGACGCAGCCTTTCCCGCCTTTTTTGAATGATATGTATTTGGCGACTTGTTTTATCTCATCCGCCGCGTCCTTGGGGCAGCAGGGAAGTCCGCATGTTTTCATGACCTCATAATCCGGGATGTCGTCGCCCATAAACAAGGTTTCTTCGGGCGACAGATTCCATTTCTTGAGTAAATTTTCATAGATCGGCAATTTGACGCCACTTTTAAGATGCACCTCTGTGATGCCTAATCCTTCATAGCGCTTGCGTATGGCTTCAATCCCTGCACCCGTAATGATGGCAACGTGATATCCGAGCTTGACAGCGAGTTGAAGAATGTAACCATCTTTGATGTTCACGGTTCTCAATGGCACTCCAG
>DCGD01000069.1:0-15386 GCA_002315195.1 Prevotellaceae bacterium UBA1787 | reverse complement strand
AAATACACCATCGACATCAAAAAAGAAGCCTTTTATCTTTGTTAAATCGTAATCAATCATGATTTTTATTAATATGGTATTTTATAATGTGTTCGGTCATCATTTCATATATTGCCAAAATATCCCGCCTATCGTCCAACATGCGCTTATGCATGTCAATCACTTTGTCGTCATTGCGGATGGCAGGACCAGTCTGCGCCAAATAAGGAGACAATGTGTGTATTTTTCCAACCGTTTCGTCAATCAGAGGCATGAGAATATTAAAAGGCAAATCTTGTGTGTTTAACAAACCCTCGGCGATGGCATAACAGTGATTGCTGAAATTGCAGGCAATGACTGCCGCCAAATGCAGTTTTCTTCGCCCTTTTTCGTCCAAGTCACATACCATGGGGCTCAAGCGCTTTGCAATTTCATGGAGACTTGCGTAAGTGTAGTCATTTGCGGCTTCAATGAACAATGGTACTTGTTTAAAGTCCACTACGCGCCCTTTTGAAAAAGTCTGCAATGGATAGAAAATGCCATGGTTGGGTGTGGTTTCAGACAAGAGGTTCATGGACAGGCTACCGGCCGTGTGGACGCAAATGGCGTTCTTGTTGATGTGCAGTTTTCCAGACACCTCAGCCACCGCGTTATCGGATACGCAGATTAGATAAAGGTCAGATGTGCAGGGAATTTCCGACAAATTGTCCATGGCTTGGCAACCGTATTTGGAAGATAAAACCCTTGCCGTTTCGATATGGCGGCTATAGATGCAGTCCACAATGAAGCCTGCGTCCAACAAAGAGGGTACGATGCTGGTCGCTACTCCACCAGCCCCAATAATTGTAATATGTTTACAAATATCTGCCATTCTCCAACTTTGGTTTTATGTATTTGCAAAGATAATCATTTGATGTAAGAAAATGCATGCTTTGTGTTCTCAAAGTGCTTTGTCCGATTGCTTTTTAATTATTTTTTACAGTCCTTTAAATGTGGTTGTGGCATTTGCGTTGGAATTTGCTTTTGTTTGGTACTTAATACCGTTAATGTCAATGCCAAAGCCAATACATTGCGACTGAACACTGTTCGCCGTAATGTACATGAGAATGCCTCGTTTGCCTTTTCTGCTTTGTGGAAGGTGAAAATAGATAGTATGGTTGCCGTTGGCAGTGGACAAGAAAACGATTTTGAGCAACTACTTGTCATAAGGCAAACGACAAAAAACATCTTTTTGTTGTTTTGTCATGGTAAATTCAAGTCGATGAAAAGGAATTTGTGAAACTTTTTGTATTTTTGTAACTTACATGAAAAGTGAGTTGAAAAATTGCAAATGTCATGAAACCGTTGATATTACTTTCAAACGATGATGGTGTTCATGCAAAGGGATTGCATGAATTGATAAGGATGCTCAGGAGTGTTGGAAACCTGTTTGTCGTGGCACCAGACCGAGTCCGTTCGGGTGCATCGAGTTTTTTAACCGCTGAGATTCCCATTACTGCACGTCTCGTCAAGTCCGAAGAAGGTTTGACGGTCTATTCTTGTAGTGGTTCTCCAACCGATTGTGTAAAATTGGCATTGGACCAGTTGTTGCAGCGAATGCCCGATTTGGTGGTAGGTGGCATCAATCACGGCAACAATGCTTCAGTGAATGCCCATTACTCCGGAACGGTGGGAGTGGTGAGGGAAGGCGCTTTACATGGAATACCTTCCGTGGCTTTTTCACTGTGCAACCATTCATTGGATGCCGATTTTGCTCCTGCGGAACCGTATGTCGTTGAAATAGTTGAGCAGGTGCTTGAACAAAGTATGCCATACGGGTCGTTTTTGAATGTGAATTTCCCCGATACATCGAAATTTTCCGGTGTGCGTGTTTGTAGAATGGCTTATAGCCGTTGGCAGGATGAATATGTACCATGTGAACATCCACACGGCGCACGTTTCTATTGGTTGGGTGGTGAGTTCATCAACGATGAACCAGATGAAGAAGATACCGACAGTTGGGCGTTGGAACGTGATTATGTGGCCATAACCCCTCTCAAGGTTGATGTCACGGATTATGATTTGAAGGTGTCGATGGAGAATTGGAAACTTGGAGAATTTTCATAAGCACCATTTTCACATGTACGTTTTCATCGCGGGTGATGGTTTGAAGAACGGATTGAAAATAAGTAATCAAAAACGGTTAATCAATAGAACAAAAAGATGAAATACTTTTTGATAGCGGGTGAGGCGAGTGGTGATTTACATGCCTCAAATCTAATGTGCGCTTTGCGTGAACGAGATGCAGGTGCCCAGTTCCAATTTATTGGTGGAGATAGAATGAAAAGCATAGGAGGAAATTTGTTGCTGCACTATCGCGACATAGCATACATGGGTTTCATACCGGTATTGTTGCACCTGCGAACCATTCTAAAAGCAATGGCTTTCTGTAAAAAAAACATCTGCGAATGGACTCCCGATGTTGTCATATTGGTGGATTATCCGGGATTTAATTTGGAAATCGCCGATTTTCTGCATGAAAACACCACGATACCCGTATATTATTACATTTCCCCAAAAGTATGGGCATGGAAAGAACATCGTGTCAAATCCATCCGTCGTACTGTGGATGAGTTGTTTTCAATATTGCCTTTTGAGGTAGATTTCTTTGAGAAAAAACATGGTTTTCCGATACATTATGTCGGAAATCCTTCCGTGGACGAAATTACGGCGTTCAAAAATTCCTACCATCAGACAAGAGAAGATTTCCTGCAGCAGTATGGTCTGGACAATCGTCCCATCATCGCCTTGTTGCCTGGAAGTAGGCATCAGGAGATAAAGGACAATTTTCTCTTGATGTTAAAGGCAGTAAAGCCGTATGTTAATAATGGGTATCAGGTGGTTGTGGCAGGAGTAGGAACCATTGATGACCGGGAATACATCTATCTATTTCGGAAAGCAGGAATGGAACCAGGGGAAGGGCATGTACATCTGATTAAAGATGTGACCAATCCGTTGCTCGTACATGCCGAAGCCGCACTTGTAACATCAGGAACCGCCACGCTCGAAACTGCCCTTTTCCGTGTACCTCAAGTGGTATGTTACTACATNNCATACCCGCCGGTCCCATAGTTCGTTTGGCGAAGCGTTTGTTTTTGAAGGTTTCCTATATTTCTTTGGTAAACCTGATTGTCGGGCGTGAAGTCGTTCCGGAATTGATAGCTGATGAAATGAATGCTACCAATCTATCTGGTAACCTTTCGAGAATTGTAAGGGGAGGAGCAGACAGAGAACGCATGCTCACAGGTTACGACGACATGATAGAAATCCTTGGTTCAGCCGGGGCTCCCGATCATGCGGCGGAAATTATGACAAAACTATTGAGGAACAAGGTTGGATGAGATGGCTTTGGCGTTTGTACTTATCAGAAATACAGCACAGCCAACGTCATTAATAGAGCAGTTCCATACAAGCAAAATGGCAAGGTGAGTAAAAAACAAATGCCTTTGAGCAAACTCAAAGGCATTGTGTTTCTAATTGTTCTTGGTCCAATATCTTTCGATTTCTTCCAGTGATTTGCCTGTGGTTTCAGGTACGAGTTTCCACATGATAAGCATGTAGGGAACGCACATGATGGCAAATAGGATGAACGTGCCACATGGTTGCAGGTTGGAGAGCAGCCAAGGGGTGAGTTGACCGATGAGATATGTACCTGTCCACAGAGCGAAACCCGCAATGGACATAGCCAGGCCGCGCACGTTGTTGGGGTACATTTCCGACAAGAGAACAAAAACGACGGCACAGATGGAAATGGCACAGCAGAAGACGTAGAAAAGGAAGAACGTCAGCATGAAATAGACGGACAATTGGATTGTTTCGCGTTCTGCAAAGTAAAAGGCTATCAAGATGAGTGAAACAATCATTCCAGAAACACCATAATAAATCAGTTTCTTTCTTCCAACTTTGTCGATAATCAGCATGGCGATAACGGTTGTAACCGTATTGACCACACCAACGAGTACTTGACAGAACAAAGGATTGTCCATGCCCGCCTCCTTGAAAATGCTCGGTCCATAGTAAAGAACGGCGTTTACTCCCATGAATTGTCCCAGCAAGGCGATGCAGACACCGATGATGACCGCCTTGAAAATGCCTGGCTTGAACAGCGTTCGCCATTCGGACTTTGTCGCTGATGAGAGAAGTTCCTTTGTCGCTATAATCTGCTGTTGAATGTCTTTTTTCAATGTATAGATGGTAGAAAGAATGCGCTCGGCTCTGTTTTCCTTCTTCTTGACAATGAGCCAACGGGGACTTTCCGGGATTAAGAACAAGGTGAAAAGGAACAGCAGGTTCGGGACGGCTTCCATTCCCAACATTGCCCGCCATACTTCCGAAACAAATACTTGCTGCATGACGCTGTTGGAAAATTGACTTGTCAGTGAAATGTTGAGCAATAGGTAGTTGGCAAAATACGCAACGAGAAAACCTACGGTGATGGCAAGTTGGTAGAGTGAGACCATTCTTCCGCGATATTGTGTAATGGCCACTTCTGAAATGTACATTGGCGCCACGATGGAAACGACACCCATGCCGACTCCACCGATGATGCGGAAGATGACCAATTCGCCAAATGTGGGGCTCAGGGCGCAACCTATGCTGGACATTGTGAATAGAATGGCGGAGATGAACATGGCCGGTTTCCTTCCCAGGTAGTCACTGAGAAAACCGGCGCAAGCCACACCGCAGATAGAACCTATCAGGGCGCAACCGACGTACCATCCCTGTTGCAAGACGTCCAAATGGAACTGTTCCGTCACCTGATCAATGGTTCCTGAAATCACGGCGGTGTCATACCCGTATAACAATCCCCCTATTGCCGCAACGACGGCGAGGAAGAAAACATAACCTATTTTTACGCTATTCATAATAAAATGATAAATATTAACCAAATAATGCCACCCTGTCAATCAAATAAATAGATATAGGAGTAAAGGAAAATGACCGCTGCCGGAATGGCTAGCAAGGCACTGTCGAAACGGTCAAGAACACCACCATGCCCGGGAAGGAATCGTCCACTGTCCTTGATGTTCAAATGACGTTTGATGAGACTTTCAACCAAATCTCCGTATGTGCCGAATATGACAACAGTGATACCCAAACCCCACCATTTCATTAAGTCGGTTATCTTGTCGTATTGACAAATAATGAAAGCGCCCATCAGTACGACGACCAAACCTCCAATACTTCCTATCCATGTCTTTTTCGGTGAGACCCGTTCGAACAACTTGTAAGGGACTTTGTTGTGAAGCAAGCGTCCAAAGCAGTATGCTCCGCTGTCGTTGAGCCAAAGAAAGACGAAAACGCTTAATGGCAGCATGTAGGAGTACCCGTTTCCTGAGTGGAAGGCGAGCAGGTTCAGCGAAGCGAATGGCAGGGCGATGTAAATCTGTCCGGCAAAACTGTAAGCCCAGTTGGCAAAGGGTGAATCGCTCTTGAGATACAATTCTTCTATCAGGACGAACAAGCAGGAGAGAAGGTAAGGAAGAAAAGCGATGATGCCGGATTGTCCCGAGGCGTAGCAGAAGAAAGCTATAAAGAGATATGCACCGGAAATTACACTTATGGTGTTGTTTACATTCGCCAAATGGTGTTCGTTGACCAAATGGTTGAATTCGTTCAGCGCCAATGCCGTGATTATGGTAAACAGGATGCAGAAAGATTGCGCTCCGTACATGATGCAGCCGATGAACACCAAAACATATACTATACCCGATAAGGTTCTTTGAGTGAGGTTGCTCATATTTCTTTAATTGTTGGTTTGTATGGTATCAGGATTTGTTTTTTCATTCTCTTTGTTTTCTGAGTCCAAACCATCGGCTTTAGGATTCTGTTCTTCCTCTTTTTCCTTCTGTCGCTCCGCCTCCAGTATGGCGACCTGTTTTTCCAGCGCAATCCGTTCATTCTCAGCTATGATTTCGTCAGAACGGCTCTTCCATTGGCGTTTGCCGAAAATGCCTTCAACGTCGTCGGCAAAGATGACTTCACGTTCAATCAGTATTTGAGCCAGGCGGGCGTGTCCCTCTTTTTGTTCCATCAGAATACTTTTGGCGCGTTCGTACTGCTCCCTTATGAGATTCTTGACTTCTTCATCAATCAATTCCGCCGTTTTGTCAGAATAAGGTTTGCTGAAAGCAAAATCTTGATTGGGATTGTAAAAGCAGATGTTGGACAGTTTGTCACTCATTCCCAGGTATGCAACCATGCCGAAGGCACGTTTGGTAACAGTTTCCAAATCGTTCAAGGCACCAGAGGAGATGTGCCCGGTAACCAATTCTTCGGCCGCGCGTCCTCCCAAGGTGGCGCAGATTTCGTCCAACATCTGTTCCTTGGTTGTAATCATGCGTTCTTCGGGCAGATACCAAGCGGCCCCGAGGGCTTGTCCTCGTGGCACAATGGTAACTTTGACAAGAGGGTTGGCATATTGCAGGAACCAAGACACGGTAGCATGTCCGGCTTCGTGCAAGGCTATGGTACGCTTTTCGTCCTTTGTCATAACTTTTGTCTTCTTTTCCAAACCACCGATGATGCGGTCTATGGCATCAAGGAAATCCTGTTTCCCAATCGCGGACTTGTTGCCTCTTGCCGCAATGAGTGCCGCTTCGTTGCACACGTTGGCTATGTCGGCACCGGAAAATCCCGGTGTTTGTCGCGCAAGGAGATCGACATCAACGGTAGCATCCATTTTCAAGGGGGCCATGTGAACCTTAAAAATCTGTATTCTTTCAGGAAGACCTGGCAGTTCCACGTGAATTTGTCGGTCGAAGCGTCCGGCGCGCAACAATGCCTTGTCGAGTATGTCGGCGCGGTTGGTTGCAGCAAGGACGATGATTCCGCTGTTGGTGCCGAAACCGTCCATTTCCGTAAGAAGTTGATTCAGGGTACTTTCCCTTTCATCGTTGCCTCCACCCATTGACGGATTTCTTCCTCTGGCTCTACCGACGGCGTCAATCTCATCGATGAAAACAATGCAGGGCGCCTTTTCCTTGGCTTGATGAAACAAGTCTCTGACTCGGCTTGCACCAACGCCCACGAACATTTCCACGAAATCAGAACCGGAAATGGAAAAGAAAGGCACATTGGCTTCGCCGGCGACAGCTTTTGCCAACAGCGTTTTTCCCGTTCCCGGAGGACCGACGAGCAGGGCACCCTTGGGTATCTTTCCTCCCAATTCAGTATATTTCTTTGGGTCTTTCAAAAATTTGACAATTTCCATGACCTCTTGCTTCGCCTCGTCCTGTCCTGCCACATCCTTGAATGTAATGTTCATGCCCGAAGATTTTTCGTAAAGTTGCGCCTTGCTTTTGCCGACGTTGAACACGTTGCCTCCGCCATTTCCGCCGCCTATGCGACGGAAGAGAAAGAACCAAATGATGAAAAAGAACAAGATTGGCAGTATCATGCTTATAAAAAATCCACTGAAAAAACTTTTGTTGTCGTCATATTCCACCTTGCCTGAGAAGTGTTCCAAGTTCTTTTCCGCCTCCAGGAAATTGTCGACATTTTCAACGGAAGGAAAAATAGCGGTAACCGAAGGCTTGTTTCCGGCTTTGGCGGCACCTCCAAACACTTTTCCAACGCTATCTTTCTTGACGTACATGATTACGTTTCCGTCTCCTTTATTAACAATGATGTCAGAGGCGAAGCCTTTTGAAACGTATGTCTTGAATTCTGAGTAAGATACCTCTTTATGGTAACTGCCGTCAGAGTCGTTGCCTTGCCAAAACAAGTAAATGAGAATAATAATGATGATAGCGTATGCCCAGTTCAAGTTGAAGCGAGGCATATTCATCTTGTTATTTGGTTTTTGTTTATTATTCATTCAAAATGTGTTGATATGTTATTGTTGGTTGTGTAAATGTGTGAATATGGTTAGGAATGAAGCGTGTAATGTCTTAGAAATCTTCTGGAACCTCATTCAGGTTGGCGTCTTCCCACAAGTGTTCCAAATCATAGAATTCTCGCGCTTCGGGTTGGAATATGTGGACCATGATGCTGCCATAGTCTATGACAACCCAAATGCAGTTTTCCAATCCTGTTACGCCAATGGCTTTTGTACCTAATTTTTCGCGGGTGGTGTCGCTAACGGAACCAGCTATGGCGTCAACCTGAATATTGCTGTTTCCCTGACAAATGACGAAATATTTGCAGATTACATTCTTGATGGAAGTTAAATCTGCAACGATGATTTTGTGACCCATTTTGTCCTGGATCGCCTTGGTGATTGTTTCTAATAGAATTTTGTCCTCTTTATCCATTATATAATATGGTGTATAAATTGTAGTGCAAAGTTAGTATATTTTTGTTTTCCTGCCATTATATAATACGAGGAAATGTTGTGAGAAACTTTTTTTGGGAAAATGTTATTTTTTTCCGAAAAAATTTTGTGGGTATTTAAGAAAGCAGTACTTTTGCACTCGAAATCAAAAACGAAACCATTGGGATATGGTGTAATGGTAACACAACAGATTCTGGTCCTGTTTTTCCTGGTTCGAGTCCGGGTATCCCAACAGAAGATTTGGAGGTGTTCATTGAGAATGCTTCCATTTTTTTTATTGAGGCAAAGCAAATGAGAATATTATGGTCAAAAGGGAATTCCTTGGAGATGTATAAAGTTTGAATACATTATGTATTGATTTTTTCAAGTATCTCCAAAAGACAATAAATGCCGGTAGTTATTAATGGTCGGAATTCATGGAGAAGGTTGGAATTTGTGGTTTCAATATTTACAGAATTTTTTAAAACAAACTATGCGACATATAATGGAAACAAAGAGAATACTTTTTCGGTCTTGGTGTGAGGAAGATGCGGAAATATTATATGAATACGCCTCGGATCCTGATTTGGGACCTCGAGCCGGGTGGGCGCCTCATCGGTCCGTGGAGGAAAGCAAGCAGATTATCAGGGAGGTTTTTTCAAATTATCACATGTGGGCTTTGGTCTTGAAGGAGACAGGTATGCCCATAGGCTGCATGGGGTATCTTGCCAAAGGTGAAAGCAACATAGAAGTTGGGGACAACGATGCGGAATTGGGGTATTGGATAGCCAAGCCATACTGGAATCAAGGTTTTTGCACTGAATCACTCAGGGCAATGATTGACTATTGTTTCAACGTGGCGGGCTTTGAGGTGCTATGGTGTGATTTCTTTGTTGATAATCCCGCCTCAGGTAAGGTGATGGAGAAATGCGGCTTTCGCGACACGGGTGTTGTTTGTTGGTGCGACCATTTGTGCCGAGGTGGTGAAATTCCCGTCAAGGTCATNNTGATTGACTAAATTGGAATATCCTTAGCAGTTGCGGATTTGAGGGTCATGAAACTTGAGTACGCTTTGTAAATTGTAGTGTGTTGAAAGTAACTTTTTTATTAGCAATATTTTCGCAATTGAAGAAAAAAATGTATCTTTGCACGCCAAAAGAAAGATAATGCCTTATATAGTTGACCTGAGCAAACTGCAAGCGGATAGTTTATCGCTTGATTACAAGTTAGATGACGCATTTTTTGATGCCGTCGGGGGCTCGCTTGTCCAGCGCGGTGAGTTGGTCGCGGTGGTTGTTGTCAAGAAAAAGGCAGGGGATACTTTCAGCGTACAATTGGATATCCATGGAAATGTGGCCGTACCTTGTGACAGATGTTTGGATGATGTCGTTATTCCAATTGATGTCACGGAGCGGTTGGCCGCCAAAATGGGAAGTGAATGCGATGATTCAGACGACTGCATCGTTGTT
The DNA here is from genome assembly GCA_002315195.1 of Prevotellaceae bacterium UBA1787. The sequence continues at coordinate 5,645 of DCGD01000069.1, read as the reverse complement.
CCATTCAATAAGCCGCTGCTTGACATAGGAACGCTCCTCTATGAATATATCGCCGTGGCCGTCCCCATTCAGAATGTGCATGAAGAAGGACATTGCAATGAGGACATGGTCAGCAAGTTAAAGGATTATCTCGTGGAAGATATTGATGAACCAAGCAAAGAATAACAAATAATTAAAATAATAAGAAAATGGCACATCCTAAAAGAAGACAGTCAAAGACAAGAACATTAAAAAGAAGAACTCACGATAAAGCAGTAGCTCCTACATTGGCTAAATGCCCAACTTGCGGCGAGTGGCATGTATATCATACGGTTTGTCCAGCTTGCGGTTATTACAGAGGAAAGCTTGCTGTTGACAAAGGTGAAGTGGCTGAATAACTAAAGGCAAATCAAAGATTGTTCAGGAATGGGGAGTGAGGAATGAGGAGAATTATTCCGCATTGCTCATTCCTTGTTTATGTTTGCTTTTCTTGTTGTCTTTTTGGAACAGGACAAAGGGGCGAACGCATGAATTATTATTGCAATGGCATTTAAATCAGGATTTGTAAACATCGTAGGCAATCCGAATGTGGGAAAATCTACGTTGATGAACTTGTTTGTTGGCGAGCGGGTTTCAATAGCCACGTTCAAATCGCAGACTACGCGTCACCGCATCATGGGAATATTGACCCAGGAGGATTGTCAGATGGTGTTTTCCGATACGCCGGGAGTGCTGAAACCTGCATACAAATTGCAGCAGTCCATGCTCAATTTCAGTGAGTCGGCATTGACTGACGTGGATGTACTTGTTTATGTCACCGATACGATTGAAGATGAGAACAAAAATCAGAATTTCATTGATAAAGTCAATTTGCTGTCCGTCCCGAAGTTGGTGCTCATCAACAAGATAGACTTGAGCAATCAGCAGAAGCTTGAAGAGTTGGTTGATTTATGGAAGAAGCGCATACCAGGTTCGGAAATATATCCCGTATCCGCCAAGGTCAAGTTCAATGTGGACAATGTCCTGAAACGGATTAAGGAACTTTTGCCGGAATGTCCTCCGTATTTTGACAAAGATCAGTTGACAGACAAACCGATGCGTTTTTTCGTTTCGGAAATCATCCGTGAAAAAATACTGTTGTATTACGATAAGGAAATACCTTATTCCGTAGAAGTGGTGGTTGATCAATACAAGGAACAGGAAGGAATTGTGCGCATTTCAGCCGTCCTGTATGTTGAACACGAGAGTCAGAAGGGCATCATCATAGGGCATGGAGGATTTGCCTTGAAAAAGGTATCAACCGAAGCACGCAGGTCTTTGGAGAAATTTTTGGAAAAGAAAGTATTTTTGCGTATTTTTGTCAAGGTGAATAAGGACTGGAGAAATTCAGACAAGGAATTGGGTTCGTTCGGTTATATTCAGGAAGATTAACAAACAGTAAAAATCCGAAACAGTAAGATGGATAACTTGGTAGCTATCGTAGGGCGTCCTAATGTGGGGAAGTCAACATTGTTCAATCGTTTGACCAAGACACGTCAAGCTATAGTAAGTGAAATTGCGGGAACGACCCGCGACCGTCAGTATGGCAAGGTGGAATGGTGCGGAAAGGAGTTTTCAGTCATCGATACGGGTGGTTGGGTAGTAAACTCCGAAGATGTTTTTCAAGATGAAATCTGCAAGCAGGTCGTCATAGCGACAGAGGAGAGCGATGTGATTCTGTTTGTCGTGGATGTGATGCACGGGATAACGGACTGGGACAATGAGGTGGCGGCCATTCTGCGGCGCTCAAAGAAACCCGTGATCCTTGTAGCCAACAAAACCGACAACAATGCGCTTCGCTACAATGCCGCCGAGTTTTATTCCTTTGGCTTGGGTGACCCTTTCTGCATTTCTTCCATAACGGGAAGCGGAACGGGTGAATTGTTGGATGAAGTCATTTCCAAATTCAAGGATGTCAAGGAAGAGACACCTGAAGAAGATTTGCCGAAATTTGCCATTGTAGGTCGTCCTAATGCGGGAAAGAGCAGTTTGGTCAATGCTTTCATCGGTGAAGATCGCAACATAGTCACGAACATAGCGGGAACCACGCGTGACTCGATTTACACCCGATACAACAAGTTTGGTTTTGATTTCTATCTTGTAGATACGGCCGGTATTCGAAAGAAGAACAAGGTGAACGAGGATTTGGAATATTTTTCCGTGATGCGCTCTATTCGCTCCATTGAAAATTCCGATGTGTGTATATTGCTGATTGACGCGACGCGCGGCATAGAATCCCAGGACATGAATATCTTCCAACTTATACAGCGGAACCAAAAGAGTCTTGTGGTATTCATCAACAAGTGGGCTTGGTTGCGGACAAAAGTACGAAAGCCATTAAGGAATTTGAAAATGCGATACATTCCCGCATGGCTCCATTTGTAGATTTTCCGATTGTGTACGGATCCGCATTGACCAATCAGCATATTTACAAGGTGCTTGAAATGGCAAAGAATGTGTACCTCAACCGCAAGCGTCATATTTCCACTTCCAAGTTGAATGAATTTATGCTTCCCATCATTGAGTCCACGCCGCCTCCTTCAAACAAAGGCAAGTACATCAAGATTAAATATTGTTCTCAGTTGCCCAACACCAAGATACCTTCCTTTATATTCTATGCGAATTTGCCGCAGTATGTAAGGGAGCCATATTATCGTTTTCTTGAGAACAAAATACGTCAGCAGTGGGATTTCTGCGGCACACCCATGAATATTTTCATACGACAGAAGTAATATCCCATGTGTTTTTCGGTGCATCGCTTTTTTTTGTATTTGTTGCTATTCTCATTTCTCTGCTTTATTTCGGGTTGTAGGGATGTGAAAGGAGAAGCGGCAGAAGCCGCCGTTCACTACGCAAGGTGTTTGGCGGAGGGCAATTATGATGAGTATATTAAAGGTATGCTTTCATGCGACCACGCTTCAGATCAATATGTCCATAACACGCGTGTGTTGTTGGAACAGATGATGGATGAGAAAAAGGCGGAGGGACAAACGGTTGTTGAAGAAATCGTATGCGGTGGTGTCGAGTTGCAGAAAGACAATCATCAGGTATTGGCATATTTGAAATTCACATTTCAGGACAAAAGCACTGAAACCATTTTGATGCCATTGGTGAGGGTGGACGGCAAGTGGCGCCTGCGTTAGACAGTTAAAGATGCCGTTTGAGATTATGGCGATTATTATAGGAAACAACACAATTTGTGGCTGTGTTTGTTAGTCTGTAAATGAATTATTGGCTACCTTTGTAGCAATATTCATTAACATAGCCATGAACAACAAATTCTTTTCAAAAACCATTGTATACGCCATTTTTTTGTGCGTAGGATGGTTGTTTTCCGGTTGCAGCGCGCAGATGAGGGTTGATAAAAGTTGCGCGGTCCTTGTCAGTTCGGCCGTGCGCGGTGACGATGATTGGAACAAAGCAGCCCTTCAAGTCCAGAAACGCCGCAAGGCGAGTCTTTTTTATTTCAACTCGCATCCAGAGGAATGTGAAGCTCAGTTACGCGAAAAAAAGCCTCGCTATGTGATTATCGTTGAAAAGCCGGAGAACATTGATGCGGACTATGTCATGCAAGTGAACAAATTTTCCAGGCGTATCGACAATGATGTATATGCAGATTTTCTTTGGGGTATTCTCACGGGTCACGATGCCGCTTCTCTTTCGCGTATGGCCGAAAACAGCGTGAAACCGCTTGTAATCCACAATTGTGTCAGCGACGTGACGGAATTGCAGTCTGCCAAGTGGTTTGACAACTACGCATGGGTCGATGACCAAAAGAAAGGACTTGCAGGCGAGAAACACGGACTGACTTCCACCGTCAAAACGCACAATTTCAATTTTGATGATGAGCTCAAGATATTGGCACAGTATCTGTATGATTACAATCCCGATTTGATAGTTACATCGACACATGCCAATTACAATCTCCTTACGGTTCCTTTCATGCCGTCCAACCAGTCTAAATTCGTGTCAGACTCCGGCTATATTTGGAAGGAGTACAATGGTAAGAAAACGGAAAAAGTGAAGTTTACCGGTAAGAGAAACGTATATTTTCCGGTAGGCAACTGTCTCATTGCCGGCATGAACAAAAATCCGAACAGTATGCCGGTGGCATGGATAAACCACGCCAACAGTACGGCGATGGCAGGTTATGTGGTTACAACCTGGTACGGGCGCAACGGATGGGGTGGACTCAAATATTGGCTTACAACTCCGGGACGCTACACTTTGCCTGAAGCCATTTACCTTAACCAACAGGATATGCTGGCACAGATGAACGCATGGGATCCCGGGTTCTCACGCATAGATTATCCATTCCATCCAACGGAGGCAGAAAAGAATGCCAATCCTAAGTTGACGGATTTCGGCATGGCGGACAAGCGGATTCGCGAAGCGACTTCCCTTGACAGCGTCAGCATGGATTACATAGGATTTCTTCACGACCGCGATGTGCTGGCTTATTATGGCGACCCACTTTGGGACGTTCGTCTTCAGACTTTGGAAAAAGAAAAAGATTTCAAGGTGGATTTCCGACAGAAAAAAGGAGAAGTGGTGCTTGTCATCACGACAAACAAGGAATTTTCACTTACAAGACTCAAGGGGGATCACTTTAAGGAAGAACATGTGCTTGACTTGCCATTCAGTTATTTTTTTCCTTGTAGATTGAAAAATCCACGTTTGGCAAATTCTGAAAAATGGCAGGCGGTTCTTGACGAAAATTTCCTGTTGATAAACGAACCAGCTTTTGAACCCGGCAAAACATACGAAGTGCACATCCTTACCGACGGAATTTTTGAAAACAAATAGTGATAATGAAAAACAAAATATTTATAGCATTGGCGATAACTTTTGCAATGAGTGGGTGTAACCAAAGGGAGAATCCGCTTTTGTCGGAATCAAACAGCCCGTTCGGCGCTCCCGAATATTCCAAAATTCAATCCGAAGATTTTCTTCCCGCGTTCGAGGAAGGCATCAAGCGGTATATGAAGGAAGTGGATGAGATAGTGGAGAATCCGCAACCGCCTTCGTTCGCAAACACCATTGGTGCCCTTGAAGTAAGTGGGCGACTTCTTTCCAAGGTGGAAGGCATATTCTTCAATCTGATTGAGACGGATGCCGATGACGTGATGAGAAAAACGGAGGAAACCATCACCCCGATGCTGTCTGAAGTAAGTGCGTACGCAACAATGAATGAAAAATTGTTTGCGCGGATAAAGGCACTACGTGACAAGAAAGATGGACTTGACCTTACGCGTGAACAGGAAATGGTGTTGGACAAATACTGGCGCATGTTTGTCAATGGCGGCGCCATGTTGAACAAGGAGCAGAAGAAACAGTTTGTTGAGATAGACAAGGAATTGGGACTTGCCAGCATGCAGTTCAGCAACAACAGCCTTGACGAAACCAACGCTTTTACGCTTCTTGTCAGCGATGAAACGCAATTGGGCGGACTGCCCGAAAGCGTGCGTAGTGCGGCTGCGGAAGAGGCCAAGGCGGTGGGGAAAGAAGGTTGGTTGTTTACGCTGCAGCGTCCGTCCTATGAACCTTTCATGAAATTTTCTGACAATCGCAAATTGCGCCGGCAGATGTATGAGGCATATACCAACCGCGGCATGAAGGGGCATGTG
>DCGD01000056.1:5845-6054 GCA_002315195.1 Prevotellaceae bacterium UBA1787 | reverse complement strand
GTATTGCCCTGCTTGCATCGTGCAACTCAGACAAGCATTTGAAAAAGGGTGACCAATTCATGGCTATCGGTGAATACTATGAGGCCTCGCTCGAATATGGAAAGGCTTATTCAAAAACACCGACAAAGAAAAAGGAAATGCGCGCCGAAGTGGCATACAAGGTAGCGGAAAGCAACCGGCTTCTCAACAACAGCCCCAAGGCAGTTGCA
>DCGD01000056.1:0-5839 GCA_002315195.1 Prevotellaceae bacterium UBA1787 | reverse complement strand
CAGGCTACCGCAACGCCATCCGATACCACCACAAGGACTCAACGATGCTGTTGCGCCTGGGAAAATTGCTGTTGATGCAAAAAGACATCAAGGGTGCCACACTGAGTTTTCAAGCGTATCTTGACACTTGCCCCTCAAGCCAGGAGGCACTGACAGGCTTGCAATCATGCGCCGCGGCGCAAGCCCTGAAGAACAAGAAATCGGAATACACGGTCCACGAGGACAAACTCTTCAATGCCAACTTTGACGATTACAGCCCCTGCATTTCAGAAGACATGTTGTTCTTTTCGTCCACTCGAAAAGATGCCGTGGGAGATGAACTAAGCGGCATAACGGGAATGAAGAACGGAGACATTTACGTCTCCAAGAAAGACGAAAACGGCAAATGGCAACGACCCGAACATATTGAGGGCGGACTGAATACCGCCTACGACGAAGGGGCATGCTGCTTCAGCGCCGATGGGAAAACCATGTATTTGACCGTCTGCACATGGGACCCGCAATACCCTCGCTATGCCCAAATCTACCAATGCGCACGTTCGGACGCATCATGGGGAAAAGCCACCCTTTGCGAGCTGACGAAAGACACACTGTCCAATTTCGCACATCCCGCCGCTTCGCCGGACGGGCAATACCTCTATTTTGTGTCTGACATGCCGGGGGGACTTGGCGGAACGGACATTTGGCGCGTCAGCCTGCGAGGAGACCATGGTTTCGGCGCCGTGGAAAATCTTGGCAGTCCCATCAATTCCCCGGGGGACGAACGTTTCCCTACCTTCCGCCAAAACGGAGACCTCTACTACTCCTCAAACGGAAAAGTCGGCATAGGCGGTTTGGATATCTATTGCGCAAAATACGATTCGTTGGTCAACAAATGGAGCGTAAACCACCTTCCGCCCCCCATCAATTCCAACGGAGACGATTTTGGAATGACGTTTGATGGCGCTACCAACCATGGATTCTTTTCGTCCAACCGTTCCAACCGCCGCGGCTGGGATAACATTTATTCGTTCGAATATCCCGAAATCATACGTTCCATGACGGGATGGGTGTATGAACAAGACGGCTACGAACTGCCTAAAGCCCTGGTATATATAATCGGAGATGACGGAACCAACAAGAAAATAGGTCTGAACCTCGACGGCTCGTTCACGGAACCGCTCAAAACAGGGGTACACTACATGATGCTCGCACTCTGCGAGGGTTACATGAACTACCGACAGCACCTCTATATTCCACCTGAAACGGGTTCCATTGACACCACACTGCAATTTCCTCTGCCTTCCGTCAGCGTACCCGTCCTGGTACGCAACGTATTCTACGCATTCAACAAAGCTGAAATCCTACCGCAATCCATACCCGCCCTCGACCGCTTGGTTACATTGCTCAAGGAGAATCCTTCCATCGTCATTGAACTCAGTTCACACTGCGACTATCGCGGCACGGATGAATACAATGATAAACTCTCACAACGCCGCGCCGAGTCAGTTGTCAACTATCTGACCAACCACGACATACCAAAGGAACGCGTCATAGCGAAAGGATATGGAGAAAAGAAACCAAAGGTTATCACGAAGAAATTCGCGGAAATGTATCCTTTCCTTCACGCAGGCGACACGCTTACGGAAGCCTTCATCAAACGATTGCCCGAAGCACAGCAGGATTCCTGCAACGCGCTCAACCGCAGGACGGAATTCAGCGTTCTCAAGACCACATACGGCATGTTCGATGAAAACGGAAACCTGAAAGTGGACGCCGTCGCACCACCGGTGAGTTCCTCGAACGACAGTACGCCCGCTGTTGTGAAAAAAGACGCGAAATTCAAGGCGGACTCCATTGCGCGCGCCACCAAACTAAAAGAAAGAAACGAAAGGAGGACACGCATGATGGATTCCATCGGCAAGGTGCGCAAGGTGCAACTGCAACAGAAATTCGACTCCATCGCCAAAACGAGACAGGCGGAAGAAAAAAAGAACAGCACCAAAAAAGACAGCACGTCAACCGATACGACAAAACAGTCATCGGCAGTGACATCCAAAAAAGACACGACATCAAAGAAAACGACATCGGCCCAACAAGACAAGCAAACGGAGAACAACGCCGGACAGCCCACACTTAACCGTTCCGCCCTTGAACGACGCCGCGCCAAGTTGGATTCCATAATGAAAGCAAGAAAGTTGAAAGAAGTGGGAAAATAATCCCCGCAATGGTCAGTTCTAAGCTTTCCAAAACACTTAGCAACGGAATGGTCGAAAATTCACGTATTTTCAACCATTTTAAAATCCAAACGAAATGTGCAACCATTCCTATACTCTGAACAGCCGTATGCAGTACGTCCCTTCAGAATATGCCCCTTGCCACACAAGGGACAAGTTTTTCCTACTATGTCATCAGACGGCAACAAGGAAGTGACATCAGAAGATTTCTTCTTGGTTTTGGACGTTCGCTTGGCGGGAACCTTCTTCTTTTCCTCAACAACGGGCGTCGCTTCAACATGTCGGTTGGAATTGTCACTCAACACTTGTTTGACCAAATCTGAAACCATCTGCTTCAATTCCGTCACAAAAGAAGCCGAATCGTACTTGTGATGTTCAATGTCGCGCAGTTTCTTCTCCCAAATACCCGTGAGTTCGGCGCTTTTCAACAAGTCCTCATGGATGATGTCAATCAGCTGGATGCCCGTGGCCGTAGGATAGAGTGAAGTGCGTATCTTTCGAATATAGCATCGTTTGAACAAAGTTTCAATGATGGCGGCTCGAGTGGAAGGACGACCGATGCCATTCTCCTTGAGCACTTCACGCACGGTTTCATCGGTTGCCGTCTTTCCCGCCGTTTCCATCGCACGCAAAAGATCGGCTTCGGTGTAAGGTTTCGGAGGCGTTGTCGTCTTCTTGCTCAACTGAGGCTGATGCGGTCCGGATTCACCCTTGACGAACTGAGGCAAGGTGCGTTCCTTGTCTTCTTCGCGTGTTTCGGTTCCGTCATGACTCACATCGTTGATCTTGTCGTTGGTGTAAATCACCTTCCAGCCGGGATTTGTAATCTGCTTGCCGTTCACTTTGAATGCCACTTTCCTGACGGTGCCCGTCACGGTTGTCTGCAAGAACTGACAATCTGGATAAAAAGCGCCGATGAAATGTTTTGCAACAAGATCGAACACACACATCTCAGATTGAGATAAACCCACGGGTGCCACACCTGTCGGTATAATGGCATGATGGTCAGTCACTTTAGACGTATCAAAGAATTTCTTGCTCTTGACAAGCGGCTTGCCCCGCAAAGGCGCGAGCAAATCCGAATAAAGAGTCAAACCGTTGAGAATACCACCACATTTGGGATAAATGTCATCACTCAAATACGTGGTATCCACGCGGGGATAAGTCGTAATCTTTTTTTCGTAGAGACTTTGAATGAGGCTGAGCGTCAAATCGGCGGAATAGCCGAATTTCTTGTTACAAGCCACCTGCAAAGACGTCAAGTCGAATAGCGATGGTGGGGACTCCTTTCCCTTTTTCTGAGTCACGTCAGTGACGGAAAACAATTCCTCACGGATACTGTCCAACGCTTCCTTTCCTTCATCCTCACTCATGAACTTGCCCTTCGTGGCGGTAAAGAGAACATCACGGTAGCGTGTGGAAAGCACCCAATAATCCTGCGGCACAAAACCATCAATCTCGCGCTGACGCTTCACAATAAGCGCAAGCGTGGGAGTCTGAACGCGTCCAATGGACAACGGTGTGGACTGACGTTCCCGACGACCATATTTCAAGGTATATAGACGTGTGGCATTCATGCCAAGCATCCAGTCACCGATGGCCCGACATAGTCCCGCCTCATAAAGAGACTGATACTCCCGTTGGTCCTTTAGCCGGCCGAAACCTTCCCGAATACTCTCCGGGGTCAATGAAGAAATCCAAAGACGCTTCACTGGGCACTTCACGCCCACCAACTGCATCACCCATCTTTGAATAAGTTCACCTTCCTGCCCCGCATCACCACAGTTGATGACACATTCGGCATTGCGCATGATTTGCGCAATGACCTGAAATTGTTGTTCAACTCCCTTGTCCTGTTTCAGGCGTATGCCGAAAGGCTGCGGAATCATGGGCAATGAAGAAAGGCTCCACGTCTTCCATGACGACTGATAATCCTCAGGGTATTTCAATTCGCACAAATGACCGTATGTCCACGTCACCTGGTAGTTGTTGCCTTCCCAATATCCATATTTTTTGCCTTTTCCGGTCGCCCCGAGCACCTGCGCAATATCCTGCGCTACGCTTGGTTTCTCTGCAATACAAACAATCATGGCTTAACTAATCAATCAACAAAAAATATTGCATGCTGTCGCGGTTAAACTTCACTTTTTCATCCTGGAAAAAGAAATCCAAATCACCGTTTTGTGCAAGAATGGCGGGTAATCCCTGGACCAATTTGCCCATTGGATTAATCACCCAAAGGTAGTCAGCGGTCTGCAGGGCTATTTCAAGGTCATGGACAGAGAGCAGAATGGTTTTTCCCGCCTCATGCGACAAACGTCTGAGCAACCGCAACATGGTTATCTTACTTGGAAAATCCAGAAAAGCAAGCGGTTCGTCCAAAAGAATAATGGAGGTCTGCTGAGCCAAGGTCTTGGCGATGACAAGTTTCTGAAGTTCTCCATCGCTGAGAGAAGAGACGCGGCGATTAACAAAAGACTGCATACCAACCATTTGAACGGCATCATCGACAATTTTCAGGTCCTGTCTTGTAAGTTCTCCAAAAAAACCGGTATAAGGCATACGCCCCATGGCTACAAGTTCAATGGCCGTGAGATTGCTTTCTTGTATCTTGTCAGTAAGGACCACACCCACCAATTTCGCCAATTCACCGGGAGAAAAAGAACCCAAAGGTTTGTTTGCCAAAAGCGCTTTCCCCTCGACAGGTGGAATAAACCCGGCCATTGTCCTAAGCAAAGTTGACTTGCCCGCACCGTTACGGGCAAGCATACAAGTCATTCTCCCTTCCGGCAAATGAGCGCAAATGCCGTCAACGAGCTTGATTGTTTGTTTCCGCTTGTGATAACCGATGGAAAGTTCTTCCAACGTATAGGTAACACCATCCATGATAATATTTTTGCGAGTGCAAAGGTAGTTTTTTAAGCGGACTTGAAACGAGAGATACATGCAAAATAAAGCAAATTTTCCAATATCGCGATTTTTTTCATTAGTTGTAATCTCAGTATCAATATTGTTTCGTAAATTTGCGCTAAATTTAAAAATACAATTATGTTTGGACTTGGATTACAAGAAGTATTGGTCATTGCCTTCATCATACTGCTGCTTTTTGGTGGAAAGAAAATTCCCGAACTCATGAAAGGTCTCGGTAAGGGTGTCAAGAACTTCAAGGACGGAATGGAAGGAAAGGAATTGCTTGAGAGCAGCGATAAAAAAGAGCAAATAGAAGAAAAAAAAGAAACCAAGGAATAAGGTTTCATTTTGTACATTCTACAAAAGGTTATGGGACTCAACCTGTAACCTTTTGACATTTAAAAACCATTACGAGAAAGAAACGTGGCTGAAATGAATTTCTATATAGAAGGCTTCAAGACATTTTTTAAAATCGGGTTATTTACCTTAGGTGGCGGATATGCCATGATTCCACTCATGGAAAGCGAAATCGTTGAACGCAGGAAATGGATTACGAAGGAGGAATTTTTGGACATTCTTGCCGTGGCCCAATCACTTCCCGGTGTGTTCGCCGTCAATTTCAGCATCTACGTCGGTCACAAAACCAAAGGTTTCAAGGGTAGCGTCGCCTTGGCCGCGGGTACCGTTCTCCCCAGTTTTCTCATCATTCTTCT
>DCGD01000132.1 GCA_002315195.1 Prevotellaceae bacterium UBA1787 | reverse complement strand
GCATGAAAACCGGACGGCAGGTAGCAAGGAACTTTTTGGAGTTGCACGGCCGTATCCATAAACAGATATAGTGAAATCGAGAATGTACCGGGAATGTTTTGTAGCATCGAAATATTTTCATAATGAGTATGACGCGCGAGGAGATTAAGGGTACATACAGCGAGGAACGGATAATGAACATCTGTTCCAAGGTGTCGGAGACGGGAAATTTTTTGGGATTTGCCAAAAACTACTTGTACGACGCCGACAAGCAAATAGTTCGGAATGTTCTCTGCGGTATTTCAAAGGCTTCTGATGAGGAGGTAGATCAACTTAAACCCATTATGGACGAAATGATAGATTTGGCGATGAAAACAGACATCCCATCTATTCGAAGACCTCTGCTTGGCATCATTGAAAGAATGGAAATGTCAGAAGATGAAATTCGGACTGACTTTCTTGACTTTTGTCTTGACAGGATGGCGGACCCAGAAGAGGTGCCGAGCATACAATCGCTTAGTTTGAAGGTGGCATACAAAATGTGCAAGCCCTATCCTGAACTGATGGAGGAATTGAAACGTATCTTGGAAGGTATGGAGATGTCGTATTACACAGCGGCGTTGAAATGCGTCAGGCGCAAGATACTGTCCGGGAAAGCGACAGTCAGGCGAGCGAAAGGAATGAAGCACAGGACAACCATTGAAAACGACGGACACATGTAGGTTTACAGTAGTCGGTCCTTGTGAGGATGGTGTACATGGTATGCAATCCACAACCTATGGAAGCAGTCAATACATCGATACATATGTCACCACATGTTCCGACTTCAATGCATTACGTTTTCGATGTTCAACAACCATTCCACCATATTCAGGATGCAGAAAAATGTAAGACAACGAATAGGAATACCAAAGGCAGGTTCGTCAAATATTGAACCTGCCTTTGGTATTTGTACATTTGGACGGCATGGTGTCAGTGTGGCAATGCAATCCGTCTATAGCGGTTCGGTGACGGTGCACTTGTAGAGATGGCAGACGCCTTCGCAGGTCATGACGCCCACGCTGAAACTGTCGGGCAGGTTGGGACAGCATACGCCAAAGTGGTGACCGTTCGCCGTCACTTCCATGCCATAATCCGATGTGGTGACCGACATGATGACGCGTTCCTTGTCTGCAATGGGAAACTGACAATATGCCATGCGGGTAACATCGACCTTGGCCACCGTCGTGTCGGGTACGCGCACGTCCCACACGTTCACCCCGTCCTTGTATGCCACCGATTCAAAACGGCGGTTGTAGGTGCGGTGTCCGTTGAAATCAAAAAACTTGTCGCAGATGATGATGAGAGGCGCTCCCAATCCTTCGAAATCACATTCCAGGGTAATCGTGCAACCTTTTCGGAAGAACCGTTCGGTCTGCAGTCCGTTGAAGGCGCTTGGGTCGCGCGAGGCGTCGAATGTGGCATGGGTGATGCAGCCGTCGCCCGCGCTGAGGGTGTCGAAGGTGGTGTTGTGAATGGAATAGCAATGGAACATGTCGGTGGGAATCGTTCCGTCCGTGAAATCATACACTGTTGTTCGAACATCTTTTGCAGGTTCATTCGCAGGTACATCGCTTGTTTCGCTTTGGTTTGCGGTGCAACCCACAAGTGTAGTCAAGGCCATCAATATGGACGTCAGGCTGTTGGCGTGAAGATAGGTAATTTTCATTATGTTGTTTTTTCGGATAGACAGCATGATGGTGTGCAAGCGGCAGGAACGTGTCCCTACCGAAAAATCGTTTTCAAAACACGTTGCGCAAAGGTATGACATTTTTCTATTTCATACAAGAATTCAGGTTGTTTTTCATGATTTGGATGGAAACATTGCCGTAAAATCAGTTTTTTTCACTGGTTCGAAGTGAAAAAAACAAATGCATTCTTGTGAACAAGAAAATTGTTGTAGATTTGCCATCATAACATGGTATCAAAAACAAATTTAAATGAGAAAATTCCACTTTTGTATAAGGTGTATGGCATTGCTGCTGTTGATGCAATGTTGCGTAATGTCGGCGAATGCAAAGAAGGAACGTCTTGTGGTGGCCTACGTCATTTCATGGAGCAAGGAAATACCCAATCCAATGCTGATGACGCATATCAACTATGCATTCGGCAAGGTCAAAGGCACGTTCGATGGTGTAAGAATCGACAACGAACCTCGCCTGCGTGAAATTGTAAGGTTGAAGACCATCAATCCTCGTCTCAAGGTGGTCCTCAGCATAGGGGGTTGGGGAGCCGGCAATTTCAGCGAGATGGCAGCCGACCCTGCGCTGCGTTGGAAATTCGCCTTGGACTGCAGGCGCGTGGTGGATGAATTTGGCTTGGACGGCATAGACATCGATTGGGAATATCCCACCCAAAATTCCGCCAAAATCTCTTCCTCACCCGAAGACACGAAAAATTTCACGCTTTTGATGCGCGACATACGCAAGGCTATCGGCAGAAGAAGTCTGCTGACGGCGGCCACGGTAAGCACGGGAGAATACATCGACTTTCGTTCGTGCCTGAAATACATGGATTTCGTCAATGTCATGGCATACGACATGAGCAATCCGCCTTACCACCATGCTTCTCTTTTCTCTTCAAACATTTCACCCGAAATGACCTGTGAGAAAGCCGTCAGGAAGCACCTGGAAGCAGGCGTACCTAAGGACAAACTGGTCATGGGCATGCCGTTCTACGCACGCGGCCACCGCAACCAAGCCGTCAGGGACTACTTGAATTTCGGGTATAACGATGGGAGCATCGTGGAGAAATGGAGTGAGGAATCGCAGGTGCCCTACCTTGAGGACAAGGCCGGAAAAATGTTGGTGGGCTTTGAAAACGAGCGTTCACTAAGGGCGAAATGCCAGTACGTCATTGACCAGGACTTGCTCGGCGGCATGTATTGGGAGTATTCTGAAGACAATGCGCCTGCGGACAAGGCGACATTGCTCTACAAAATGCTGATGAAGCCCTGAATTCATCGTCTTTGCCAATGTCAAATGGGGTGTACTTTTCAACAGAAATGTACACCC
>DCGD01000004.1:5724-5906 GCA_002315195.1 Prevotellaceae bacterium UBA1787 | reverse complement strand
CAGGCATTGGTGGGTGACAAGACCATTATATTCAGGCTCGTAGACGCTGACATGTACTGGCATTTCCGACACGGTGACGAAAACGAGACTGTCAGCAGGGGCATAGCCCTGCACAAGATGATAAGGCTGTTGACCGCCTCCACCCACAACGGTGCCTATCTCAATTTCATGGGTAATGAGTT
>DCGD01000004.1:430-5673 GCA_002315195.1 Prevotellaceae bacterium UBA1787 | reverse complement strand
GCAATGGCTGGAGTTATAAATATGCGCGAAGACAGTGGCATTTGCTGTATGACGAATCGCTCTGCTATCGCTATCTTGGACAGTTTGACAAAGCGATGCTCAGTACACTGCGACAGCAGAAATTCTTTAACCGAACTACCATTAAGGAAGAGTGGCATCATGACGGAGACCAGGTGTTGTCATTCAGGCGCGGTTCGTTGTTGTTCGTGTTCAATTTCAGTCCCTCTCGAAGTTATACGGATTATGGATTTAGGATGCCGGAAGGTTCTTACCGTGTCGTATTGAATACCGATAGCCCATCCTTTGGTGGACGAGGGCTTGCGGACGACAGCGTGGAGCATTTTACCACTTTTGATCCCGATTTGAAAAAAGAAGGAAAAGGTTGGTTGAAATTATATTTGGTGGCGCGTTCCGCGCTCGTGTTGAAGAAAGTATAGCCGCGGACTTTTCTTGTCGAATATTTACGATTGCCTAAATACAAGATTTTTAGTCATATATGTTCTGGAGTGATTGTTTTTTTCCATGTAGTGCCATGTGTCAGTATCGGCAAAAACTTGCCGTTCTATCTTTCCTCTGCTTTGTCAAGGAATCTTGACTTGTTTTCTTGTAACCTTTTTTAAAATTTTCCTTACAAATGAATAAACACTTTAAGTTTCTCTGTATTTCATTGTTTTGGACTTTTGTGTTTTGTTTCCTTTTCTTTTTGGAGAAACATTTCATTTCTCATGTCATCGGTAGTTCGGTGGGTGCATACGGTTCATATATGGTGTATGCCGTCATTGTCGTGTGGATGTCATTGCTTTGGTTGGTGCAGAGGATTGCAGGCGGAATGGAAATTTTGAATGGGCACCCGTTTACTGCAAGATACGTCCCGTGTTTCTTTCTTCTGCCATTGATGGGTTTTGTAGTCCCAAAAGTGAATGGGTTGTTTGTGGCGTTCACTTTGTCGGCAATATTGGTTTGGTATGTGTGTCTGAGAGTCATTCAATGGAAAAGGGCAATAATGTCAGGACCTTGTGGAAACATGACAATTTTGCTTTTGGGCATGGTGTATGTGGCTGTTACCGCCAATGCGAATGACGTACAGTTATACCAAGTGCGCATGTCCGCTTTTCTGAATGAGGGTAACTATGAAGCGGCTTTGGCCGTAGGGAAAAAATCGCTCGCCACGGATGGCAATCTGACAAACATGAGGGCGTTTGCCTTGAATTGCCGACAATCGCTGGGGGAAAGTTTGTTTGAGTACGCTTTGCCCGAGGGTCAAATCGCATTGAATCCACATTTCAAGGCAGGGGGAATCAAGGATGCGAAACCAAGTCTTGCGTCATTAAGAGATTATGAATGGTGTGAACTGTTGTTGCGGAAGAATTTGGACGCATTCGTTCAGCGTGTCAAATTGGCAGTGGATTCAGGGGAAACATCCACGGAGAAAATGCCGAAACACTTTCGCGAAGCATTGATACTGTACAATCATCTCCAATTGAATCCCGAATGGAAATATACCGATGCACCGACGGAACAGAGTTTCCGGGATTACATGGAAATATATCATCGCGAAAAAAGTCAAAACGCTCGTTCCAATTTGTTGCGCAAACTGTACGGCGGAACGTATTGGTGGTATTACCATTTTCATAAATGAGACTCCTTGAATAAGTCAAAATTCTTGATTTTTGGATTTGTAAAACATTGAACGTCAATGCTCATTTTTTGTAAATACTTTTGTAGTGGACTCGATTTTCATTTTCTGTCATTTTCTGGAGGATATAAGGAATGAAATCTTGAATCTCCTTGAATAAGTCAAAATTTTTGATTTGTAACATATTGATTGTCAATGCTCATTTTTTACAAAAAACATTTTTATAGTGGACTCAATATTTATAACAAAATATTTTTGCCGAAAAAATATATTTTCAGCACAAAATAATTATATATAACAATGTGATTATAAATTTGCATCCAAATTTTTATATAATATGGAACTTAGACTTAAAGAAATCCTCGCCCAAAGAGGTTTTACCCTGAAGGGTTTTGCTTAGATGTCAGGAATAAGCTAGTGGACTGTAAAGTCTAAAAGTTGCCAATAAACATGCTTTTATACGTTAGCTTTTCTGTACATTGTGAAGACATAACATGTAACTGTTTGGACTTAGCAAACCCCTAACTAGAATGAAATTTTACTCAACCATGAAAGTTAGTTGTTTTTTTATTAATTAAAGTTTGCCCGAATGGTTAATTAAACTTATTATCGCAAGTTTTGGCGGTGATATGTTTGGTGCAATGGTATTTCATATTTTAACTTTGCACCATGTTATAAAAATTACAAATAGTGAAAGTAATGGAACCGTTAACAAAAATGAGATGGAATGTTGCAGCTCATGCCACATGTTTTGGTATTGCTTTGGCTGCATTGTTTTTTGGATTAAAAAGTGAAGGATGCAAGGCAGTCGCTCCCCAAAAGACCACAATCGTTCAAAAAAGTGGTTTGGTAGATTTAACAGCCGCAGCGGAAAGTTCAGTGAATTCAGTCGTATATATCAAGGTCACGACCAATAGCAAGACGCAGACGGTGGAATACTCCAATCCCTTTGAGGATTTCTTCGGTGATTTCTTTGGGCGCGGTGATGGCGGAAAGCAACGCCGCCAGGTGCAGACCCCCAAGCGCCAGGCTTCCGGCTCCGGAGTGATTATATCGAGTGATGGTTACATCGTGACCAACAACCATGTGGTGGCCGACGCTGACGAGATTGACGTAAAACTGAATGATGAAAGTGAATACAAGGGCAGAATCATCGGTACTGACAAAAACACCGATTTGGCCTTGATTAAAATCGAGGGGAAAAATTTCCCGGCCATACCGGTTGGCGACAGTGAGAAATTGAAACTCGGTGAATGGGTGTTGGCTGTTGGTAATCCTTTCAGTCTGACTTCCACCGTCACGGCGGGAATTGTCAGCGCCAAGGCCAGAACATTGCGCGCAAACGACGTGGAATCATTCATCCAAACCGACGCCGCCATTAACCAGGGCAATTCCGGCGGCGCCTTGGTAAATGCCAATGGTGAATTGGTAGGCATCAATGCCATGCTCTATTCGCAGACAGGTTCTTATTCCGGCTATGGCTTTGCCATTCCTACAACCATCATGAACAAGGTGGTCGCCGACTTGAAAAAATATGGTTCAGTGCAGCGTGCTATGCTTGGCATCTCTACGATAGAAGTAAGTGCCTATATTGATGAGATGAAGGAAAAGGAAAACAAGACAATAGATCTTGGTACGACGGAAGGCATTTATGTGGCCGATGTACTGCCCGATGGTTCAGCATCCGAAGGCGGGTTGGAGAAAGGGGACGTCATTACCCATTTCAATGGCAAGAAGATTTCAAAGATGGGAGAATTGTATGAAGAATTGTCCACCCACTATCCCGGCGACAAGGTGACGGTAACTGTCATTCGCGACAAGAAGAGCATCACGAAGACTTTGACGCTGCGCAATGAACAGGGAACTACGCAACAACTCGTGGATGTGGACCCCAACAGTCTCGGAGTCGTGCTGAAACCCGTTCCAAGCGACTTGAAACAGCAGTTGGCGCTCGAATATGGCTTGCTGGTATCCACGGTGGCGAACGGCAAGATGAAGGAAGCAGGCGTCAAGGCGGGACTCATCATCATGCAGGTGAATGACCAGAAAATGGAAACCGTCCAGGATTTCACGGATGTTGTGAAGAAGGCAAACATGACTAAAGAACGCGTGCTTTGGATTAGGGCAAAGACGCAAAGCGGACGCAACTTGAGTTTCGCGGTGGAATTGGCGGACGAAAAGGACAATAAAAGATAATTCGCGCCAAGGCGGTAAATTGAGCGATATGGAAAGCATACTTCTTCAGTGCAAGTATGCTTTTTTTATCAGGGTGGCAGCGTAAAAATGGCTCTCCATCCACTTTTTCAACTACTATTGCGGTGGTTTGAAATATGACCATCAAGAAAAAGATAATTCATTCAAAATTTTATATTTGATTTACATAATGATGAATAAATCATTGAATGAAGATTTTTTTCGGTTCAAAACGTTTTGCCGATGAGGCTTTTTTCCATGTATGGCATAAGGTTGTTCTAAATAAGTGTTACCTTCGCGCTTATTAATTTAGTAATGTAAGAAAATTAGATTTTCGTATGGAAAACAAAAGAGTTTACACATTTGGAGGTGGTCATGCCGAAGGAAGAGCAGACATGCGCAATCTATTGGGTGGCAAGGGCGCCAATTTGGCAGAAATGAATTTAATCGGTGTGCCCGTTCCTCCGGGTTTTACAATTACTACTGACGTTTGTAATGAATACTACAAGGTAGGAAAGGAACAAGTTGTCGCTTTGCTCCGCGAAGACGTAAAGAACAGCTTGGTCAAGATTGAGGAACAGATGGGCATGAAATTCGGTGATGCCAAGCAGCCGTTGCTTCTTTCCGTTCGCTCAGGAGCAAGAGCTTCCATGCCCGGCATGATGGATACCATTTTGAATCTCGGACTCAACGATGAAGTTGTCGAGGGTTTGGCAGCCAAGACCGGGAACGCGCGTTTTGCATACGATGCTTACCGTCGCTTCGTTCAAATGTACGGCGATGTTGTGCTTTGCCTGAAACCAACGAACAAGGAAGACATAGACCCATTTGAGGAAATCATTCAGAAAGTGAAAAGCCAGCGCGGCATCCAACTTGACAATGAACTGACAACCGAAGAACTCAAGCAGCTGGTGGCGTTGTTCAAGCAGGCCATCAAGGAAAAGACCGGGAAATGCTTCCCCGACAATCCTGAGGAGCAGTTGTGGGGCGCTATTTGCGCCGTGTTCGACAGTTGGATGAATGAACGCGCCATCCTTTATCGCAAAATGGAAGGCATACCCGCTGAATGGGGCACCGCGGTCACCGTCATGGCAATGGTATTCGGTAACATGGGCAATACCTCCGCTACCGGTGTATGTTTCAGCCGTGACGCGGCGACGGGTGAAAACATTTTCAATGGTGAATATTTGGTTAACGCACAAGGTGAAGACGTTGTAGCGGGTATCCGTACGCCACAGCAGATTACGAAGATAGGCAGTCAGCGCTGGGCGGAACGCGCGGGAATTTCCGAAGAAGAACGCGCCGCCAAGTATCCCTCAATGGAAGAGGCGATGCCGGAAATATATCAACAGCTCGACGCGCTCCAAACAAAACTTGAAAACCACTATCACGACATGCAGGACATGGAGTTCAC
>DCGD01000004.1:0-388 GCA_002315195.1 Prevotellaceae bacterium UBA1787 | reverse complement strand
TGGTTCTTGCAGACCCGTAACGGAAAGCGCACCGGAACGGCGATGGTGAAAATAGCAATGGATCTGCTCAGGGAGGGTCTTATCGATGAAAAGACCGCTGTGCTTCGCTGCGAACCGCAAAAACTCGATGAATTGCTCCATCCTGTATTCGACAAGATGGCTCTCCAAAAGGCAAAGGTGATTACACAAGGTCTCCCCGCTTCTCCGGGCGCGGCTTGCGGTCAGATTGTATTCTTCGCCGACGATGCCGAAAAGTGGCATAAGGATGGTCACAAGGTGGTGATGGTTCGCATCGAGACGTCTCCCGAAGACCTTGCCGGTATGGCTTCAGCCGAAGGCATCCTCACGGCTCGCGGTGGCATGACCAGTCATGCCGCTGTTGTTGCCC
>DCGD01000154.1:9369-10291 GCA_002315195.1 Prevotellaceae bacterium UBA1787 | reverse complement strand
CACAATCTTCGTGGAAATCTCCATGGTTTCGGAAACTGAACAGATAGAGTTTGAGGCTCTTGCTTTCTACCATGCGCCTGTCGGGAAGGTATGAAATGCGTATCTCCGCAAAATCGGGTTGTCCGGTGATGGGGCAGAGTGAAGTGAACTCGGGGCAGTTGAAGCGTACCCAATAATCGTTGTCGGGATGTTTGTTTTCAAAAGTTTCTAGTACTTCAGGTGCATAGTCCGTGCTGTAGGGCGTCTTGGTTCCGAGTGACTTGAGACCTTCGTCTTTTCTGTTATCCATAGACTAAATTGTTAAAATTTGTGTTGTCTGCTTTAAGTTTGAGATATTTTTCCAGTCCTTCGCTCCGAAGTTTGCAGGCGGGACAATGTCCGCATCCGTCGCCCTGGATGCCGTTGTAGCAGGTGAGCGTTTCGTTGCGCACCAAATCCAAAATGCCCAATTGATCCGCCATTGCCCAAGTTTGGCATTTGTCAATCCACATCAAGGGGGTGTGAATCACGAATTGCTCTTCCATTGCAAGGTTAAGGGTGACGTTGAGACTTTTGATGAACGCATCCCTGCAATCTGGATAACCGCTGAAATCCGTCTGTGAAACACCCGTGATGAGATGATGGATGCCGCGTTCACGGGCATAGACGGCTGCGATGCTGATGAAAAACAAGTTGCGGCCGGGGACAAAAGTGTTTGGGCAGGAGTTGGAGGGTTTTTCCTCATCCGGTTTAATGTCGGGACATGTCAGTGCGTTTCGTCCCAAGGTACCAACAAACGAAATATCCATGCTGTCCCACTGAACGCCCGCTTTTGCGGCTATGCGCCGGGCGCAAGCAATTTCAAAGGAATGTTTCTGTCCATACATGAACGTGAGGGCATGTACTTCTTTGAAGTGCCGCAGCGCCCAATAGAGGCAGGTGG
>DCGD01000154.1:0-9282 GCA_002315195.1 Prevotellaceae bacterium UBA1787 | reverse complement strand
CCACATTATGGACGTGGCAAGTAATTTTTATGATGCTCATATTTTATGTATGGAAGATTTAAGTTAATTTTGCATGGGTTGGATTCTATTTGTGAAGAGGTGCGAAAAGTGCGGACTGTTTCGTGGCCAATTGCAATGGAGGGGCAACATGAATGAGATAAAAGGTATCAATACAAGTCAAAAAGTCTAAAAATATGAAAGTAAAAATTGGAAGAAACGCAGACTCATCATCAATGAAGACATTGAAGGTGCGCAACGTACTGAATGTGTGTTTTATTGTCTTAGCCTTGGCAACCGTGGCCGTTTATCTGTTGTTTCCGCAGCAGAGAATGGTGGCATACGGTTGTTGCTTTCTTGCCATTGCCGTCAAAATGGTGGAGGCCTGCATTCGGATGTTTGTCAAATGATTTTTTCATGTATGGAGAAAGAATGTTGCATTTGTTACACAATGTTGTCAATTATGTTCCATTTTTCTCAGTTTGAAGTACAACATTTAAAAAAAATCTTAAACAATGCACAAAAAACATACAGAATGTGCAAAGGGTCAAAATTCTTGTTTATCTTTGCAGAAAATAAAACTGTAAATAAAGGATGACAGACCAAAGCTTTTTGAAACTTTTGGCAAGTTCTATTCGGGATAATTGGAATAGACCAGCATTCTCCAACTATAAGGGCAATGCTTTCTCATACGCACAATTTGGAGAACGCATTGTGCAGGTTCGGCTGCTGCTTGAAGCTGCCAATATCAAGCCGGGAGACAAGGTCTCCATCATAGGACGGAATTCCGCCGGCTGGGCAATGGATTTTTTCGGAATTATAAGTTATGGGTGTGTGGCAGTTCCAATTCTGCATGATTTCAAGCCTGCATCCGTTCACCATATCATTAAACATTCGGATTCAAAGTTACTTTTTGTCGCCAACAGCGTATGGGAGAATCTTGACATTTCAAAAATTCAGCACTTGGAGGCGGTTCTTCTCATCAATGACATGAAAGTATTGTATTCTCAAAATCCTGATTTGCAGGAAGAGAACTTTTGTGAAAATTTGTTGAAGGAAAAATATCCCAATGGGGTGAAGTTTGAAGACATTCAGTTTTATAAAGAAGATCCTGAGGAACTGGTGATGTTGAGTTACACGTCGGGAACGAGTGGTTTTTCAAAAGGGGTCATGATTCCTTGGCGTGCCTTGTGGAGCAATACGCGTTTCGGATTGGACAGTTCGGTTCCCTTCGCACCCGGAACAAATACGATTGCCATGTTGCCCATGTCCCACATGTATGGGTTGTCGTTTGAGGTATGTACGGAAATATGCTGTGGTGTGCATATTCATTTTCTGACACGAACGCCGAGTCCTCGTGTCATTTCTGAGACTTTCAAGAAATACCGACCGGTGTTGATCGTGGTTGTTCCACTCATCATGGAGAAATTTGTCAGAAAAGAGATTTTCCCCTTGCTTGAAAACAAGCGTTACAAGATACTCCGACACATTCCCGGCATTCGTGAACACATCAATGAAACCATCTGCCAAAAATTGAAAGAAGCATTTGGAGAAAATTTTTATGAAATAATAGTTGGCGGCGCCGCATTTAGCCCTGATGTTGACAGTTTCCTGCATCAGATACATTTTCCATATACCGTTGGTTATGGGATGACGGAGTGCGCACCTTTGATTGCTTATTCTGATTGGAAAGAATACAAAGAATATTCCGTGGGAAAAGCCATTCCAAGAATGGAAATCCGCATAGATTCCGATGACCCCGAGAATGTAGTGGGCGAAATTCAAGTGCGAGGAACCAGTGTCATGAAAGGGTATTATCATAATGAGGAGGCGACGCAACAGGCATTTACTGAGGATGGTTGGATGAGGACAGGTGATTTGGGCACGATTGACTCGGAAGGCTATCTGTATATACGCGGGCGTTGCAAGAACATGCTTTTGGGGCTGAACGGACAGAATATTTATCCTGAAGAAATAGAATTTCAACTTAATGTTTACCCATATGTGGGCGAATCCATCATCGTTTCTCGTGACGAGAAATTAATAGCGTTGATTCATCCCGATTTGGAGGCCGCCGACAGAGATGGCGTTTCGCTACAAAGCATGAACAAGATTATGCAGGACAATTTGGATGTCTTGAACAAGGAACTGCCTATCTATTGTCGACTAAGTGGATTTCAGATTTACCTGGAAGAATTTGAAAAAACGCCGAAACACAGCATCAAACGGTATTTGTACCAGTAGAAATAACATTATCTTCATTATTCTGAGTTTTGCATAAATTTTAACGATTAAAAGATGTTTGCCTATATATCATTGAGTAAAGTCATAATTTCCATTTTTGTCATTGATGAAATGTAGCGATGACAAGGAGACTTTCATGCCAAACATACAGTTTAATATCAATGGTATGTTATTGATATACATAGGAATGACATATATTGCGCATCTATCGTCACAATCTATTGCCAAATTCGCGACATAAATGTGAGAGCAAGTGCTGAGGTTATGGTGCTTGCTTTTTTCATGATGCCCCCCCAAAAACGGTGCGGTAATGGTGATAAATGTGGATTGGAAATTTCGTGATTTTTATTTTTTTCATTAATTTTGCACTATAATATTGTTAAATTAATAATGGACGATTATTACGCGGAAAATTTACGGTAAGAAGGACTGGAAGTTTGCACAGGAGTGTATGCCTCCCGTCTGGGTAAATGTTGGAGGATTTAAGAGATGCGAACTTTTTGGAATACAAACCGTACCTTGCGTACGCTGCACGAATGGGAACCGAATTGCTGGACTCAGATTACTTGTCCAAGTGAAGATGATGAACACTATTTGATAGAGAAATTAAACGTTCCCGACTATTTTTTGGATGACATACGAGACAAGGATGAACGCTCGCGCTATGAATATGATGAAGGGTGGGTGTTGATTATTCTGCGCATACCTTATATTAAGGAGGTGCGTTCCCGAACACCGCATACAACCGTGCCGCTTGGCATCATATTGAACAAGGAAGTGTGCATCACGGTGTGCAACTATGAAACCAACATGATGATTGATTTTGTTTCATACCAACAGAAACGCAACCGCGGTTTTACGGATTCCGTCGATTTGGTTTTCCGTCTGTTTCTTTCTTCCTCGGTATGGTATTTGAAAAGATTGAAACAAATCAATACCTTGATTGAAGAATACAAACACCAACTTGACCATAAAATTAGCAATGAAGATTTGGTGGGTTTGTCGCGTCTGCAGGACAGCCTGACTTATTTCATTACTTCCATAAGAGGCAATGAAACCTTGCTTTCCAAATTGAAATTCAAACTCCCGGTCGATGAACTGGACGCTGATTTGATTGAGGATGTCACCATTGAGATGAACCAGGCGCGCGAGACAACGAACATCTATACGCATATTCTTGATTCCACCATGGAGACGTACGCAAATGTCATCAATAACAACATGAGTGGCGTGATGAAGACCATGACCACCATTTCCATTGTACTCATGTTGCCTACGTTGATTGCAAGTTTGTTCGGCATGAACCTTGTCAGTGGTTTGGAGTCCAAGTGGTGGGCTTTTCCAAGTGTCTGTGTTGTTTCTGTCGCGTTGGCATGTGTTTTATACTGGATGTTCCGTCGTCGTTCCTGGTTATAAATCAAGGGAGGAAAGTCGCCAAACTGCTTTTCAGCACTGCAATTACATGAAAAATCGGCAACTTGTACATATTCTTCTCCAAAATCATAAAAAATGTGAAAAATTCTTTGTTATTTGAAATATATTTATTTCATTTGCAGAAAGAAAGCGAAAGTGTGCGTAAGTACAATCTTTCAATGTAAATTGTGAATTTTATTAGAGACCAACATGACTAATGTTCCCACAGATCGTACGGAAGAATCCATAGGAATGGAAACCGTAGAGCAGCCTCAGGCAAGCGCGGCGCAGGAAGCGACTCAGGCTGAAGAAATCGTTGAACAACCGGAGGCGGCTCCGGTTGAAGTTGAAACCCAGGCAGCGGAAGGCACCGTCCAGGAAGATGTTTCAGATGCCGATGAGTTGTCGATTGACATGGAAGCAATCGAAGAACTTGAGGCTGAAACAAAAGTTTACGAAATTCCCGACACCAAGGAGGGTATCGTTGAACGGATGCGTTCGCTTTCAGAACATGCCGAGCAAAGTGAAAAAGTAGAATTGGACTTGCTGAAACAAGGTTTCTACCGAATCCTCAAGGAAGAACGTACTCAGAACTACAATGAGTATATCGCTGCCGGTGGCGTGGCTGAAGAGTACAAGATTCCCGCAGAGCCACTTGAAGATACGTTCAAGCAGCTCTTGGGGGTTGTGAAAGAGCATCGTGCCAAGATTCTCGCCGCTGTGGAACAACAGAAAGAAGTTAATCTTGTCAAGAAGAAGAACATCATTGAGCAAATCAAAGTGCTTGCACCTACCCCGGAAGACGCCAACAAAAACTATGATGTTTTCCGCAAGCTTCAGGAGGAATGGAAGGAAATCAAGCCGATACCCATTCAGGCAGCCAACGAACTTTGGAAGAGTTACCAGTTCGTGGTAGAGCACTACTATGATTTGCTGAAGGAGAACAATGCCTTGCGTGATTATGATTTCAAGAAAAATCTTGAGGCTAAAAAGCGTCTTTGTGAAGAGGCTGAAAAACTTGCAGACGAAACAGACATTGTCAAGGCTTCCCATCAGTTGCAACAGCTCCATCAGGAATATCGTGAAATCGGGCCTGTAGCAAAGGACTTGCGCGAAGAATTGTGGGCGCGTTTCAAAGCCGCTTCTTCTGTTGTCAACAAACGTCATGCTCAGTATTTTGAATCATTGAAAGCGAAGGAAGATGAAAACCTGGCTAAGAAGACCGCACTTTGTGAGGAAATTGAAAACATAGAGACAGCCAATCTGCAGAACTATTCAGATTGGGAAAACATCACCAAGCGCATCATTGAAATCCAAAAAGAATGGAAGGAGATTGGTCGTGCGACGAAAAAAATGAACACGAAAATCTTTGAACGCTTCCGTGCGGCATGTGATAATTTCTTCAACAAGAAATCAGATTTTTTCAAGACGCTGAAGAGAATTTATGCAGAAAACACTGCGAAGAAACTTGAATTGATTGAAAAAGTGGAGGCTTTGAAAGACAGCAAGGAATGGGCGTCTGTCACAAACAAGATGGTTGAACTTCAAAAGGCTTGGAAGGAAATAGGTCCGGTTCCACACAAAACATCCAATAGCATGTGGGAGCGTTTCAACAACGCATGCAATTATTTCTTTGAACAGAAGAAACAAATTCTTGGTGACCAGCATAAGGAAGAACTTGCCAATTTGACGGCGAAGCGTACCATCATCGAAAAACTCCAGGCACTTGCCATTGAGGCGGGTGACGATGTGGCTCAAAAAGTAAAGGAACTTATGGATGAATGGAATGCCACCGGTCATGTTCCTTTCAAGGACAAGGATAAGCTTTACGCCAAATATCGTGAGATTGTTGACCATCTTTTCAAGGAACTTAATCTGAACTCGATCAGACGTGGTCGCGGAAACCGCAAGAGCGGCGGAAACGAACGCACTGAACGTAACAACGAACAATCCAAAAACCAAAATGGCGGTAACAATTTGTATCGTCAGTACGAGGCAAAGAAAGCGGAGTTGGCAACCTATGAGAACAACATTTCTTTCCTCACTGCGCATTCCAAGAATGGCAATGCACTCATTGGTAGCATGAATCAGAAGATTCAAGACTTGAAGGCGGAACTTCTCAACTTGGCTTCCCGAATCAAGGCTCAGGAAGATGAGGCGGCCAAGGCGCAGGAAAATGCAGCAGATGCCGCTGAATAAATATTCATGGACACGAACTCAAAAGATTTAATAGCAATATTCTAATAGTTCAACAACATTGGCGATGATGCAAAAGAAACAGGGGCTTGTCATTGACAACCCCCTGTTTCTTTTTAGATTATATTGGAAATACCTTGTTGAATGTGTGACGGTAAACACATAAGAATAGAATAACTTTCAAGATGGCGTATGCCTTTATATGATGGGACGTTCACCAATCCATCGGGAAAGAATGTCGAGTATTTCCTGTTTCATTTCTGGAGGCATGTTGCTGATTCTCGCTTTGTGGGAACCGTTTGGCTGGATGAACACGCGCATGTTTTTCTTTTTCTTCAGCCATGTTACTCCCGCCGCGCTCCACGGATCGATTTCTCCATAGATAAACAACATTTGCGGATCGTTCTTTTTGAGCCATTTGCGTACATAGCGCGACAAATCCTTGTGAAAGCGCACATGGTTTAGGGAGTCGGGTAGCATGATGCGGTGCAGGTAATTGCGCGTACTCTTGATGGAAGTGAGTTTCTTGAATGGTTTCAAGTCGTAACCATAGTATCCAAGTTCGTATGCCGCTTGATAAAAGAATGAAGGCGAGTCGTTCAAGGAGAAATAATCAGGTCCCGAAATTCTCAACAATTCTTTCAGTATGGTGAAATCATCCGCTTCCCCATCGGGGATGTTTTCCGTTGGCGTGCCCCATTGCCAGTGTGCGAAACTGTATTCCAATACGCAATAATCATAAATGTCCTTGATGGGGATGTTGAAACGCAGGTTGTTTTTCAAGCAAAAAGTTTGAAATGCCGGAAGAAGGGCGGATTTTCGTTTCAGCGCTTCCATTTGGAAATTTTCGATGCGTTGTCTGTCTTCGGGTGTTCCGCATTTGCGTAGGAATGGTTCGTGTCTTCCGTCTTCCACGCCGAAGCAAAGCGGTGCGACGTATGGAACGGATACATCCACGTCGTTAGGGTACAATGCGCGGAATTGCATGCAGGTTTGGCCCCCCTTGCTGATGCCGGTGCTTATCCATTTTCCAGGGTAGAGTTGTTTGAAGGAGGTTACGATTTGGTGCAGGTCTCCCATTGCGTTGCGGTCTGTCATGTAAGTCCAATCGCAGGGTGTCGGGGTGGAAACGTCAAAGAAGCGGTGTTCAACAAAGACAACATTGGTGTTGAAAAGTCTTGAGAGTTCTTCGAGATAAGACGGACTCATAGCGTAAGAGGCTGCATAGCCTTCTGTTACCAACACTGTCGGGCGGTCAATGCTCCGGTGCATCACCACAACCCGCTGGCTGAAATTTCCCTTTTGGGGATTTTGGTGATCAAGGGGCTGTGTGAAGCGTACATCGAATTTGGCTGCATATCCTGCCGTGTTTTCAAGTGGCGTCGCGTTTGTAACCGAAGTAAGTTGCTTAATCTGTTTTTCCAAGACGGTTGTTTCCGCATTAGTGGAAACAACCGTGGTAAATAACAAGATGGAGAAATAAAAGAATGTTCGTTTCATTTATGCTTTCCTCAATGATGGAATTCATCCAATATGGTTATTTTTTGGCGAGCGCCTTGTCAATTTCCGCAACCATCACTTCGTCTCCTGGATAACCTCCCTCTGTAATGTTGTCGTAGGACGTCGTTCCGTCTGCATTGAAAATCATATATGTTGGTATGCCCCTTATACCCAGATGTTTAAGCAAATCCTTGTATTGCTGGTCGCTTAGTCTGTAGTGAAAACCCTTGATGTTGGGGATGGCTTCGTTGAATTTTTCAATGGGAGATGTTTCGCCGGTGACGTAAACGAAATCAATGTTTTTCTTGTTGTCCTTGAGGTATTTCTCCTTGATGGGGTCAATCTGTTTCATGGCATTCATGCAGGGTCCGCACCACGTTGCCCAAAAGTCAATCACGGCGACCTTGCCTTTGTGGTCTGCGGCAATGGCTTTCAGAATTTCAGGTCCGGTTGTGGCCTTTGGATTTTTCATTACAATGAAATCGGAATTTTTTTTGGCTTTGGAAGCCGTCTTTTGTGCTTGAATGGGACAAAATGCCATCGTCAAGGCTGTAAGTATGAACAATATTTTTTTCATGGTTGAAACGTTTTAGGTTGTTTGACATGTAACAGGTGCAAAGATAGTGTTTATTTGTGATTAAACTTTGCAAATTTTTACTATAAACAGAATATGGCGTATGATTATTTGCCTCTATTTCATGTTTTTTCAAATCTCAATGATTTTTTTAAGGTGTCTTTCCATTATGCTCGTGAAACGCTTGATGAAACTCTTGGTGAAGTTTTGTTTGTTCGAGTGCGTCATTCCCGAAAAAAATGTCTAACTTTGTTTCGCAAAAGTAGGTTCATCAGATGTTCTGTTTGGTTTAATGGCTTTTGTGGATAGTTAAAATGAAAGTATTTCGTTATGCCTCAGAGTTAGGCGATATCAAAACGGCGTTGCAGGAAGCGTTTGAAATCAAGAAAGACCGCTTCAAGTACCAGTCATTGGGTAAGAACAAAACCCTGCTGTTGATTTTTTTCAACAACAGTCTTCGTACGCGTTTAAGTACGCAGAAGGCAGCCATGAATCTTGGCATGAATGTCATTGTGCTTGACGTAAACCAGGGAGCATGGAAATTGGAAACAGCGCGCGGCGTCATCATGGATGGTGATAAAAGTGAACACCTGTTGGAGGCCGTGCCCGTGATGGCTCAATATTGCGACATCATCGGCGTTCGCACTTTTGCGCGTTTTGAAAGTCGTGAAGCGGACTACAACGAGCAGATTTTGGAGCAGTTCATCAAATACAGCGGAAAACCCGTTTTCTCAATGGAAAGTGCCACGGTTCATCCGCTTCAGGCTTTTGCGGATTTGATAACCATTGAACAATATCGCCGTTTGGAGCGCCCCAAAGTAGTGATGACATGGGCGCCGCATCCCAAGGCTTTGCCCCAGGCCGTTCCCAACAGTTTTGCGCAGTGGATGCTTGCCGCCGATGTTGATTTTGTCGTCACGCAGCCGGAAGGCTATGAACTCGACCCACAGTTTGTGGCCGGTGCCAAGGTGGAGTACAATCAGATGAAGGCTTTGGAAGGCGCCGATTTTGTTTATGCCAAGAATTGGAGTTGTCCGGGTGTGACGCGTCCCGATGACTATGGCAAGGTGTTGAACAAGGACATGAGTTGGACGGTGGATGCCCGTCACATGGCTGTAACCAACAATGCCTTTTTCATGCATTGTCTGCCCGTAAGGCGCAACATGATAGTTACCGACGATGTCATTGAGTCACCGACATCGTTGGTTATTCCCGAAGCGGCCAATAGGGAGATTTCCGCAACGGTTGTATTGAAACGAATTCTACAGGATTTATAGGAAAGATGAACATTAGCCAAAGACATTTTCTCGGTTTTATACGTTATGCGCTTCTCGGTGGGGACTACCCACATGGGATGT
>DCGD01000141.1:15398-15555 GCA_002315195.1 Prevotellaceae bacterium UBA1787 | reverse complement strand
TGCCGGCAATTGCCGCAAAGATGAAGTTTGCAATCCTTATGACAATTGTCATGGCGGCGAAAAGGTCATCACCGAATAGTTTCATGGCGTGGTTGGTGAGAATGTTGCTGACACAATTCACACTCTGACGGCTCAAGGATGGAAGACCACCTTGAAA
>DCGD01000141.1:5939-15375 GCA_002315195.1 Prevotellaceae bacterium UBA1787 | reverse complement strand
AGTTTGCGTGAAGGGTGAAAATGGCGTAAACGCAGATTCACCGCATCGCTGCGCCCGCCAACGATGATCAAGATTATTAAGCTGGTGACCTGGCTGATAAAAGTGGAAAGTCCCGCTCCACCGACCCCCATCTGCAATCCGAAGATGAACAAGGGGTCGAGTACGCAATTAAGTATGGCACCGAAAGCTATGCCGGACAAGGCCTGTCGCGCATTGCCTTGCAGGCGGAGTTGGTTGTTGAGGGTAAGGGAGCAAGCGAAAAAGGGAGCGCCGAGCAGTACGTAGAAAATGTACTGCGCGGCGTAGGGATGTATGGTGGCGGTGGAACCGAGAAGCGTAATGAGACTGTCCATGAAACACAATCCCAACACCATGATGACAAAGCCCGCGGAAAAGGAAGAAACCGCTCCGACGGCGGCCATGGTTGCTGCAGCCTTGACATCCCGTGCACCGAGTTTTTGCGAAATATAGTTGCCCGAACCATGTCCAAAACCGAATCCTATGGCTTGCAACACCATCATGAAAGCGTAGGTGACCCCTACTGCTCCCGTGGCGCTGGGACCAAGCATGCCGATGAAGAATGTGTCGACAATGTTGTAGAACGCCGTGATAAGCATACAGACAACCGTGGGGACAGCCAGCCGGTCAACCAGTTTTCCGACCGGTTCGGTGGTCATCATGCGGAACTTGTGCTGTTGTGATTGGTGCGGATCCAACATGGTGCAATGGAAGGCTTTATTGTTCAGGCTTGTGCGGAATCCTTATGCAGGACAACCGAGATGACGGAAAACAAAATCAGTGCGATGCCTATCATGTTCGGCCATGTCAGACTTCCATCAAACACGAAAACACTGACCAAAAGGGCGGTGAGGGCTTCCAATGCACCAAAGATGGAAACGGGAGTGCTGCCTATGATGTGAATGGCCTGCGTGATGACGGCAATGGAGACGAGGGTGGGGAATATGGAGAGACCTACGGCATTGATGACCAGCGCGGGGGTGGACAGCGGCTGCAAGTCCCGGCCTCCATTGAGGAGAATGAGGAAAAAGAACACGCTTATCAAGGCCACATAGAACGAGAGTTTGATGCCGCTCATGTGTTTCAATACACTTCGGTTGACGCCAATGAGGTAGAAAGCATCGGTAATGGCTGAAACCACAACGAGTACGACACCCCACTTGTCAAGCGTCGCCCCTCCTTCGCCACGATACAGCAGGCTCACTCCGATGAAGGCAAGCGCGATGCTGAGAATGACGGTCCAACCTATTTTTTCCTTGAAAAACATCCACTGGATTACCGCCACGAAGATGGGGTATGTGAAAAGAATGGTAGAGGCTATGCCGGCATCGATGTATTTGAAACTGAGGAAGAGGGTATATGAAGAAATGGCGAAGAACAACGCCATCAGCACGGTGAGCCAAAGTTCCTTGCCTGATATTCCGAAATGTTCGCGGCGCAATTTCATGAGCAGTGCCAGCCCTATCAATGCCAATGCGTAACGATAGAACAAAATGGAAAAAGTGTCGAGCCCCTCACTGTAAAGCGGTAAGGCGAAGAGCGGGTTCAGTCCGTAGCAGACGGACGCTATCGTAGCGTAAAGGTATCCTTTGTTCTTGTATTGCATAAGTCAATCAATGGTTTCCCAAGACGCGGTGGGGGAAATGTCCATGTGCGATGATTTCAAACGGGCATCCGAACACGCTTTCCAAAAGATGTTCGTCCATCTCCGAGGCGGCATGGTAGTGAGTGGTGTTGTTCACGCACACGATGTTCTTCACATTCTGAAGTATGGTGCCGACATCGTGGCTGACAAGGACGATGGCGCAATTGCGGTTGATGTCGTTCAGGATTTCGTAGAGCACTTCTTGGTTGTGTTGGTCGATATAGGTGTTAGGCTCATCAAGCACGAGCATTTCCGGTCGGCAGATGAGCGCACGTCCTATGAGTATGCGCTGTCGCTGACCACCGCTGAGTTCACCGATGGATTTATTGGCCATATCCAAAAGACCCATTGTTTCCAAAATCTCGTCCGCCTGCAGCTTGTCTTTTTTGCTGAAAGCATGAAAAATTTTTTTGCGGCTGTGAAGTCCGGAAAGTACGACTTCGCGCACCGAAATGGGAAATTTGCGGTCAAACGTATTGTATTGGGGAAGATAGCCTATGTGCAGGGAAGCGGTTTCCGTGTTTTCTCTGTAATAATGCACCCTGCCCTTCAAGGGTTTCAGCAAACCGAGGACAATTTGAATTAAAGTGGTCTTCCCACCTCCATTGGGTCCGACAATGCCTAGAAAATCGTTCCTGAAAATGCTGAACGACACGTCGTGGAGAATGCTTTTGCCTTCGTATCCCGCACTGATGTTTTCCAATTCGATGATTTTCTCCATGCTGGTCCCTACTTTTTGCCGCCGTCACGGATGGCTTTGGCTATGTTTGTCATTTCGATGTCCCATTCATAGTTCAGGGGATTGATTTCCATCGTTTGGGCGTGGATTTCCTTTGCCAGCGCTTCGGCAGCCGCCTTGTTAAACTCTTTCTGTACAAGAATGACCTGGACTTTGTCTTCATGGCATTGAAGCACCAATTGCTGCATATCCTGGACACTGGTCTCTTTTCCTTCCGTTTCCATGCTCAATTGCTTCAACCCATATTCTTGGGCGAAATAACTTAATGCCGGGTGCGCTATGACAAAAGTTCGGTTGGCGACGCTGTCAAGAATCATTCGTATTTGGGCATCGACGGAATCGATGTGGTGCAGGAGCGTTTCGGTGTTTTGACGAAAAACAGAAGCATGAACGCTATCTATCTTGCTGAGTTCATTGCAGATAAACAGGCAGAATTTTCTTGCGTTGCGTGGAGAGGTCCATGTGTGTGGATCGTCGGGTTGTGATACTATGGCATCCGAAAGACTGAAGCAACGGCAGTCGGGATAATTCTTCGTGACTTTTTGGAACCATGTGTTTTCAAAACCCAGGTTCCCAACTTTGAAGAAGACTTGGCAGTCGGCCATTTTCATTAACTGGCTTGGTGAAGGGTCGTAGTTCTCAGGGCTGTAGCCGCTTGGTACCATAGACGCCACCTTGAAACCACCGCCCGCTATTTTTTCCGTGAAATAGCGCAATGGCTCTATGCTAACGCCAATGAGGTTGTTTTTCTCTTCCGTTGCCGTTTTCTTGCAGGCGGTAAGGCATACAAGTGCAAACAATAGCGGAATCCACGTCCGTAAGTGCTTGGTTTGAATCTTGACACATGAAATGTGGTGCAAGGAGATATTAGCGATGGTATCTATAATTCGCATATAATTTATTTTAGTGATGAAAGCGCATGCCATTAATGGAAAATCATGGCGGTTAGTCAAAACTGTTGCAACAACAAAGCGAGTGCAACATATCGGATTGTCTTTCCAAGAAAAACGGAAAGTGTGGAAAGCCATACATTTATGCGCAACATACCCATGGCGATTGTAATGATGCTTCCCAATATAGGCGCCCACGACAACAGTCCCATCCATACGCCGTAGCGATGCACGTAGTTCTTGCAGCGTTCCAGGCGGTCTTCCCTTACTTTCAGCAATTTGTATATCCATTCTTCATTGCCGATGTGTCCAACGGCATAATTGAACATGCCACCCAGGGCGTTTCCTATGGTGGCATAGAACATCAGTTTCCAAGTGGAAAGTCCCGCCAAAACCAAACCTGTCATTATGGCTTCTGAACTGAAAGGAAAGAAACTACCCGCGATGAAAGCACTGACAAACATGCCCCAATAGCCATATTTCAGCAAATAAGCAACTAATACCCCCATGTTCCTATGATGTATAAAAGAATGAGCAAAATTAGAGAATATACAAACATGATGTTAGCTATGAAACCTTTGGAAAATACGAAATAATGCGCGATGACGGGAGACATTCCGGACAGTAGCAACTGCAAGGTGATGTTTGCGTCCTGCGGTCGGAAGATGAATATTGCTAACATGGATAAATTTATGAAAATCAGTATGTTGAAACAAGTTCGCGTCTGTATTTTGTCATCATTGCTGCTGGAGAAATAGTGTACCATGGCTATGACATAAAGAAACATCAGAATAATAAAACACAGCATTTCGTCCAATGTCAAATCGGTGAGAAAAGGCAGTCTGAACATCATCAATTCAGACAGTATGGTTTTCAGTATTTCGCTTTGATTGGAAAGGTACAGGTAGATGAACGCCCCTTCCGCGACCGTCAGCAAGGCCAGGATGGCGGCGGACAGGCTTCGAATGCTCATTGCATGCAACTGGACTACGACAACAATAAGGAATATTGGAATCATCCAAACCAGGGGATGAAAGAACAGGCAGCCGATGTAGAGAAACAGAAACGAAGGGAAAATCCATCGTTCGACATGTTCCTGCTGGTAGCATTTCATCAAGAAGAAGATGGAAAGCACATAGAAAGGCACGCAGCTGAGCGCCAAGTCCAGTATCAGCACAAAATGTGTGGCGGCGGAAATCAACAGATATACGGAAGGTATCATCCATGAGCGCACCCTTATTAAATCGTTTGCAAGGGACAATTTGTACAAAACGAACGATAGGACAATGGTGCCCGC
This sequence comes from Prevotellaceae bacterium UBA1787, assembly GCA_002315195.1. Next base: position 10,786 of record DCGD01000141.1, on the reverse strand, counting down.
TGTCAGTATCCAATTTTCAAAGACAAAGCCACCGGCATAATGTCTAGCCCCCACCAGTAGTATTATTGCTAAAACGAACGTGGCAGGACTTGAGCAAATGGTATCCTTGAAATTGGTTGATTGCATTTGACGATAATGAAATGCAAAGTTACAAAATAAATGTGGCTCATACCTATATGTTGTCAATTAATGTTTATCAACTTAGGCATTTGAACTCAATGACATTGACTCTAAGTCGTCATCCAAATTTTTCTAAAGTGCCAAAGCCACCGCTACCGCCCTAAACAAGGAATCAGGAGTGTTTTTTGATGATGCTGTTCACGACGCGGGTGGTGTTGACCAGTTTGCCCGTTGAAGTGAAGATTTCCACATCCCAAATATGGCTGCTTCGGCCGGCATGGACAATGGTGGCGACCGCACGCACCGTATCCCCTTCGTGGGCGGAGGAAATGTGGTTGCCGCTTACCTGCATGCCCACGACCGTTTCGTCAACCTTTGCCAATACCATGGAACCCAGTCCCGCCACCGTTTCCGCCAGGGCGAGCGAAGCGCCACCGTGCAATATGCCGAAGGGCTGTCGGGTACGGTGGTCGACGGGCATCGTGGCTTCTATGCGGCTGGCGGAAACATACGTGTAACTGATGCCGAGGTTGCCCATAAGGGACGATTCCGACTGTTTGTTGAATACGTCAAGTGGAATCATGTTGTTGCGGATTTCAGTTTCCAGCATTTTTTCAATGGCGATGGCGACACCGTCCTTGTCATTTGACTCGGTGATGGAATCGACGCATGCTTTTACCGAATCCCTTGCGTTTCCCATGGCTATGCCTTGCCCGACCATTTGCAGGACGCCGACATCGCGGATGCCATCACCGAAGGCGATGACGTTTTTCGCATCCACTTTCAGATAATCAAGCAGAACGCTCAATGCCGCCGATTTGTCGACGCCGTAGGGTAACACCTCGAGAAAAAAGTCTTCGGATTGATGAATTTCCAGCGAGCCGTTCAGGTTGCGTTTCCATTTGTCCGCCAATTCCGAAAGCGCTTTCTTGTCATCGGAGGACAAGACTATCTTGCATGGCATGAAATCAACGGAAATGGAGAACTCGGGTTCATAGACCACTTCCAAGTTGTTAAGGCGGGCTTCTTCCTGCACGTGCGTGTCGGTTGGCGTATCGGTGATGAGGTGTTTGCCGTCGTAGGTGAAAATGGCGAAATTGTTCTTGCGCGATTTCTTTTCAAGGTAAGGCATCGTCTCCGGATTGACCCGCCGTTCAAACATGACCTCGTTGTTTTTTGCGTCAATGATCTGGCTGCCGTTGTAGGCAATGGCATAGCCACCATATACGGAAAGTTCCAGTTGCTGCATAATGGGCAGCAAGCCGTGCAGTGGGCGTCCGGAAGACAACACGATGCGCATGCCTGCCTGTTGCGCCTTGACAAGGGCGGCACGGGTTCTTTTTGATATCTCATGCTTTGAGTTTAGCAATGTGCCATCCACATCCAAAACCAAAATCTTATAATCCATCTTTATTATTTTTTTGTATTTCGTTGCAAGTTACGCAAATATTGGAATTTATATCTGATTTTGGAGGACTTTTTTCTGAAAAACCTTCAAATTGCGTGTCGACTTGACTTTTTCCCATTGAAATTCATACATGAAAGTGCGGTATCGATGCAAGTTTCCCGACCTTTCAAAATATTTCTTTTCAATGCCCCATTTCATTTTTTTTATGGCATTATCACAAATATGTATGATTATATTTGTATATTTGCCCCGTTTACGCAAGTGTGGTAAATGTGGAGAATGAGGGCGGTGAACCATCTTTGTCAGGTGCGCTTTGTGGCCGTCCTTGAAAATTTGCTTTATGAAACAACGCATTAAATACAATATATATGTCAACCAGAAGAGAATTCTTGAGAGAATTGGGAGTGACAACAGCCGGATTGGCTTTGGGCTCCATGAGTAGCAAGGCTTTCGCCCAGCCGATGACATCAAAGGAATGGGCCGACGCCAAGACCGAAAAGGTTAAGATTGCCTACATCGGCATTGGAAACCGCGGAGAACAGGATATAGACGAGTTTGCCAAAACGAACATGGTGGACGTGGTAGCGCTCTGCGACGTGGATTTGGACGGTGCGCAGTGCCAAAAAGTTCTCAAAATGTATCCCAACGCCAAGCGTTTCCGTGATTTCAGAAAGATGTTCGAGGAATACGGTAGCCATTTTGATGCGGTATGCGCCGCAGTTCCCGATTTCATCCATTTTCCGATTGCCATGATGGCGATGAAATTCGGCAAGCATGTGTATTTGGAGAAACCGATTACAAGAACATTCATGGAAGCGGAGTTGCTGATGGAAATGGCAAGGCGCAATCCGAAACTCGCCACCCAAGTGGGCAACCAGGGACACTCTGAGGGCAACTATTTCCAGTTCAAGGCTTGGAAGGAAGCGGGCATCATCAAGGATGTCACCGCCGTGACGGCGCACATGAACAGCGCGCGCCGCTGGCACAATTTCGATGCCAACATCTACAAGTACCCCGATGCCGACCCTATGCCAAAGAACATGGATTGGAACACATGGCTGGGCTACAGTCTCTACCATGAGTATTCAGAGAAGTACCATCAGGGCAACTGGCGCTGCTGGTATGATTACGGCATGGGCGCACTTGGCGACTGGGGTGCGCATTTGCTGGACACCGTCCACGAATTCCTCGATTTGGGTCTGCCGTATGAGGTTACCCTGAAATACCAGAAGGGGCACAATGATTTCTTCTATCCTTTTTCATCCACCATTTTGTTCCGCTTTGCCGCCCGCAACGGCATGCCGCCCTGTGACGTCACATGGTACGATGGCTTGGACAATCTCCCACCATTGCCGGAAGGGTTCGGAGCGTCGGAATACAACAAAGACGTGCCTTCGACCAACCAAGGCGAAGCACCCAAGATGAAACTCAACCCGGGCAAAATCATCTATTCCAAAGACCTTATTTTCAAAGGCGGAAGCCATGGCTCAACACTGAGCATCATACCAAAGGAAAAGGCTGAGGCCATGAAGGACAAACTTCCTGAAGTTCCAAAGAGTCCGTCCAATCATTATGTCAATTTCCTTCGTGCATGCCAGGGTGTTGAAAAGACGCGTTCACCGTTTGAAATCAACGGTGTACTGGGCCAGGTATTCTGTCTTGGTGTCATTGCCCAGCGCCTGAACACGCAGCTCTTCTTTGACCCGCGTACCAAGCAGTTCACCAACAACAGTTTCGCCAACTCCATGTTGGCGGGCGTTCCACCGAGAAAGGGATGGGAGGATTTCTATAAATTGGATTAATTTTTACATTTGGATATTATGAAAAAATTTTTGACTTTCATACTGGGTGTGTTGATGGTAGCACCCGTGATGGCGCAAGACAATGTCCTTACCGCCAAGGAAAAGAAAACAGGTTGGAAACTCCTGTGGGATGGCAAGTGCACCAACGGTTGGCGCGGCGCCAAGCTGACAGGCTTTCCTGAAAAGGGATGGGTAATTGACAACGGTGTACTGAAGGTTTTGCCGGGGAACGGTGGAGAGTCAACCAACGGTGGTGACATCGTGACGGAAAATTCCTACAAGAGCTTCATCCTCAAGGTGGATTTCAAAATCACGAAAGGTGCCAACAGCGGAATAAAGTATTTCGTGGATCCCGACATGAACAAGGGCGAAGGTTCCGCCATCGGTTGTGAGTTTCAGATTTTGGACGATGAACTTCACCCGGATGCAAAACTCGGTGTGAAGGGCAATCGCAAACTGGGCTCCCTCTATGACTTGATTCCCGCACCGGACACAAAGCCTTTCCATATCGAGGAATGGAACACTGCCGTCATCGTCGTACAGAAGAACCATGTCGAACACTGGTTGAACGGTGTCAAACTGTTGGAATACGAACGCAACAACCAAGAGTGGAATGCGTTGGTGGCATACAGCAAATACAAGAATTGGCCTGACTTCGGAAACAAGGACGGTCGCATTCTCCTACAAGACCACGGTAACGAAGTATGGTTCAAGAACATAAAGATTAAGGAACTTTAACTCTTGGAAAGCATACAAAATATAAAGAGGAACCATTTTCGGTTCCTCTTTCTTTCATGTCTCTTCCCTCAATCACATTCATCGCCATTTTCATTCTTTCTGCATACTTTGGTACTCTGTTCGCCTGTTTATGCTTGTAAGTGGTCAAACAAAATATTTTGTACAATGTCTGTTTGATTTTTTTCATTGCCAACTGCAACCAACGCCCTATTTGTAGCGTGCAAGAGAGGGCTGTGGTTTCACAGATCCGTGACTCGTCTGACTTGGAAATTTCGCCATGGCATCTCCGCCAAGTTCAGTTCCGTGCGTATGACTGCGAATTGAGCATGAAATGACCTACATCTTCCCATGTTTTCTGTAATTTCAGAGTACTGGACCCATTTTCCGTAGTATAGGTTGCGTGCATGAAGAGAAAAGTGTATTTTTGCGTTGAAATTGAAAAAACATGTCAGTCCCCCGTGCCAGAACAGCAGTAATCATGGTGTCGGCATCCGCGCCTTCGAGCCCGGAAAAGTCCGCGCTGAGGCTTGTTGTGCCCCCGGACCAGGTCAAGGACGACCAGTCGCGACACCAAGCGCCGAACACGAAACAAGGACAGCGCCACCGCTATGATAGTCCAAAGATCGGGCAGTCGGGCGCAGGGCGCATCGCATTAAAGGGAGGAAGGGTAAAATCTTCAGAATCAACGGCTTTTGGAATACATGAATTCCGCCTCGGGATTTGCCGTGTTTATATTTCTTTCATCATCTACGAGTCTCCTTGAAAAAGTCAATTTTTTT
>DCGD01000141.1:5616-5825 GCA_002315195.1 Prevotellaceae bacterium UBA1787 | reverse complement strand
AAATGACGGAAAAGAAGAAAAAGTACGAAGCGTACCGGATGACACCGTCAAGCGTCATCCGCACATTAAGAACACCAACACCTAAAAAAATGACGGGGAAATTATAATTTATAAAAACAGCACGACAATGAAAAAGTACATTTACACAATCCTGGCCGCAACGGCCCTGCTGTCGTCCTGCAGCCAGGATGCGGACAATGAGGTTGCCG
>DCGD01000141.1:3607-5417 GCA_002315195.1 Prevotellaceae bacterium UBA1787 | reverse complement strand
GAGGGCGATGGAGGCTCAACAAGCGGCGCGTTCAGGAATGACCTGTCGACCATTTCCACCATACAAGCCATGATGTACCCGTACCAGACATCAGCCACATGGGACAACGCCAACGGCAAGCTGACCTGCGAGATACCGACCGTCCAGACCGCTACCGACGGTTCGTACGACAAGACGGCGGCCGTCATGTACAGCATCGGCTCGTCAACGAATGCGACGCTCAAATACGCCAACGCCTTCCTGCAGGTGCATGTAGGCACAAACAACATACACGCCATCACCGTATATGGTTCGACGGCATTGAGCGGCAAGGTTGAAATAACCGACGGCGGTGTATCCGCCGCGTCATCCGGCTCTCAGAAACATGTCACTATCGAGGCGGATTCAGAGAACGGCACCCTTAGAACTGGAGGTTACATTATCGCCGTGAAGCCCGGCGTTTTCAATGATGTATTCATTGCCTATAAATACACGGACCATACGGCAAAGGTAAAGGCTTTAACCGGCAGTCTTACTCTTACAGCCGGTTATTGTACGACCATCTCTGTTGATTTCTCTACGGGTACCGTTCGCCAGGCTAAGCAGTTGTGGGCGAAAGGTCCCTACTTCGCCACGATGAACGTGGGTCAGACCAACGAATACGCATCGGTTACTGCGACTTCCGACCAGTATACTACGGAAAACGTCGGGGGTCTTTACAACTGGGGTATGTCTGAGGTACATAATTTCGGCAATTATCACAAATACCAAACCGATGTAACCTCTCTCTTTGGCGATACAGACACCGCCACCAAACTGTGGGGCAGTCCATGGCGCATGCCTACCCGCGAAGAATTACTTGCTCTTAGAAATCGTAGTAACGCCACTATGACATGGTGTAATGGAAACAGTAAAAAGTACGAAACCACCTGCACCTTGAAAGGCTATAAGGTTGTAGGCAAAGATGGTTACGTCACCAACAGTGTGTTCTTACCTGCCGCAGGTTGTGGTTTCAGAGGCTTTGTCAAAGGAGAGGGTGAGATTGGCTATTATTGGTCTTCCACCCCAAACGACAGTAAAAGAGCATTTCGCCTGTGTCTCGATAACTACGATATTTATGCCTCAGTGTCCTCCGACTACCGCACCCTCGGCTACTCTGTACGTGCGGTCTTGAAATAACTTGCAGACAGCATATCCTTCCCACCCGAGGGAGGGAAGCAGAATTCAAAACAATCCACATGCGTCATAGATCGGGTGGTGTGGGCACCGGTCCCCAACAAAGGGCAGTGCCTGCACCACCCGATCTATGTCGCTACCGAAGGCGGATGGTTTGCAGCAGTTGACGCGTCGCGAACGCGGGCACTTTCGTTCCTCGTACAGCAGTATCACGAGACTGATGCGCCACCACAAGAGTTGGCATGTGAGGGAGCGGTTGATGCGCGCCCGCCTTCGGCGGTTCACTGAGTCCGGCGCATTTGACGATGTAAAGACCCATTTAGTGCCGTATTGAGCGATGTTCGGTGCAAATGCCCAAGTAGCGTGTTCAATATGTTGTTCTCGTTTCAAGCGGAAAGATTGTTTATTCTCACCATGGGTTGAGGTCTCAGATTGTACATCCTTCAAGTTTTTTGCGCCATCCATTTAGTTCTCAACAAAACAGTCATGACCCACACTGTAATGCAAATCACGTTTCACCTTAGTCTTCTTTCAGTAATTTTTTTTTGTTCAACTTTCGGCATTTTTGGCGGTGAATGATACATGACAAAAAAGACGAGGATTTCATTTGAAATCCTCGTCTTCGGTGATTCGCTTGGGGCTCGAACCCAAGACC
>DCGD01000141.1:2039-3558 GCA_002315195.1 Prevotellaceae bacterium UBA1787 | reverse complement strand
GCTCTACCTGCTGAGCTAGCGAATCCCGCATAGAACACGGCTGTGTTCCTTTTTTGCGAGTGCAAAAGTAATGCTTTTTTGAATAACGGCAAAACTTTTGCCTAATTTTATTTGAATTTTATGGTAATAATGCGGAAAAAGTCATTTTGGGTCTATGATTTTTGGTCATTTGAGGTAGATTCCTGCTGTTCCCCGATGACATATCTTTGATAATACGAAATCAAGAGCGTGGTGAGGGGTAGTGCGATGATCATGCCGATGACGCCCAGGACATAGCCCCAAATGGAGAGTGAAAGCAGAATCAGGTAGGGAGGAAGTCCCACGGCATCGCCCATGATTTTGGGTGTCAGCAACAAATCCTGGATCAACTGTACAACCACAAAGCCCGCCAGGCAGGTGATGAGGACAATCCAGAAATTATCCCCTGTTTCCGCCGCCTTGAACAAGGAGAAGATGACGGCGGGCACCAATCCCAAGGCATGCAGGTACGGAACGAAGCTCAGGGCACCGATGAACAAGCCCAATGGGATGGCGAGCGGAAAATCAATGATGAGAAATCCTATGGAAAACAAGATGCCCACGCTGAGTGCGATGAGTGCCTGTCCGCGGAAATAGTTGTTCATGCCTTTTTCCAAATCGCTGAACAAGGTATTGAAAAAAGCCTTTTGTTTGTTGGGTACCATCGACTTGATGCCTTTGGAAAGTTTCTCGTAATCGTAAAGGATGAAGAAGAAGTAGAGCAGGGCGATGAGGGAGGATATGATGGTGATGATGATGGCGGCGGTTTCATAAATCACATTCCATATCTTGGATGCCGCCTCTTTGACAAGGTCTATGAAATTCTTCTGCGACAGCAATTTATCCCATTCGAAAAATTCCGCCTGTTCATTGATGAATTTCTCTATTTCCGGTGAAATACTGGAATTTTTGGCTCCATTGTCAATGAATTCAATGGCGGCTTTCTTGAACTGTTCCGTTTCGGAAACAATGGAAGGCACGGTGATGGCGCAGAATCCGTAAATGCAGCCGCAAATGAGCATCAGCGTGAGGACGATGCTGAGTATCCTTGAACGCAGCCGCAATTTGTATTGGAAGAATTTCACGACCGGATAGAGCAGGTATGCGGCAAACCATGCGCAGAAGAAAGGTAACAGAATGGAACTCAAGTAATTGATGGCTGCAATGAGCAGACCGATCACAACGATGAATATGAGTCCGCGAACGAAAGTGTCGAATGTGATGGTTCTGGTGAACATGTCCGATAATTATTAGTTTTTTCAAATACGCAAAATTAAATAATTCACAAGAAACAGTGTGGTGAAATATGATAAAAATTCATTACTTTTGCATCATTGCAAATAATAATAGGTTATGGAAAAGAAATCAGTGTTTTCGATTATCGTCATCGCGCTTGCGGTGGTGATGGTGTCATGTGGTGGTAGCAAGTATGGTGAAACGGAATTTTGGAACGATGTTTTGGCAAAATACAGCAAGGACACGACGCTGTCCTCCATCATTC
>DCGD01000141.1:0-2008 GCA_002315195.1 Prevotellaceae bacterium UBA1787 | reverse complement strand
TAGGAAGCAATGCGGAACTTTCGTATTATATTCGCAAGGACGGAGACTGGCAGTTTGAGGACAGTTGCAGCGCCTTTGTCGGCAAGAACGGCATCGGCAAGGTGAAGGAAGGTGATGCCATGACACCGATAGGTGATTTCAACGTATTGGGCGCTTTCGGCATCCTGCCCAACCCCGGCACGGAAATACCCTATATTGATGTTAAGTCTTCCACTTTCGCTTGCGATGATAATGACAGCGAATACTACAACCAAATCATCGACACCGTAGAAACCGGTCACCGTTGCAAGGGGGAGGACATGTTTAACATCAACCCCGAATACAATTATGGTATGGTTTTGGACTACAACAAGGAACGTGTTCAACGGATGGGTTCAAACATCTTCTTTCATTGCACCGGAGAGCATCCCTACACGGGTGGTTGCATAGCCGTGAAAGAACAATTCATCAAGCACGTAATGGAAACCTGCGGCAGCACGCCCAAGTTCTGCATCTACCCGAAATAGTTTTTTTGCTGTTGGCATTGGCGTTGGCGTTGGCTTTTTTGGGCGTTTGGATCTTTTTCTTTTTCTTGAGAAGGTAAAGATGTGTGAAAAATTCAATAGGGATTTTCACACATTTTTTTTGGACGGTGTCGCCAAGGACTTGCGTTTTCCCTCTTGAAGATGAAGGCGGCTGGTATGAAAGCGTCAGGAAGAACGGTCGGACGGCACGGAATTTTATCGGCGAAAGGAAAATTTCAGAAACTTTTCATTGGCAATCATGAATGTTGCTTAACTTTGTAGCAATAACCAAACAATATACTTGAATACACTGTACATTCAAACATTTCACTCATGCAATACCTCGTAGGATTAGACATAGGATCAAGTTCCGTAAAAGTGTCCGTAGTGGAAGCGGAGAGCGGCAGGACGGTCGCCCGGGATTTCATGCCGAAACAAGAACAGCCCATTCTTGCGGCAAAGGTTGGTTGGGCAGAGCAGGACCCGCAGATGTGGTGGAACAACATGAAGGCGGCCCTGAAAAGTTGTATGGTGCAGTTGCCGAGCGATTCCTCCGCCGCCATCAAGTCCATCGGCATCTCGTACCAGATGCATGGACTTGTGTTGGTGGACAAGGAGCGGAGGGTGCTCAGGCCCGCCATCATTTGGTGTGACTCGCGCGCCGTGCCGTATGGCCAAAAAGCGTTCGACAGTCTCGGCGCGGATTACTGTCTGTCCCACTTGCTGAACTCGCCCGGCAATTTCACGGCATCCAAGTTGGCGTGGGTCAAGGAAAACGAACCGGACCTGTTCGGAAGGGTTGACAAAATGATGCTACCGGGCGATTACGTGGCCATGCGTCTGACAGGAGAAGTCTCCACGACGGTCTCGGGACTCTCGGAAGGGATGCTGTGGGATTTCCAAAGCCACGGCGTGTCGAGGGAACTCATGGACCATTTCGGATTTGACATGGACATCATTCCTGAAATACGCCCCACGTTTTCGGTGCAGGGGCGCGTCACTGCCGAGGCTGCCGCCGAACTGGGCATTCCGGAAGGCGTACCCGTATGTTACCGCGGTGGTGACCAGCCGAACAACGCCCTGTCGCTCAACGTGATGAAACCAGGTGAAGTGGCGGCTACCGGCGGCACGTCGGGGGTTGTCTATGGTGTATTGGGCAACATAGGCTACGACCCCCTTTCGCGCGTGAACACGTTCGCACACGGCAACTATGACAGGGACAACGTGAGGTTGGGCGTGCTGCTCTGCATCAACGGAACGGGTATTTTGAACGCATGGATGAAGCGCGTGGTAGCCCCGGAGCAAATCGGCTATGCCGAGATGAACGAACTGGCGGCGACGGTACCCATAGGCGCGGAGGGCTTGAGCATCGTTCCCTTCGGCAACGGTGCGGAACGCATGTTGCGCAATGAGAACCCCGGGGCGAGCGTCCACGGCATCAATTTCAACATACATACCAAGGCGCATCTGCTCCGCGCCGCCCAGGAAGGCATAGCTTTCTCGTT
>DCGD01000157.1:17789-20350 GCA_002315195.1 Prevotellaceae bacterium UBA1787 | reverse complement strand
ATATCATCTAACAGCAACTTACCCTCAAAAGAAGTTTAAATCCACCATTGCATCCACGTTTCCAAAATCCGAAACCACATTTTTGAATTGACTTTTAGTTGGGGTCAGTAAGGGAAAGTTTATTTTTGGATGTTGTTTTCAATCCATTTGCGGGCATTGACAAACGCCTCTATCCAGGGTGTCACCTCGTCGTTCTTGCGCGTTTCAGGATAGGTGCCACATTGCCATGGGAAGAATGCGCGTTCCGGATGGGGCATCATCGCCAAATGACGGCCGTCGGCGCTGCAGATGCCCGCTACGTTGTAGTCGGAACCGTTTGGATTGCCCGGATACTGCTCGTATGTATATTTCAAGACAATGTTGTAGTGTTTTTCACCCATGGGAAGTGAGAAGCGCCCTTCTCCGTGCGCCACCCAAACGCCCAGTCTGTTTCCACTCAGCGAGCCGAGCATGACGCTTCGGTTGGTCTCGACCGTAAGTCCGAGGAAATCACTTTCAAACTTCTTGGAAACATTGTGGAGCATGTGGGATTGTTTCTTGTGTTCAGGATTGATGAGGTTCAGTTCTACCATCAATTGGCAGCCGTTGCAGATGCCCAAGGACAAGGTGTCTTTTCTTGCATAGAAACGCTCCAGTGCGGCTTTTGCTTTTGGGTTGTAGAGAAACGCGCCGGCCCATCCCTTGGCAGACCCGAGAACATCTGAATTGGAGAAACCGCCGCAGAATACTATCATGTGGATGTCGTCGAGGGTTTCGCGCCCGGAGATGAGGTCGGTCATCATGACATCCTTGACGTCGAAACCGGCAAGGTAAAGCACGTATGCCATTTCCCTTTCCCCATTGGTGCCCTTTTCGCGGATAATGGCGACGCGTGTTCCGGAAGGCGTGCGGCGGTCGGCGCTGATGCCATATTCGGCGAGTGTTCCCTTGAAATCCTTGTTGAACGCAAATTCCAAAGGCTGCTTCTTGTAATTGGAGAAACGCTCGGCGGCCTGGCCGTTGAAACTTTGTTTGGTGTCAAGCAGATAGCTTGTTTCGTACCATACGTCGCGCAGGTAGTCTATGCCGAATTGATAAGTTTTTCCTTCGCGTGTAGCGAGAATGTGGCGTTCCTCCGCGGGTTTTCCAAGTTTTATGAAAGCCACGCCGAATTCACCCAATATGTTTTGCATGGCGCTGCGTTTGTTGTCTGCCACTTGAATGACCACTCCGGGGTTCTCGGCGAAGAGAATTTTGATGAGGTCGGTGTTCTTGAAATTGTCAAGGTTGATTTCCATACCGCCCTCCACGTTGCCGAAGCACATTTCAAGAAGTGTCGTGATGAGACCGCCCGCTGAAATGTCGTGACCCGCCAGGATGATGTCCTTCTTGATCAATTCTTGAACGGCGTTGAAAGCGGAGCGGAAATATTCGGGGTTCTTTACGGTAGGTACGTCACTGCCTACCTTGTTGAGGCTTTGCGCAAATGCCGAACCCCCGAGGCGAAGCTCATCAAAACTGAAGTCTATGTGATAAATGGTGGAGTGCTCGTTGTTGACAATCACTGGAGACACCACTTTTTTCACATCTTCCACTTCGCCGCCTGCGGACACGATAACGGTTCCCGGGCTGATGATTTTTTCTCCGTTGGGATATTGCTGGCTGAGCGACAGCGAGTCCTTGCCGGTGGGGACGTTGATGTTCAATGCGCAGCAGAAATCGCTGAGAGCCTGGACAGCCTGGTACAGGCGTGCGTCCTCTCCCTTTTGCGAGCGGCAAGGCCACATCCAATTGGCAGAGAGTGAAACGCTGTCAAGTCCTTTGGTCAAAGGTGCCCAAACGACATTCGTCAAGGCTTCAGCCACCGAAAGAACGCTGCCCGCTTCGGGGCTTGCCAGTCCGGCCTGGGGCGCATGGCCAATGGCTGTAGCGATACCGGCTTTTCCACGATAGTCAAGCGCCACAACGCCGCAATCGCTCAGGGGAAGTTGGACTTCACCTTGGCATTGTTGCCGTGCAATCTTTCCCGTGACGGAACGGTCCACCTTGTTGGTCAACCAATCCTTGCAGGCGACGGCCTCCAACTGAAGCACGTTGTTGAGATATTCCGACAATTGTGCAGTTTCGTAATGCACATCCTCGTAATGGCGTTCAACGGTTTCATCCACCATGACGGTCTTTGGGGAGTGACCGAACATTTGGGCGACGTCAAGGTCGAAAGGCCGTATGCCATCTCCTTGAACAAATGAGAAGTGGGCGTCGCCCGTGGTTTCACCGACAACATACATCGGTGCTCTTTCGCGGTCGGCGATTTTCTGCACGTGTTCAAGGTGTTTTTGGTCAATGAGCAGTCCCATGCGTTCCTGGCTCTCGTTGGCGATGATTTCCTTTGCGGAAAGTGTGGTGTCGCCGATGGGCAGTTTCGTCATGTCGATGGCGCCTCCACATTCCTCCACGAGTTCGGAAAGACAGTTGACGTGGCCGGCGGAGCCGTGGTCATGAATGGAAACAACGGGATTGACGTCTTCCTCGCAAAGGGCGCGTACCAGGTTGTAGGCGCGTTTCTGCATCTCCGGGTTGGC
>DCGD01000157.1:0-17689 GCA_002315195.1 Prevotellaceae bacterium UBA1787 | reverse complement strand
CCGATGCGGTAGTTGTCGCCGCCGACCACTACGATTTTGTTTCCTTTCTGCGGTTCTTTCTTCAGGCAGTCGCGCTTCGTTCCGTAGCCTACGCCGCCGGCAAGCATGATGACTTTGTCATACCCATATTTTTCACCGTTTTCCTGATGTTCGAACGTAAGGACGGAGCCGGCAATGAGTGGTTGGCCGAATTTGTTTCCGAAGTCGCTTGCACCGTTGGAAGCCTTGATAAGAATTTGTTCAGGTGTTTGGTACAGCCATTGTCGGACGGGCAGGATGTCCTCCCATTCGCGTCCGCCATGAATGCGGGGGTATGCCGTGATATACACCGCGGTTCCCGCAATGGGCCAGGAGCCCACTCCGCCACCCATTCGATCCCGGATTTCACCTCCGGTGCCGGTGGCCGCGCCGTTGAACGGTTCGACGGTGGTAGGGAAATTGTGTGTCTCCGCCTTCAGGGAGATGACGCTTTCTATGTCCTTGATGACAAAATAATCGCTTGTGGATTGGTTTTTCGGCGCGAACTGTTCAATGACCGGACCTTGTGCAAAGGCGACATTGTCCTTGTAAGCGGAAATGATGTTGTGCGGATGTTCTTTAGTGGTTTTCTTTATCATTTGGAACAACGACGAGGGCATCTCTTTTCCGTTGATGATGAATGTGCCACCGAAGATTTTGTGGCGGCAATGTTCCGAGTTGATCTGAGCGAATCCGAACACTTCCGAGTCGGTCAGTTTTCGTCCCAATTGTTCTTCCACTCCGTGGAGATAGGCGATTTCCTCCTTGCTCAGCGCGAGCCCTTCCTTTTCGTTTTCTTCCTCGATGTCTTCTACGGTGCGTATAGGTTCCGGTTTTCTCGTAGTCTCGAAAATCTGTTGGTCAAGTCCTTTGTAGAGACGTTGCAGCATGGAATCGTATTCCACATTTTCGTTTTCCACGGGAAAATATTCTTCAATGCGTTGAAGCCCCTTTATGTTCATGTTCTGTGTGATTTCCACGGCGTTGGTACTCCAAGGGGTGACCATTTCGCGGCGCGGACCAACAAAGAAACCATCCAAGGTTGTTTCAGATAGGGTAATGGCATTCCCAAACAGCCATGAAAGGGCTTGATTTTCATCGTCTGAAAGCGGAGTTTGGGTCTCGACTGCAATGACGCTGCCATTGGTGGTTTTGAAGAATTTTATCATATTGAATGATGTAATGTATGTGATTGAAATATAATGTTTTGTGATAGGGTTTCCAACAAACGGCCTAACATGGTGCAAAATTAGTGAAATATCATGAAATGTGAGGGATTTTATCGGGAAAGATATTTTAATGTCTCAACGCCGTTTCCGTATGGTGTCCAAACTGCATAACCACAGGTTCAAGTCCATCCAACTCAAGCGTGAAGCCAAAATGCAGCCTAAAGTCCTCATCTGACTGAAACTTTTAGTAATTTAATAAATATTAATATAATTTAACATATGGGGGGGTAAATGATTGATGCTTTTTATAATTTTGTGCTTGAATTCATTAACATAACACTAATTTAATATTTTCAGTATGAAGAAAACCTACGAGAAGCCGTGGATGAAGACCTATGCGGTCAGCCCGGCCAATGTGATTGCAGCGAGTACAGATAAATTCAGCATCGATGACACCACCGGCTACACCGAGGCTGTTTGGTAAATCAAAGTTTCAAATCAAAAAAAGAGAAAGAAATCATGAAAAAGTATTTAATGAGTTTGGCGGCATTGATGATGTGGATGACAGCCGCTGTGATGACATCATGCAGCAACGACCTCGACGAGGTGGCCCCAGCCAAGGAGGGCAATGTAGTGACCATCACCATCGCACCTCCCACCCAGGAACCTGATACGCGCGTGACTGTAGGTAATGATCTCAAGATTACCGGATGGGAACTTGGTGATAAGGTGAAATTGTATTATTTCAAATTGGGCTTTGAAGAGCAACTGCCGGTGTTAAACGGTGGCATCGAGTTCACTTGTATCAATGCCAACGCGGGCACTTTCAGTGGAATCCTGCCCGAAGGCAAAGTTCTTTCTGACTACAATTTAGCTGTTTATGGCGCTACAGCAACAACCGAACAAGGTGATGAAAGAATTTTTCTGATTCCAACAACCCGATCTTCGGCCGCCTTGAAGGATGTTGTCATGATGGCTGCAATAAGTACTGGCGGAAATTACACGATGAAAATTGTCAACAACGTTCTCAAGGTAACTAGTTGCGTTCCCGCGGAATGGACAGTGGCGTGGTATGGTAAAAGTGCATATGGTGGCAAAACTGGTTATTTTGAACCATCAGTAGTGTTAGCATCCGCGGACGAAGACGAACCACCTTATTTTGGAGGAAGAGGCATGGAAACAAAACAATGGGCAGAGGTGACACACTACGCAATCGCTGATGGACAAACCCTTTATATAAACATGTGTCAGTGTGGTATCTCAGGTGAAAAATGGACTCTTGCTGACGACGAAGAATCTATGTGTGAATATAAAACAATGCAGGACAGCGATAAGAATGTATCAGGTAGGATTTATTCCGTAACCTTATCAGGAGAATAAGGCATAGGACGGTGCGACTGCCGTGAAAAATTAACCATGCAGAACGTCCATCTCCATATCATTGCGAGATGGGCGTTGTTTGCGTTTGATGGATATAGAAAACAAATCAATAATTGCTTATAGGTGGTTGGTCATAACTCATGCGATAACTGCTGATTCGGCCATTGTTTTGTTCTTGTTTTTCTTTCTTACTGAGTCCACTATAAAAAGTATTTTTTGTGAAAATGAGTATTGATAATCAATGTGCTACAAAACTAATAATCAAAAAAATTGACTTTTTCAAGGAGACTCCTTACTCAACTATCGCAAGTAGGTTGTTCACTTTGGTGTTCTTGTATTAGAAACGAAACAACGCACCCCCTTGTTTTTACTTTTGCTCTTTCAGTGCGATCGTGTAACCCACAACCTTTCGGGGCGGTGTCCCGGACAAAGGAAACCTCTGGGCTTTCAGCCCGCCATTGTGGTGTGGCAATGTTTGGAGAATAGTTTCGGGTGCTGTAATATATTCGAGTTTCCTTGAATAAGTCAAAATTTTTGGTATTTGGATTTGTAAAATATTGATTATCAATGCAAATTTTTACAAAATACTTTTTATGGTGGATTCATATTTACAGTATAAAGAAAAATCTACGAGAAGCCGTGGTTGAAGACCTATGCGGTCAGCCCGGTCAATGTGATTGCAGCGAGTGGAACACCTGCCAGTGCAAGTTTTAGCGAATATGAAGAAAACAAAGGCTATGTTTTCGGCTACTAAAAGTTCTGGATCCATATCATTGCCAGTAGCCAAAATCAGTTATTTACCTTTGGCACCAGGAGAGGTAACAATAAAAAGTTCTACTGATGAAGAAACATGGATATCGAAGAAAATCACGGCTTAAGCAGGAAAGATGTATTCTATAAAATGGCAGCAATAATAGTCTCTGCGGGGCAACGCTGCAGGTTTGGCTTTTAAGTTTAAAATAGCCTTAAGGCATCTCTACATGGATGCCTTGAGGCTATTTTCGTTTGCCCGAAACTTATTGGATGCTTTGGGTTTTGCGACCTTAACAACTCATGCGCAAACGACTGTTGCCGTCATTTTTTTGCCAAATGGAGTCTTACTCAACGTCGGTTTCCATGGTGTGTTCCTTTCCGTTCCTGTCTTTCCACGAAATGACATAATGTCCGCGGAAACCTCGGAACGCAACCTTGCCACTCTCTTTTGTCTGCACACTCATGACGGTTTTCCATTCTTTGTTGATGAGTTCATCCAGTGCGTAGAATGCCGGTTTGGGTGTCATGTCACGCAGGAACAGTCCCGAAACGGAAGGTTCTCCGGGAGCACCGCAGCCATCCACGACATTCCACCATGTAATGCCCTGCATGGCAGGAATGCTGAACCACAATCTGTAAAGGTTTCTTGTCAAGATGGCTTGTATCATGCGTCCCTTCTCGTCATTTCCCGGGGCGGTGATGGTAATTTCGCTCAGATGAATGGGCAGTCCGGTCCTGGAAAGGATGTCCATGCAGTTCTTGACATATTTGGGTGTAGGGAGGCCGTTCGTAGTCTTTCCTTCCGCGAGGTCGAGGCATTGTTGGGGGTTGAACAGATGCATCTGAGACCCCATTACATCAATGCGGCACTTTCTGTCTCGAAGTTTCTCCGTCCATTCAACATATTTTTCAGAGATAATGTAATCGTTGATATTCAGTTTGACATGGGAGGGAAAGGATGCTTCGGCCGTTTTGAATGCTTGGAAGACATAGTCGTTGGGCATTATTCCATACACACTCTTGCAGAGTTTGCCCTGATGCCCGAAGACCCCATGGTTGTAATCAGAAGTACTTTCATTCACGACATCCCAGCTTGCGATTTTTCCGCCGTAGTGGGCGGCGATGCGTGTGATGCGTTCCTTGAACGCTTCCGCCAATCCTTCCGCATAGTGGATAAAGGAGTCGGATAAGGCTTCGGGAGTCATCCGTTTGTATTCGTCGGAGAAAACATCCCCGTCCTTATAGTTTTTAAGAGTGGCATGTTCTGTGACAAGTCGTTTCATGGTCTGTTTTTCATTGGGAGAAAGCAGGACATCATCCAGCCAGTCCGGGTGGTGCCATTTGCGGTTGCCCCAAATGAGCGGGTGTCCGTGTATTCTAACCCCGCGTTTCGTGAGGAAATCCACAATTTGGTCCGTGGAAGGTCTTCTCCAGTGAAATTCGTATTGTGGTTTGTCCCGGGTGTTCCAATAGTCTTCAGTGTCCCAGTATTCTTCGCGAAATCTCAGTCGTCCTCTACGATCCTCAAAGGTTTTCCAATAGAAACCCACGGTGGCGGAATTGAAAAAAGTTCCGTACAGTTCACGATAACGTGCGTTAGCCTCAGGAGAGCCCAGTTGGTTGTAATTGAAAATGTGTGCGCCAAAATAAAACTTGTGCCTAACCTGTTCAATACGCACCCGTGTGCCTGCCGGCAGTCCTTTGATGGCAATCACCGCATCCGCCTTGCGGTTCTGTTCAATGGATTTGTCGATGGCTGTCTGAAGGCTGTCGTTCCATTGTTTCCAATAGGCATCACTCATGACGTGTTGGGTATCCTCTTGCTTGGAATGAGGAATTTTGATTTGTGCGGTAGTAGTTCCGTACAGGCACAGTGCAATAAAAAATAAGGGTGTTTTCATGGTGTAGTTTGAAAAATGCTGTAGTAGTGTGATGAAAAAAGAGAAGGTGCGCTTGCGGTCATTCAGATATCAGGATAAGGACGTCAAAATCCGATGCACTCGTAAATGAACAGACATGAGGCTCATGGTTTCATGCACAGTCCTGTTTGGATCATTCGGAACATGCGTATAGCCCCATCCAAATAGTATTCCTTGGCGTGGGCAAGCGCTTGTTCCAACGGCATGGGTGCCGATACTGTGGTCATCAACGCACAGATTCCGAATTTGAAAATATCGTTGGCGCCTTCTCCCGTGGAACCAACCAAGGCGATGGCGGGGACATTCATTTTGGCGCAATGCGTGCCAATGCCTTGCAAGACTTTGCCTTGGCAAGATTGCCCATCGGTCCGTCCTTCTCCCGTTACGACCAAATTCACATCTTTGGCGATGTCGTCGAAATGTGTCAGTTTCAGCACCGTCTCAATACCGCTCATTAAGGTTGCGTCAAGAAAAACGAGCAGTGCCGTACCCAAGCCTCCAGCCGCGCCTGCGCCGGCAATTTCGTCAGGATTGATCCCCCATTGAGTTTTGATGATGTCGCGGTAATGGCACATGCCACTTTCCAACTCCGTCTGAATTTCAGGTGTCGCCCCTTTTTGTGCGGAGAAAGTGTAGGTGGCTCCTTGTACTCCGCAAAGAGGGTTTGTGACATCGCACATGACGAAGAATCGGGTTTTGGCAATACGATCGTCCAAGTGCGAGGTGTCAATGCAAGCAATGTCTTTCAGGCAACCGCCTTCTCCTTTCAATTCGTTGCCTTGGCGGTCCAGGAATTTGGTGCCGAGTGCCTGCAAGCATCCCATACCCCCGTCGTTGGTGGCAGAACCACCGATGGCAATGTATATTTCAGAAAATCCTTTTTCCAAGGCGTCTTTTATGAGCTCTCCGGTGCCGAAAGTGGTCGTATGGAGCGGGTTCCTATCCTCAACCGCCACCAGTGGCAATCCGGAAATGGCCGCCATTTCGATGATGGCGCGTTGGTTCGTGAGTTGGCCGTAATATGCAGTCCTTTTTCTCCAAAGTGGGTCGTGGGCTTCAATTTCAATGACTTTGCCTCCCGCTGCTTCGATGACGGCATCGACAGTGCCTTCTCCACCGTCGGCCATTGGTATGGAAATGCACTCCACGTCTCCAAAAACTTCAGTGGCGGCCACGGTGAGCAAGTCGGCAGTATCTTTGCTTGACAAGGTTCCTTTGAAAGCATCGGATGCGAAAAGAAATTTCATGGTGCGTTCTATTTAAAAATGAGTGACAAAAGATATATTTCAAAAATGGCGGCGAGACCCAGTATGAGCGTTCCGAGGGTTTGGATTTTATATCCACGTTCAGGACTCAACGCCCCGAAATTGGTGACCACCCAAAAATAGGAGTCATTGGCGTGCGAAACCGTCATGGCACCCGCCGAAATGGCCATGCAGACCAAGGTGGTTTGAACGGGAGTCGTAAATCCAAGTGCCGGAAGCAGTGGAACGATGATGCCTGCCGTGGTGGTGAGTGCGACCGTGGATGATCCTTGTGCCGTTTTCAGGACGGCGGAAAGAAGGAACGGAAAGAAAATACCGATGGATTTCAAAAAATCCGCATTCTCCATAATGAAGAGGACCATGTCTGTTGAGGCTATCACTTTGCCAAGAACCCCGCCGGCAGCCGTGATGAAGAGAATGGGCCCCACCACCTTGAGCGTATCGTTGGTGATTTCATAAAAACATTTGCCTTTGTCGCAGGCAAACAGTTGTATGACCGCGCATATTGTCCCAACGGCAAGCGCTATGAAAGGTGTTCCTAAAAATTTCAGTATGTCCGCGATGGTTCCCGTGTGGTTCATCATGACTACAGCAGACGCCAAACTCATCAGCACCAGGGGTAGGGCAATGGGCATCATGGCACTGAAGCCATTGGGTGCCTTTTCGAGTGCTTTCATGATTTCATCATACGATTCGCGTATTTCCTTTTCGTCTCGCTCGTCATCAGCCTTGATTTTTTTTCCTATGTGATTGGCGTAAAACAATCCAGCGATGAAAGGAAAGATGGAGCAGATGACACCAAACAGCATGACAATCAAAAGGTTGTCACCGATGCCCAAAGTACTGGCGGCTGCGATAGGTCCCGGTGTGGGAGGAATGAAAACATGCGAAAGGTAAAGGCCGGAAGAGAGTCCGAACGTCATGGCAACCGATGATGTGGCGGTGCGCTGCACCAAGGCCTTGCGGATGGGGTTGAGAATGACGAAGCCGGAGTCGCAGAAAACGGCAATGGAAACGACCCAGCCCATCAACTCCATGGCCAGAATGGGATGTTTCTTTCCTACAGCCTTGATAATCATGTCGGCAAATTTCATTGCCGCACCTGTCGCTTCGAGAATGTTTCCGATTAAGGCACCGAGAATGATGACGATGCCGATGCTCATGAACGTGCCTGAGAAACCGCTGCCGACAACCGTGGCGATGCCGGGAATTTCCACCCCATCCATTTCCTTGTCAATGATGGGAATTCCGGCAATAAGCCCGAAGGTGATCGACAAGGACATGATGGCGATGAAGGGATGGACCTTGTATTTTGCAATCGCGACAATCATAATGGAAATTGTCAGTAAGAAAAGGCAGATAAGTGAAAAACCGGTCATGGCGTTTGGCGTGGTTCTTTGGCGACGTATGAATGTGTAATTGTTTCAGCAGGGCAAAGTTATGAAAAATGCCCTACTTGTGGTCCAAGCGTGCGTTTTTATTTGACTTGGGTTTTGTTTTTTTTGTCATTGTTTCGGCGTAGTCATTACTTTGCCTTTGGGGGATTGTGTGGATTTCATGCCAACACGAACGTGGGATGTGCAAAAGTCGAGGTATTGTTGTTGAGATTGGAACCAAGTTTTCGTGAAGTTTGTATTTTACTCAAATGAAGAGGGAGTCAAACCGCCATGACTCCCTCTGTTCTTGTCCGTGATGTTTGGTTATGCTTGATTGAAACATAAATGCCAAGCATCAATGCTTGAGCGGCGCTATCGTCACGTTTTTGATTTCCACATCTTCGGTGATGAATTTCAGACGGCTTACGAAGAGTTGTTCTTGGTAGTCAATCATGGTGCGTTGTCCGGATATCTCCGTGTCAATGAGGCTGCCCGCCAATTTGTCCGTTCCCTTGACCACCATTCTGACAGAGAACGGTTTGTCTGTGTCGGCAAGATGGCTGATGGCGTAGTTGGTGGTTTCATTGGGACGCGCCCCTTCGCTGATGGTTNNNATGGTTCTCTCGCGTTCACCAAAACGTCCTTCTGTCGCTGCGCCGTACTGCGCTCTTTGGTGCTTCAAAGAGAGTTGCCATTCGCGTGAAACGGGTGTGTTCTTGTCGCCAAGCAGTTGTATGGCCAAGCGTCCCTTACCTTTCTTTTGGGGTACTACGTCAAACGAAAGCATGAATTTGCGGGTGTCGGTACTGACGGCATGGTTGGATTTGATTTCTTCCGTAATGTCGTTCGGGGCGCCGGTTTCTGGTATGAGTTCCTTCATCCAGCGCGTGCCGATTTGTCCGTCGGGTTTTTGTATCATTTCATACACCAGCAGCGGTCCGCCCCAGCGTTTCATTCCCATCCATCCCGCCATCAAATAGCGTCCATCAGGCAGTTGGGTCATGGAAGGAACGCTCGTTCCGTTATAGAAATCAATTCCTTCGGCCGCCATGTCCTTGTATGCGTACTTTGGTTCATTGACGTGCTTGTACCACATGCCGCAGAAACCACCTACGATATAGTCGTAATCGTTCCATTGGAAAGGAAATGTGCAATCACCGCCCGGAGGGAAATTTTCGTCAATGCAATTCCAACCACCTTGAAGTTCTCCCGACACCCAAGTGCCTTTAGAGTGGTAGTTGGCGAGCAGGGTGAGGTTTCCTTGCTTGTCCACATGCACGCTCGGATTCTCGCAAGGGTGGAAAAGGATGTTGGATTTGACGAAGGCGTCGCGTGCCTCGTCCCAAAAGCCGAAAGAGGCGCCCGCAGGGTAAAGCCCAGGTATGGTGTCGCAGAGGAACGAACCCGTATAACCATGGTCTTTCAGGAATTCCCATTGTTGTGGAAGCACGGTCTTTTCTTCAGGCACTATGCGCGTAGTGTGGAGACCGTAGGCCATGTACATGTTGCCTTTGTAAACGAATGACGTTCCGGTGCCGAAAGTCTCGTAGGGGTTTTCTATGGGAAGCGCGGTGTGGTGTTCGGTCCAAGTCTTGAAATCCGCTGTTGAAAGGTGTTCGAAATAGTGTGCCCCGCGCACGAATTTGCTGCCGTGGTTGCGTCTGTCAAAAAGGTAGAATACATGATAGCGTCCCTTGAAAAAACAGGTGACCACATCACCCACCCATCCGTTGTGCGAGAGAGGCACGAAATACATGAGTTCGCTTTCCGGCATAGGTGCATTTTCATCTAACTTGGCAGTGATGGGGGCGGCGTACCATGATGCTGTCTTGACACGTTCAGGCGCGATATACCAGCAGTTTGACACCGAAGCCGCGGGATAGCCAATGGGGAAATCGTTGTCCACCAATCGGTTGTCCACATACATGGTCCAACGCGTACCGGTAAATTGAAACACCACATCGTGAATGGCCTTTGGGTTGTTGAGCAAGCCCAAGGGAACGCCGACTTTCATTTTACGAACCTTTTCCTCAAGAAGGGGTGAATGAAGGATAATTTCACTTTCTATTACGGGCACAGTACCGTCAGACATTGGGAAAGCGGCGTAATTTTGGAATGAATGGCTGTATGGCGCATTGAAAAGCGACACGGTCAGGACGCCCGGGACGCAAAGAAGCACGGTTGAATCTTGGCCGCATTGACGAGTGTCAACAGTCATTCTTAGGGTGAAACATTGGGTGCTGTCGGCATTCAATTTCAGGGGACCATATGGCGATGCGTCGGAGAGGGTGAAATCCGTCTGCTTGGGAAAGGTCAGGTCCCAATATTGGGACAAATGTTGGACGACGGAGGGCTTGGCCGACAAAGCGTCAGGAATTCCCATGAAAACGAGAGGAAAAATGGAATAGAGAACGAACTTTAGCAAGGTTGCTTTCATAAATGTTTAATTGAGTGAATGTTGTAATTTGCTATATGGCAAAATTAATCATTTGTCTGAAATTAAGCAACTACTTGGAAAGTTTATTGAAGAGGAAATAGGGAAATTGAGTGCCGATGGATAAAGTTTACATTAGTGTGCAAAAAAGTATGATGAGCTGTGCGGTCAGGATGCGAAGGAACATGGCCAAGGGATATACCGTGGAATAGCTGACGGCGGGGGCGTCATTGCCTGCCAAGTCATTCGAGAAACCGAGTAATGGTGGGTCGGTATTGGAGCCTGCAATGAGTCCCATCAAGGTAAAATAGTTGAGTTTGTAACGCAGGCGCGCCATGATGCCGATGATAAGGATGGGAATGACGGTGATGATGAAGCCGGTCCACACATATTTCAATCCATCTCCGGCAATAATGGTGTCCCAAAAGCCGGCTCCTGCCTTTATGCCCACACTGGCAAGGAACAGGGTGAGTCCCAGTTCACGAATGAAAAGGTTGACGCTGGTGGTCGTGTATGAAACAAGGTGAATTTTGTAGCCAAAACGTCCAATGAGAATGGCAGTTATCAGCGGACCGCCGGCAATTCCGAGTTTAACCGGAAAAGGTAGTCCGGAGACTGAGAGAGGATAGGATCCCAAAACGATGCCGATGATGATACCAATGAAAATGGGTGCTATGTTGGGACGCGTGAGGTTTTTTTCGGAATTACCGACGAGATTGGACACGCGCGTGATGTTTTCTTCGCTGCCGACCGCCATAAGTCGGTCGCCAATCTGAAGGCGAAGGTTGCGGTCGGCGTAAAGGTCCATGCCTGAACGGGTGAAACGCGTGATGTTGACACCATAAACAGAATTGAAGTGCATGTCACCGAATGTCTTACCCTCAATTTCTTGGCGCGTGATAACGATGCGTTTGGCGACGATGGGAGAGTGGTCTTCGTTCCAGTCCATGTCAATGTGGTCGCCGAGGAAGGCGGTGATGGCTTCGGCGTCATCTTCCGCGCATACGATGCGCATTTTGTCACCCACGGAAAAGCAGGTATCGTTGTTTGCCTGGGTGATGACTCCGTTGTGTTCCATCCGCGTGCAGACGAAAGTACGGCCAAGAAACCTGCCCACGTTGAAAAGGCTTTTTCCTTCGAGTGCTTTGTTGGTGGCTATGATGGTCATGTGGTGGGGACGGGCGTGTGGATTTGCCTCGCGGAGTTTTGTTATCTCTTCCTCTTCCTTTTTCAAGGATATCCGTAGGAAGTATCGGAGGAAAATTGTAGCGCCAATCATGCCAACGACACCAAGAGGATAGGCGCAAGCGTATGCCGAGGCGATTTGATTTCCGCTCATGGCTTCTTTGAGGGCGGGATGGCTGATGAAGAGTTCGGAAAGCGTTTCGTTGGCGGCTCCAAGTCCCGGCGTGTTGGTGACCGCACCACACAAAACACCGACCATCATGGGGAGATTCTTGGGGTTGGACGTGTCGAAGAAAAGCAAATACAATCCAAACATGACGGCTATGTTCAACAGGACAATGCTTGCGGAGAGCAAATTCAATTTGACTCCCCCTTCCTTGAAAGAAGAGAAGAAACCCGGTCCCACTTGCAGACCAATGCAATAAACAAAGAGAATGAGTCCGAAATTCTGGATGAAATTGAGCGTATCAGCGGGACAAGCGTAACCATCGGCGGTGTGGAGTCCAAAGAAATTATAAAAATGTCCCACAAGAATGCCGATGAAGAGGACAAACGTAGTACCCAATGAAACACCTCCGATCTTGATTTTTCCAAATTTGTAGCCCAATACTATGACGGCGGCATAAAGAAACACAACGTGCGCGGGTGAGGATAGATTTGTAAATAATTGCAGCAACCAATCCATGAAACTCAGTTTATTTTATTTTCGGGTGCAAAGTTACAAAAAATATGGAAGAAGAGTAGAGTAAGATACCCCATAAGTTGTAAGAAAAGGATGAAATGTGGTGGATGCGACCCATTAGCCAATAATAAATGTTAAATTTGCCTACATTTCAATTACGAGTGTATTATGACAAAACAAAGTTATTTCAAATTCTCGAAGAATATCGTCGTTTTATGCATGATGTCGTTATTTTTCGTTTCCGCTTATGGCCGCAAAGGACCGGACTACTCCATTGTGAAATATGGTGCGAAATCCGATACCACTTTTTTGAGTACAAAAGCCATTCAGAAAGCCATTGATGACTGTGCGAGGAACGGTGGAGGCAGGGTAATCGTACCAGCCGGCACTTTTCTTACGGGAAGCATTTTTTTGAAGGATAATGTGCAACTTTACCTGTCTCCTGGTTCTCTGCTTTTGGGAAGTCGCAACGTGGCGGATTACATCGCCGTAAAACCCTCTTTCAAGTCGTTCAGGACCGGTGGCAAGACCATCCAATTGATTTATGCGGAAAAGGCGGTGAATGTGGGAATATGTGGTGAGGGTACCATTGACGGACAAGGACGTTTCTTCAAGAAAACCGCGGAGACGGATGAAGGAATCACGCGACCGCACTTGATTCGTTTCATCGAGTGCGAAAATGTGACGGTCAGGGATGTGTCGCTTAAAAACTCCGGTTGCTGGATGCAACATTTCCTGGCTTGCGAAAATGTAAGACTGACGGGACTGCGCATCTTCAACCGTTCCACTCAAAACAACGACGGGTTGGACTTGGACGGTTGTCGCAACGTGGTGGTTTCCGACTTGATTATGGACACGGACGATGACGCCATTACGCTGAAAAGCACTTCTCCACGTTTGTGCGAAAACATCGCCATTGTGAATTGCGTGGTATCATCCCATTGCAACGGCATCAAAATGGGGACGGAAACCAACGGAGGTTTCAAGAACATAGTGATTTCAAATTGCATCGTCAAACCATCTGAGAAGCCGGAGCACAAGGTGTTCGGGCGCATTGGCGGCATCAGCGGGATCTCGTTGGAAATAGCGGACGGAGGCATTATGGAGGGAGTCAACATTTCAAACGTGACGATAGAGGGCACGCAGGCACCTCTTTTCATCCGCTTGTCCAATAGGGCGCGCGCATACGCCCCGGATGTACCCGTGAAAAATGTCGGCTGCATCCGAAATGTAAGCATCAATGGGATTAGGGCGATAGGCGCGGGCACGGTCGGCTGTTCTATTACGGGCATGCCGGGGCATCCGGTGGAAAACATCCTCATCAGCAACAGCTCTTTCAGTTTTGCGGGCGGTGTCAAGGAGGGTGGCTTCAACCAGGCTCCCGGAGAAAACGAGAAAAGTTATCCGGAGGCGACGATGTGGGGCAATCTTCCGGCATGGGGCTTTTATGTCCGTCATGCGTCGAATGTAGAGTTCCAAAACGTGGAACTTAAAACCATTCAACCGGATGTTCGTCCCGATTACTATCAAGAGGACTGCAAATGAGTGGCTTTTGGCTTTAGACTTTGCCTCTTGCGTCCATTTGCCTTTCGCTCTTTCTTGCAGCATCAAATAAAAACGCGGAAAAAGGTTCATAACAGAAATAAAATTGCTAATTTTGCACCCAAATGCATGAATATAATATAACTTGCTTTTAATAAGTTTTTTATAAAGATTTGGGTAAGAACAGAGAACTATAAAATATTTATTTTATTATAAAGAAATATGGAAAATAATAAAGAAAGACTTTTTTCTGATTTCGCTCCCGTCAGTCGCCAGGAATGGTTGGACAAAATCACCGTGGATTTGAAGGGCGCCGATTTCAATAAGAAGTTGGTATGGCGTACAAGTGAAGGTTTCTCAGTACAGCCTTTTTACCAGTTGGAGGACGTGAAGGATTTCCCGACAATGTCCGCACTGCCTGGAAAGTATCCTTTTGTTCGTGGTAACAAGAAGAACGACAACAATTGGTTTGTTCGTCAGAACGTGAAGTGCGAAGACGCCAAGGAAACCAACGCCAAGATTTTGGCTCTGTTGGATCGCGGTGTTGATTCGCTCGGATTGCAAATCTGCAAGGACAATGCCAATGAGGCTTACTTGAAGGAACTGCTTGCCGGTGTCACTCTTGAGGCTGTGGAACTTAACTTCAAGACCTGTCCTTGCACGGCATTGGAATTGGCCAAGGCGGTTGTAGCCTTCTTCGACAATGCAGGCGCTTGCAAGGTGGGAGTGCATGGCAGTATCGAGTTCGACCCCATTGCCGGCATGCTCCTGAAAGGCAAGGATTTGACCGAATGTGCAGGCAAGTTGAAGGAAATGGTGGAAATCGTCAAGGACTACAAGAACCTCACATGTGTCACGGTTTCGTCCCTGGTACTTCAGAATGCCGGTGCTTTCTGCTTCCAGGAAAGTGGTTATGCTTTGGCGTGGGGTAACGAATACATGCAGTTGATGACAGAAGCCGGTGTTTGTCCTCGCGAGGCGGCGCGCCGCATCCGTTTCAGCATGGGTGTAGGTTCAAACTATTTCATGGAGATAGCCAAGTTCCGCGCTTTCCGCATGTTGTGGGCGAAGATTGTCAAGGAATATGGCGTTCCCGAGGAGGAGTGCTACACTTATATTATGGCGACCACTACGGAATACAACAAGACGTTGTTTGACAGCCACGTGAACCTGCTCCGCACGCAGACCGAAGCCATGAGTTCCGCTTTGGCAGGCGTTGAGGCCATCGTTGTTACTGCGTTCAACACACCATACGAAGAACCAACTGAATTCAGCGAGCGCATCGCACGCAACCAACAGTTGATGCTGAAGGAAGAAAATCATTTCGGAAAGATTGTGGATGTAGCCGCAGGTTCCTACTATATTGAAGAATTGACCCGTTCCCTGGGTGCGGAAGCATGGAAACTTTTCCTTTCCGTAGAGAAGGAAGAGGGTTTCCTCGCCGTTGTCAAGGCGGGCAAGGTGCAGGCAGCCATCAACGCAACCAACGATGACCGTCACGTGAAAGCCGCTCAGCGCCGCGAGTTCATCCTTGGCCCCAACAAGTTCCCCAACTTTACGGAAAAGAGTGAGGGCAAGAAACCATGCTGCTGCAAGTGCTGCTGCGCCGCCAAGGAAGAGGCTGAATTGCCCACTTTGAAGATGGCGAGACTTTCGAGCGATTTCGAAGCACTCCGTCTGCAGACCGAAGGTGCGGAGAAGCGTCCCGTTGCGTTCATGCTTACCATAGGTGATTTGAAATGGCGTCAAGCACGCGCTCAGTTCAGTTGCAATTTCCTTGCAGCTGCAGGTTATGAGGTGAAGGACAACCTTGGCTTCAATACCGTGGAAGAAGGCGTGGAAGCCGCAGTCCAGGCAGGTGCGGATATCGTAGTGCTCTGTTCCAGCGATGCGGAATATGCTACATACGGCGTTCCCGCATACCAGGCCTTGAACGGTCGTGCGCTCTTCATTGTTGCAGGCAATCCTGCTTGCACCGAAGACTTGAAGGCTGCCGGCATTGAATACTTTATTCATGTTCGCGTAAACCAATTGGAAACACTCAAAGACATTAACGCAAAATTGGGAATCAAATGAGAAAGAATTTTGAAAATATAGATATCAATGCCGTTCCTCAGCAAGAGAACGGACAACAGTGGCAGAAGGACAACAACATTACTGCCGACTGGCGAACCCCGGAGCAAATCAACATTCAGCCAGTTTACACCCGCGAGGATATGGAAAACATGGAGCACCTCGGCTATGCGGCAGGTCTTCCACCATTCCTTCGTGGTCCGTATTCAATGATGTATCCATTCCGTCCGTGGACCATCCGTCAGTATGCGGGTTTCTCTACGGCCGAAGAAAGCAATGCGTTCTACCGTCGCAACCTTGCAAGTGGTCAGAAGGGTCTTTCAGTGGCATTTGACCTTCCGACACACCGCGGGTACGATCCGGACAACGAACGCGTTATCGGCGACGTGGGTAAGGCTGGCGTGTCCATCTGTTCAGTTGAGAACATGAAGGTGCTTTTCGCCGGCATTCCTTTGAAGGATATGTCCGTTTCCATGACCATGAACGGTGCCGTATTGCCTATCATGGCTTTCTACATCGTTGCCGGTTTGGAACAGGGCGCAACGTTGGACGTGATGCAGGGTACCATCCAAAACGACATCCTGAAGGAGTTCATGGTTCGCAACACCTATATTTATCCACCTTCATTCTCCATGAAGATCATCGCAGACATCTTTGAGTTTACTTCTCAGAAGATGCCTAAGTTCAATTCCATTTCCATTTCCGGCTACCACATGCAGGAAGCAGGCGCAACGGCGGACATCGAATTGGCTTATACGTTGGCGGATGGTATGGACTATCTGCGCACGGGTATCAATGCCGGCATCGACATTGACGCTTTTGCTCCCCGTCTGTCATTCTTCTGGGCAATCGGCGTAAACCATTTCATGGAAATTGCCAAGATGCGCGCCGCGCGTATGTTGTGGGCAAAGATTACGAAATCGTTCGGTGCGAAGAATCCCAAGTCCATGATGTTGCGTACGCACTCACAGACCTCAGGCTGGTCACTGACGGAGCAGGATCCATTCAACAACGTGGGTCGTACTTGCGTTGAGGCTATGGCCGCCGTATTGGGACATACTCAGTCACTCCATACCAATTCTCTTGACGAAGCCATCGCTTTGCCGACCGACTTCTCCGCCCGCATCGCGCGCAATACCCAAATCTATATCCAGAACGAAACTCAGGTATGCAAGGAAATAGACCCATGGGCGGGTTCGTACTATGTGGAGCAACTCACCAACGAGATTGCAACCAAGGCATGGGAGCACATTCAGGAAATCGAGTCACTTGGTGGCATGGCGAAGGCCATTGAAACCGGTGTGCCCAAGATGCGCATTGAAGAGGCTTCCGCAAGAACGCAGAGCCGCATCGATACCGGCAAGCAGGTTATCGTTGGTGTCAACAAATATCGTCTTGAACACGAAGACCCCATCGACATTCTCGAGGTGGACAATACAGCCGTTCGCAACCAACAGACGGAAAACATCAAGCAGCTCCGCGCCTCCCGTGACAATGAGGCTGTTCAGAAAGCGCTCGACGCCATTACGGCATGTGTTCAGGAGTTCGCAGACGGCAAGAAGAGCAAGGAGAACCTTTTGGATCTCGCAGTCAAGGCCGCTCAGGTTCGTGCGACGCTCGGAGAAATTTCATACGCATGCGAAAAAGTCGTGGGACGTTACAAAGCAATCGTTAAAACTATCAGCAACGTGTATTCAGCAGAAACCAAGGGTGACGATGACTTCAAGGAAGCATGTCGCCTAACGGAGCAATTCGCTCGCAACGAAGGACGTCGTCCACGTATTATGGTGGCCAAGATGGGCCAGGATGGCCATGACCGTGGCGCCAAGGTTGTCGCAACCGGTTATGCGGACTGTGGTTTCGACGTGGATATGGGACCTCTCTTCCAAACTC
>DCGD01000055.1:20897-21122 GCA_002315195.1 Prevotellaceae bacterium UBA1787 | reverse complement strand
GCGCGCTCAGCATGGACAACGGCTGCACGGCGGTAGCATTCCCCGACTTCACCCGCGGATTTTGGAATGAGCAGAAAGGCTTCCGCCATGCCTTCGCAGCACCGGCCGATGAAGCCGCGGCTGAAAAAGCGGCAAGGGAAAGCACGGAAAACCTGAAGCAACTCACCATCAAGAAAAAACTTTGGGAAAAGTACGACAAGACCCAGGAGAAAGCCAAGGAAAATA
>DCGD01000055.1:16445-20880 GCA_002315195.1 Prevotellaceae bacterium UBA1787 | reverse complement strand
GCAGAAAAAATAAACTATCCCGACTGAATTGAAACCAAATCCATATATGAGTCCATTTTGCATAAAGTCTTGATTGAAAACAGGAAAACTGAAAATCACAATCCCATAAACCCAGACATTATAAATGGACTCATATATAGGTTTCAAAAAAAACAAATCAACCCGACAACCCTTTACCCCCCCATATCATGAAACAAGTAAGAATAACGGCATTGAGAAAAACCCAATACGGAGATCTTATGCAAAAATATGAAAACCCCATTGAGCATACTTGCGACATTTCCGTAGGCTTGTCATGGATAAGCGCCAATGGTGAAAAACCCGATGGCCTTTGTCCGGAAGCTTGGAAAACAATGAGGGAATTCGTGGAGGCGTTGGCAAAAGGGGAAGGCAATTTCTTTGACGGTTGGATGAAAAACCCCAACAGCGCCATGATCAGTTGCAATGATGGTTTCCGCCCCGTCAGTTTTTATATAGAAACAATTGAATAAACACTTATACTTATGAACGTAGGAGACAAAATTCCTGAAATTCTTGGCATAGACCAAAACGGAAAAGAAATCAAGCGTAGCGATTACAAAGGGCGCAAATTGGTGCTTTACAGCTATCCTAAGGCCAACACCAGCGGCTGCACAACCGAAGCATGCTCTCTGCAGGCTCACAAAGCCGAACTGTCGGCGGCCGGTTATGAAATCGTAGGTGTCAGCAAGGATAAAGTCGCCTTGCAGAAAAAATTCGCCGACGCCTACCATTTGGAGTTTCCTCTCATCGCCGACACGGAGACCACGCTGCTTCAGCAACTCGGCTGCTGGGGAGAAAAAGTGGCGTGCGGCCGCAGAACTGTCGGTATCTTGAGGACTACCTATCTTGTCAACGAGGAAGGCGTGATTGAGAAGATTTTTCTTCCAAACGAAATCAAGAAATACAAAAACGACATGTACAAACTGCTCCTTGACGACGGGTGCCTGTAAACCATCATGCCGCAAACTTTAAGTCCTGACACATGCCAACCATCACCATGAATGACAATGCCCTTCAACCTATCCATTGGACACCTAATCAAATCCGCAAGTGAACAAAAACAATTGGTGAAGAACTTTGTGTAGAAAAGAGCCATAACAACCATGTCTGAAAAGAAAGAATTCATTTCATCCCGTCAGGGAGTCAATTATCTTGATTTATTCGCCGGTGCCGGAGGTTTCAGCGAAGGTTTTCTGCAAGCATATTCCAAAGATAAATTTTACAATTTCCGTTTGGCAAGCGACATAAACGAAAACTGTGAACTGACGCACAAGGTTCGCTACAACAAGATGTTGGGCCTTGACACCAAATTCATGCGCCAAGACATCATGGAAGATACTTTCTTGCCCAACCTTCTCAAAGAAATCGGCAATCAGGAAATCGATGTCATCACGGGCGGACCAAGCTGCCAATCCTTCAGTTTGGCGGGAAGACGAAGAAAATTGGATAAACGCGATGACCTATTCTATCATTACCTCAAGGTTATCAAGGCTTTGCATCCAAAGTACTTTGTCATGGAGAACGTGAAAGGCATACTGACCAAGGACGAAGGACGTATCAAAAAACGTATTCTCCGCGAGATACGTTCCATTGTCGATGACATGTATATGTACCGACTGTATGATTTCATGGAAGTTGTCCTGAAACCTTTGTTGCCTGAGCCTTTGTATCAAACTCTCTACGCAAGACTCCGCATGGAGACATCCGATGCCAATTGGGACAAGCAGAATATGGAAATCTTCAACAATCTTGACCAACAACTGAAAGACTTAACAAAAAAAATTCCTTACAATGTCAGCAAGAGTGACGAAAGCGTCAACACCATCCGTCATGGCTTGTTCCTACTGAAAATGAAATCACAACGTGACGCCATCCGTAAGCAAATCATTCAGATGAAAACCAATGCCCACGTTGACAATGACACTTTCGTAGATGACTACAACACCATCATCGAAACTGTATCTGACGAACACATCATCGAAAAGATGTTTGACGCTCTTGACAAAGTGGCAGAGATGGGAAAATGCGTCGATGAAGCAAAAGTATTGAAGACATCTCTTGAACTTTTTACTGCCACGTTGGATGAATGTATTGAGTTCATTCAAGAACAAGTTAAGGATAGTGTACAACTCCTGAAACATCTGGATGAACTGATGAAAGAAATCCGACTTTACAACATTAAGGAACCCCTGCTGCTTTTGGCTTCCGACTATGGTGTTCCCCAAAATCGCGAACGCATCGTGTTCATCGGATGCCGCAAAGACCAAGAAATCATTGATGAAATTCTCGCAACCGTCACGGAAGAAGAGAAAGTGAAGGTTTACGAAGCACTTTGGGACTTGGACATGGTAGGAAACGGCGACACGGCTACAAACTACAGGAGACCGGCATTGATGACAGAATACGAACCAGTGAAAACGCACCGCTCTGTTCAAGGCAAACCGAACGAAAGTGGATTTCTGTTTTCCGAATGGTCGCATATCGGCAGATTGGGACATCGCTTTACCTTTGACGAAAAGCCTTTCTATGTCATGAATATGGCAGAACTCGACAAGCAGGAGAAACACCGCCGCATGGAACTCTTTAACCACCAAACAAGCCAACAAAACGACACCGTCCGTAACCGTCTAAGGATTATAGCCAAGCACAATGACTATGACAATGCAAAAGCGGAATTGAAGAAAAAGGGCTTGGAAACACAAAAACGCAACTATGTGGTTCTAAATCCACTCGGACAGAGTCCAACCGTTTGCACCATGCCGGATGATTTCATACACTATTCTGCTTGCCGACCAATGACCGTTAGGGAAATGGCTCGCTTGCAGAGTTTTGATGATTCCTTTGTTTTCCAAGGTAAACGACAAACCGGCGGAAACAACCGACAAAAAGAAATACCCCAATACACCTTGGTAGGCAACGCCGTACCTCCGTTAATGGCAAGAGCCATAGCCAATACATTGTTACAACATATTAAATAATAAAGGTTTTCATGATTAATATGCGCTCTTTCACAGCATTCGAACAAACGAATCTGAAATTTTTGGTAAACCATAATGTTAAGTTTACCCAAGTTGAGATTACCCAAACAGGTTTAAGTAAAGGAATCCTTGACGCAACCGCCCCTATGCGTGCCTTTTTTCTTGAAAACAACAAACAATCAACATTATGAAGAAATCATCATTGCTTATCACGTTCCTATTGGCTTTGGTTTCCATAGCGACCGAAGCACAGACCAACACGGATGCCACCGTATGCACCGCCATCCGCAACTATCTCCTTGGGCGACCGGGTGCTGCCATCCTTACCGCCGGTGCCAAACAAGACATCACTGAATCCACACGGCCGGAAGTGCAGTGTTCCGTGAATGGTTCACTCAACTCCCCTAAAAGTTTCAAAAACCTGACCGTGAAACGAGTGGGTGTGGGAAAATATCGGTATTCATGTGTCTGCCCGACCCATGGCGACAAGTTCACCGACTTCTGTACCATTTCCGCCGCGATTGGCAAGGATGGCAAGATATACATTACGCATGTAATTTGGGACGAGGGGTCAACACTTTCATTCTCAGATCTCATGAGTACCGCCAAATGGAAAAATACCACATGCAATTTCAAAATCCCCGACTTTTTCACCCCTTCCGGAAGTGTTTTTGTTGAGAATGCCGCATCCACTTGCTATTGTTGGACATACGATGACATTTGCGTGGCTTGTTGGCCGTTACTCGGCGCGTGGGCGACGACGGATTACCCGGATGCAAAACGCTATCTCACCCAAGATGTACAGATTAAAAACGTCACCTACCACAACAGCAAACATACCGTATATTCAGGCTATACAACAGACGGCAGGATATGGTACATGAAGAAGAACATCAACGACAGTGGGGCAACTTACCATGCCGACGTATTGGTTCTCTTGTTCCCCAAGTCCAAACATACAGACGTGAAACCACTTATTGATATGGTGAAGAACTGGTAATGAAACAGATAGACAACATCAAGGTTGAGTGTTCCCTGATATGGTCATTTTCTTTGTTTGAATGAAACATTCTGCAAAAAATGCGCTTGAAAGGACTGAGAGGCTCACTTATCCACCATGACACCCTCAATCTTTTCCAAAGACTCATGAAATGATCTGCATATTTCCCGCGGAACGGAAACGACATAATGACATTCCATGTCCATTGTGTTGGCAACAATGGTTGCGCCATGTTTCTTGATGAGCTGCATGACGGAATTCATGCTCAGGTAGCCGAAGTGAAACGATATGGTATGTTCCACGATTTTTCTTTCCACTACCGCCTTTTTCAACGCTTCTTCCGATGCTGTCTTGTATGCGGCAATCAGCCCACTGGTTCCCAACTTGATGCCACCGAAATAACGTATGACAAAAACTGCGATGTGGGTGAGGTTCG
>DCGD01000055.1:9454-16420 GCA_002315195.1 Prevotellaceae bacterium UBA1787 | reverse complement strand
ATGGGACGCCCCGCCGTACCCGATGGTTCTCCGTTGTCGTATGCGCGGGTGACACTTCCATCCGCTTCCAAAACGTATGCAAAGCAGACATGACGGGCGTCGTAATAGCGTTTTCTATATATTTTGAACAAGTCCTCCGCTTCTTCCACTGTTGTCACCGGGTGAGCGAATGAAAGAAAAACGCTTTTCTTCTCAACAAGCTTTCCTTCCGTTTTCGCGGCTATGGTATAGTATTCATTGCAATCCATGTGACAAAATTAGCAATTATCCACATCATTTACAAATGCAACACGATTTTTATCAACCATCACAAAGTTTTTATCTGAAAAGCATCTTTTCCTTCCTACGAACTTATGGCTTTCGGTGTTCTGCGGTCAGAGATTGGCTTTCAAAGGACAACCTTGTTTTTGGTTTGACACTTTTCAAAACCATGACATAGACAATATTAACGCCAAAGTGCGTGTAAAGTTGCGCAATATGCAACCGCGGGGGAAAAATCCACACTATGTTTCACTATATCACAACAATCCGTGCCATTTTCCACACCCACAAGAATAAAAACGCAGATAAAAACTTGTATTTTTCAACAATTAAACGTAATTTTGCAAAGTATTTTGAATAATTGTTTCTATGGGAAAAATTATAGCCTTGGCAAATCAAAAAGGCGGAGTTGGTAAAACGACAACTTCCATCAACCTTGCAGCATCACTTGCCACTCTTGAAAAAAAAGTTTTGCTTATCGACGCTGACCCCCAGGCCAACTCTTCATCTGGCATCGGTGTCAACATTCATGACATTGATATTTCCATATATGAATGTATCATCAAGAACATCGACCCACACGAAGCAATTTACACTACGGACATAGAAGGATTGGACATCATCCCCTCTCACATCAATCTTGTAGGCGCTGAACTGGAAATGATGAATCTTGACAACCGCGAAAAAGTCCTGAAGAAACTCATCGCGCCGTTCAAGACAGAATACGATTATGTTTTGATAGACTGCTCCCCCTCATTGGGACTTGTCACCGTAAACGCCCTGACCGCCGCTGACTCAGTCATTATCCCTGTACAATGTGAATATTTCGCTTTGGAAGGCATCAGCAAACTTTTGAATACCATCAAGATTATCAAAAAAAGACTGAATCCGGATTTACAGATTGAAGGCTTCCTGCTTACCATGTACGATGCACGCCTGCGCCTGGCAAACCAAATATACGATGAAATGAAACGCCATTTCCAGGAATTGGTGTTCAAGACCGTCATTACTCGAAACGTCAAAATCAGCGAGGCTCCGAGCCACGGCATGCCCGTCATTCTCTATGACGCCGACTCCAAGGGTGCGCGCTGCCATTTGGCACTTGCCAAAGAAATTCTCAAGAAAAACGAATAATTATGGCCGTACATAAAAAATACAATGCACTGGGCAAAGGATTGGATGCCCTTTTCTCTTCCGAAGACGTTACCACACAAGGGTCGTCGTCCATCAACGAAATACCCATAAGCAACATCTACGCCAATCCCAACCAACCAAGAAGAGAGATTGACGAGGAATCACTGAAAGACCTTTCCCAATCCATAGCCCAAATAGGCATCATTCAGCCTATCACCCTGCGTCAGATGGAAGATGGCACTTTCCAAATCATCGCCGGTGAAAGACGCTGGCGCGCTTCAAAAATGGCGGGTTTGGCAACCATCCCGGCGTATGTAAGAACGGCAAGCGACGAAAACGTCATGCAGATGGCATTGGTGGAGAACATTCAACGCGAAGATTTGAACGCCATCGAAATCGCCCTCGCATACAACAACCTGATGGAACAGTTTCATTTGACCCAAGAGCAATTGTCGGAAAAAATAGGCAAGAAACGCGCCACCATAGCCAACTACCTGCGTCTGCTCAAACTTCCGGCAAACGTACAACTTGCATTGAGAAACAAAGAGATAGACCAAGGTCACGCACGCGCACTGCTCGGTCTTCAAAGTCCATCGATGCAATTGAAACTTTTCTACGAAATACAAAAGTATGATTATTCCGTTCGCAAAGTAGAGCAATTGGTGCAGGAGCTTCAAAGTGGAGGCACCGTAAAGACCGGGAAAAAAAGCATCACAAGCAAACGCACCTTGCCGGAGGAGTATTCCGCCAAGAAAAGCCAACTTTCCGAATTACTGAAAGCAAAGGTTCAAATGACGTTGGGTACAAGCGGAAAAGGAAAAATAACCATACCTTTTTCCTCGAGTGATGACTTGGACCGAATCATGCAACTATTGAACAGCAAGTAATCTTTAACGTACAAGGCATGACGCTCTTAATGGAAAAAGTGCATATACAGAGGTTCGCAATGGCAGGAGCTTTTTTCACTGTATTTGCACTGAATGCAATTGCCGACATCCATCCTTCTCACAAAAAAGTACAGACGCTGCTGAACGATTCACTGAAACAGCGCACTGACAGTATCATAGCACGAATAACACACGAAGCCGACAGCATCACAAAGGGACTGACACAGGACTCCTTGCACATTTTGGGTTTGGTGGATTCACTGAATACAACAAAAAAACTCAAGATGCCCTCTACCTTCATCCCCGATCCAAAACGTGCATTATGGCTTTCCTTGGTCATTCCAGGCGCCGGGCAGATTTATAACAGGAAATTTTGGAAACTTCCAATCATCTACGGCGGCTTCATCGGATGCACCTACGCCTTGCTTTGGAACCAACAGATGTACAAAGACTATTCACAGGCCTACATCGACATAATGGACGATGATCCGAACACTTGCAGCTACATGAAGATGTTGCCAATGGGTTACGACATTACGGGAAAGGAAGAACAATTCAAGAACATTTTCAAACATAAAAAAGATTATTATCGTAAATATAGAGACTTGAGTATATTTGCTTTTTTCGGTGTTTACCTGCTTTCGGTCGTGGATGCATACGTAGATGCGCAACTCTCCTCCTTTGACATCAGCAAAGACATCTCCATGCAATTCTCACCGGCCGTCATCGACCAGACGCAGTGCATACGAAAAAGCAAATCCGTTGGACTTCAATGCAGTATTAATTTCTAATGTCAATCATGAAAACAGTAAACCTTATCCTGCTGAACATACTTCTGCTTGCCTCCACCGAAATATCGGCACAGAACGAAGTATCAGCAAACGCACAAACAGACAGCATAGACTACACTGAAGGTATGCTTGAAAACGTGGATTCCATTATTGCGGCATGGAATCTCAACAATTTTTATCATATCGATTCCATTCCGCTACAGACAAGCAATTTTGACAGTATTGACCAAAGTGTCATCATTGACAGACTGAAACGCATTCCGAGCGTGATTGAGATGACGTACAATGACGTTGTGGCAAAATACATCAAACAGTACACGACTCGCCTGGGACATTCCGTTTCCTATATGCTTGGTATGTCTAATTTCTTCGTTCCCATATTTGAGGAAGCACTTCTGTACTACAGTCTCCCTTTGGAGTTGAAATACCTGCCGGTCATTGAGTCCGCCTACAACCCTAAAGCCCGCAGTCGCGTCGGCGCAATGGGACTTTGGCAATTCATGCCTTCCACGGCAAGAGGTTACGGACTCGTCATCAACAGTCTTGTGGACGAGCGATGCGACCCGGTGAAATCCTCCTACGCCGCCGCAAAATATCTCAAGGAATTGTATGAAATATTCAATGACTGGACCTTGGTAATCGCCGCCTACAATTGCGGTCCGAACAACATCAACAAAGCCATCCACCGCGCGGGCGGTGAAAAGAATTTTTGGAAGATGTATTCACATCTGCCCCGTGAAACACGCGGCTACGTTCCCGCATTCATAGCGGCGAACTATGCCATGAACTATTACAGCTGCCATAACATTGTTCCCATGAAAGCAAGCATCTCTGTCATTACGGATACCATCGTGCTGAACAAAGATGTCAGGATGGAAGAGATTGCGTCCTTGTGTGACATCAGCGTTGAAGAAATCCGCGCCTTGAATCCCCAATACAAAACCACCCTTATTCCCGGTTACAAGATGAAATGTACGCTTCGAATGCCCCACAAGCAACTGGTTACATTCATCGACGCCAAAAATTCCAAGTTAAGCGACATTGACAAAGCCTTGGCTCTGAACAAGACCGTGGATGGCGAGGCTGTGAACAAAACAGATACCGCGGCGGCCGAAAACAATAAAGAAACAGTGGACGATGAAGAAACAAATGATGAGACAAAAAAAGTGGGAAGACGTTCCAGGAGTTCAAGAAGATACGCAAGCCATACCATTCGACAAGGAGAAACGCTTTCCGACATAGCAAGACGCAATCATACTACAGTCAAGAAACTCCAGCAACTGAACGGCATCAAAGGCACCAACATACGCGCGGGAAAGAAAATTCGTGTAAAATAAAACGTGACATGTTGACATATGGGAAGTCAAAAAGAAACAGCTGATAAAGAAGAGGAACTTGTTTACAAAGAATTCCGAAAACTGTTGGATACCTACCTTGCTTCCAACCACCGCAAAAAAGTAGATATCATCACGCGGGCATTCAACTTTGCAAAAAGTGCGCACAAGGGTGTAAGAAGACTTTCCGGCGAACCATACATCATGCATCCGATAGCGGTGGCTCAAATTGCATGCGGAGAAATTGGTTTGGGGTCGACGTCCATTTGCGCCGCCTTGCTTCACGACGTGGAAGAAGACACGGACTATACCAACGAAGATATACGAAACCTATTCGGTGAAAAAATCGCGAATATCGTAGAGGGACTTACGAAAATTTCCGGTGGCATTTTTGGTGAAAGGGCTTCCATTCAGGCTGAAACCTTCAAGAAACTCCTGCTGACGATGAGCGATGACATACGCGTCATTCTCATCAAGATATCCGACCGCCTGCACAACATGCGCACGCTCAGCAGCATGAAGCCCAACAAACAATACAAGATAGCGGGAGAAACACTCTACATCTATGCACCGCTCACGGAACGCCTGGGACTTTACAGAATTAAAGGGGAACTGGAAAACCTCAGTTTCAAGTACGAGCACCCCGAAGAATATGATGCCATCTTGCAACATTTGGCTTCAACGCAAGCACAACACGACACG
This sequence comes from Prevotellaceae bacterium UBA1787, assembly GCA_002315195.1. Next base: position 11,311 of record DCGD01000055.1, on the reverse strand, counting down.
ATATTCCAAGAGTTCACGCCTCCCATCGTCAAGTCTTTGGATGAATTGGGTTTCCGATATAAAATTCTCACACGCATCAAAAGTCCATATTCCATTTGGAAAAAGATGCAGAACAAACACGTTTCCTTTGATGAAATCTTCGACATTCTTGCCATTAGGATTGTCTTCACGCCCACGTCACCGGAAAACGAAATCATCGATTGCTTCAACATATACATTGCCCTCACAAAGATTTACAAGTCACACCCTGACCGTTTCCGCGATTGGGTGAGCCATCCTAAAGCCAATGGCTACCGGGCTTTGCAAATCACGCTGATGAGCAATTCCGGCCAATGGATTGAAGTACAGGTACGCTCCGAAAGCATGGATGAAATTGACGAAAAAGGTCTGGCGGCACATTGGAATTACAAATCCAAAGGCAAAGACAGGCAAACGGAAGCGGACAGCAAAATGGATGGTTGGCTGCATACCATAAAGGAAATCCTCGATGACCCTCAACCCGACACGCTTGATTTGCTGGACACGATAAAGCTTAACCTCTTTGCTTCGGAAATCATTGTCTTTACGCCAAAGGGAGAGATCAAATCCATGCCCGCGGGTGCAACAGCCCTGGACTTCGCCTTCAGCATCCATTCCTTCCTTGGAACACACTGCATCGGAGCAAAAGTCAACCATAAACTGGTTCCCGTGACACACACGCTGAGTGGTGGTGACCAAGTGGAAATTCTCACCTCGCGAACGCAACAGGTGAAACATGAATGGCTGAAATACGTTACGACAGCGAAAGCAAAAAGCAAAATCCAGGCTTACCTTCGCAAGTTGAACCGCGAAACCGAACGGGATGGCGAAAAAATCCTGACGGAGTTTCTAAGAAAACACGATTTGGAAGAAAACAGTGAACACATCAACAAATTGTGCGTCCACTACCACTTTGCCACACGCGCCGCTTTCATGCAGGCCATAGGAAACCATCAACATGTACTTTCAGAACAGGACATCAACATACTGCAAGGACATCATCACAACAAAGGTTGGAAAAAATTCATTCCATTCATCAAGAACGAAACGGAAGACGTTCAGCAGGAAACGAACTTGGAAAACACCAATGCCATGTTCATCGCCGGCATCAACCGCAAGAAGATTTTCACCATTACGGACAGCAATGTTGATAAATGTATCATAGCTCCGTGCTGCTACCCGATTCCAGGTGATGATGCCCTGGGATATATCAATACGGAGGACAACACATTTCACATACACAAACGCGAGTGTTCACATGCCATGAAACTCAAAAGCAATTTTGGGAACAATCTTGTCGCAGTGGAGTGGAATGTCAATATGCACCTTTTCGAGACGACCATAGAGATTAGTGGTATTGACGAAGATGGCATGTTGCTCAGAATTGCGGAACTGCTTTACAAGACGGACAAGACTAACGTAACCTCGCTCAACATCTCTTCCAAGAATGGTATTTTCAACGCGTTGCTCACCGTAAGAGTACCGAGCGTTGATGCTGTCAGAAAGGTTTGCGCTTCTTTAAAAAGTATTGACAAGGTCATCAAGGCGGTTCGTTACAGTTGATCGCATCTTTTCTGTGTTTCTTACAATCCATAATTTTCGATTTGTAAATCATTGAATTTCAGAAACTTTATAGTGAACGGGAAGAAAACCATGATTTTCTTCCCGTTCACGTCATTGTCAATTTTGGTAATATACCCTCTTGACCCTCGTACTTACCGATGTCAGTATTTCGTAAGGAATTGTCCCCAATTTATCACTCAACATGGTGACGGGCAATTCTTCACCGAAAATGATTACGTCATCGCCTTCCCGACATGGTATGTCGGTTACGTCAAA
>DCGD01000055.1:7493-9433 GCA_002315195.1 Prevotellaceae bacterium UBA1787 | reverse complement strand
GACATCCATGCAAATGTTCCCGACGTATGGCGCTTTCTTTCCATTGACCAAGCAATATCCCTGGCCGCAACCAAGGTGACGATTAAGGCCATCGGCATAGCCTATGGGAATGGCGGCAATCCGACTGTCGCGGCTGAGTTTGCCGCGACGGCTATAACCTACGGTTTCGTCTGCCCGAACATTGCGTATTTGCAGTATCGTAGTCCGCAGAGTGCTGACGTTGCGCAGCAAGGCATTGGAATATGGATCTACTCCATATAAGCCCAACCCCAAACGCACCATATCCAACTGATATTGCGAAAAGCGTTCTATTCCCGCGGTATTGCAGATGTGGCGTAGGATTTTATGCCCGAAAGCGGCCTGTAGTTTCTTGGATGCCCTGTCAAACGTCTCGAATTGCTTGATTGTAAAATCATTGAAATCGTCTCCATCGGTTCCCACAAAATGAGAAAAGACACTTTTTGGAATAATGGTATGCTGGCTTTTCAAGCGTTGAATGAGAGCGTCCATGTCATTTTCCGGATCAAAACCAAGACGATGCATTCCCGTGTCCAATTTAATGTGTACGGGGAAATTGCTAATGCCTTCCCGCTCCGCGGCGTGGATTAATGCGTTGAGCAACCTGAAACCGTAGACTTCAGGCTCAAGATTATGTTGGAACAAATCATGGAAAGCGGACATTTCGGGATTCATCACGATTATGTTTCCCGTAATGCCTTCATTGCGCAATTGTACGCCTTCGTCTGCGACCGCTACTGCGAGATAATTCACGTTTCTGTCTTGAAGCGTCTTCGCCACTTCCACCGCTCCCGCGCCGTAAGCCGACGCCTTGACCATGCAAATCATTTTCGTGTCGGGACGAAGAAAACTACGATAATGATTCAAGTTTTCCACCAAGGTGCTCAAATTCACCTCCAACGTGGTTTCATGGACGCGAAGCGACAACATGGAACTTACGCGTTCAAAACCGAAAGAACTGGTGCCCCTTATCAAAATGTGTTGATTGCGAAGACTTTCCAACACGCCAGATTGCAATAAGGCCTCTGTCGTATGGAAACAATAGGATTTCATTGCAAAGCAACCAATGTTCCTGCACATTTCATCTCCTACACCAATGAAGGTTCCTACGTTGTGTTCCTTGGCGATGTCCGCTATTGATTTGTAAAGAACCGTGGGCGCGAGACCGGTTTGAAGCATGTCACTTAATATCAAAGTGAACTGTCTGCCAATGTTTCCTATTCGGTTTTCCTCGCTTTTGTCTTTTGGTATTCGCCGATTCATGAATTCAAGGGCGATGTCCAATGATTTCAGGTCACTGTTGAAAACATCGCTGATCAATACATTTCCCCCGATGCCCTCCTTCACTTCAAGACGCATGGCGACCGACTCCAACTGCGCCAACTTTTGTTTATAGACGGCAAGGTCATGTGCCAAGGTGTTTTTCTCCTCGCTGACTGTCAGGCAAACCGCAAAGGCATGAATGGCGTTTTCCATCGAAACCCTGTCGGTGAATGGTACGATGAATGTGTCTTCCCTTCCTTTATATACATAGACCACCTCCGATGCGTTGACTTTTGCCTTTATTTCCTTGATGTACAACGCGGCGTACTTGTTTTTGAACGACCATCCGAAAAGTGCGTGCCTTTTGCTCAGTAGTGAACTGACACAATGGTTCGCCACTTCGTCATCCATGCAAAAGATGAGTTTCCGTACGTTCTTGAACAATTTCAGTTTCTCATGACATTTGTGTTCCTTGTCCCTGAAATTCTCTTGATGCGCCTCACCTATATTCGTTAGCACGCCTATTGTAGGCTGAATGTCGTCCTGCAACGCCTCCATCTCTCCCGGCATGGAAATTCCCGCCTCGAAAACGCCCACTTGCGTATGCTCGTCCAACAGCCAAACAGACAAAGGCACGCCTATCTGCGAATTGTAGCTTC
>DCGD01000055.1:6355-7446 GCA_002315195.1 Prevotellaceae bacterium UBA1787 | reverse complement strand
GACGGCATACAAAGGCTGCAGCAACTGATAAACCCATTCCTTGACGATTGTTTTGCCATAGCTGCCCGTAATGCCTACGACAGGTATGGAAAACAACTCTCTATGGCGTTCCACCAGTCTTTGCAAGGCTATCAATGAACTATTTGTCACAAGGAAATTAGCATTCGGATAGTGTGTATCATGTTGTTCTGGAATATGTTCAACTACAAAATTTCTGACTCCTTTCCTGTAAAGTTCATCAACATACTTGTGTCCATCGTTGCGTATAGTGCGCATGGCGAAAAACAAGGAAGATTCAGGAAACGTCAGAGAGCGACTGTCAATCAGCAGCCATTGTATCTCTGCTTCCGCTTCACCAAAGCGGTGCGCGCCTATGAGTGAAGTGATTGCTTCAATTGAATATTTCATTGTCTCTATGGTTATTGTATTCTTCTCTTAGTCTTTTGGCGCATTCCAATACCGGGAGTTGGGGATTATTTCCTTGGATATCCAGTATTCTTTTTTCCATTTTCATTTGAAAAAGTCGATATGCTTCCGAAGACCGGTGTAATGGACGATGACGCATCATGCGGAGACATGTTTCCCAATCCGCGATGAATTTTCGGCTTTCCAACGACACCCAATCCTCCACGAATCGTTCCCAAATGATGTCTAGGGCGGTTTGGGAAGGGTGGAGCATGTCATCCATGTAAAAACGGTAGTCGCGCAATTCATCCATCAGCAATTCGTAAGCGGGAAAATAGAAAATGCGTTGTTTGTCATACATTTTCTGCAAGCCATCCACGGCGAGCAACAGGGTGGATTTGCTGATTTGGTTCCCGTGATAGCCGTACTTGGCATAACGATATGGACTGACCGTCACAATGATGCGCATGTGGCCGTTCAGTTCAAACAATGCGTCAAACGCTTTCTTCATGGCATCGATTATTTCCCCTACGCCCATGTCCCAAACTTCAAAAGCTTTGTCGGGTTGCTTGTGACAATTTGCCACTACCCTCTCCAACCTTGTTTCCGGTGCATTGTCCTGGACGGTGAGATACGCACGGTTTGTGCCAAAAGTTATTATCAACACATCGGGAGGCCAATGGTTG
>DCGD01000055.1:233-6329 GCA_002315195.1 Prevotellaceae bacterium UBA1787 | reverse complement strand
CGGAATGTCGCATTCGCCCCAGGGCTTCACACCTGTTTTCCGAAGCGTACGCCGTTCCGAAATTCCATGAACGCCACAATCCCTCGGCATTGAATACTTGGAACAATTCACCATCCACACCATTTCTGAAACATGCTTGCAGCAATTCCAATTTCTTCGCAATGGACGCAGGATTGTACAAAACACCAAAAGGATTGCAGGAAACATTAAATACATGGTCTTGTAGCCGCTTGCCAATATTTTCAGCAAAGCAAGAGCCCAAAAGAAGCACCTTTTCCTTGTGTTTCAAAGCAAATCCATCTGAATGCGTATCAACTACCGTCTGTAAAAACATTGCCGTTCTTGTATAAGCCTTTCCAAATTTAGATTAAACGCCAATTTATTCAACACACTGCAAAGTTAAGAATTTTTATGTGCATAAAAACCATATCATGACAATTTTTGCTGAAATAGGTTTTGGTGACTTCTCCAAATCGCCTTATGTCAATTCCACCTTTCCTTAACCTATTTGCACAAAGCGTTTGGGCGGTACGGAAGACCTTGTTTCATGAACTTGAAAACAATGTTGTCAATGAAAGCAATACCGGGAAAGATGTACCGGCTGTGAAAGTATTTTGAAAAGACTGAGAATGGAAATAAAACATTACTTTGGCATTGAACTTGCCAAAGGTTAGTTTTTCAATATTTCGCGTTCTATGCTTTCCACTTCCTTGCGAAAATCCTTGTCGACGCTGATGCGCTTTTCTATGGCGCTGCATGCGTGTAGAACGGTTGAATGGTCCCGCTTGCCTATTCTCAAACCTATTTGGGAAGAGGACATCGATGTATATTTCTGAGTGAGATACATGGCAATCTGTCGCGCCTTCACGATGTTTCCCTTACGGCTTGCGGAAGAAATCTCCCTGTTTGAAACCTTGCACATCTTCCCCACCTTTTCAAGGATGATATCGGCAGTCACCGGCGTTTTCTTGATATTGACGATACGTCCGATGGTACGTTCCGCCAAATCCATGTTGACGTCACAATCACTCGCGATTGAAAAGGCGAGTATGGAATTGATGATTCCTTCCAATTCTCTCACACTGTCATGCACGTTGCTCACGATATAATTCACCACATTGTCCGGGAAACGGAGATCGCTGTTTCGTATCAGCCTGGCGATGATGTCCTTGCGCAACTTTGCGTCGGGCGCTTCGAGTTCGGCGATGATACCCCAATTGAAACGGTTAATCAGTCTTTCCTGCAGCCCTTCCAACATCACGGGCGGTCTGTCGCATGTAAACACGAGTTGCTTGTGGTTGTGCTGCAGATAATTAAATATGTTGAACAATGCTTCCTGTGTCTTTTCCTTGCCGGCTATTTCCTGAATGTCATCAATAATCAGCGTATCGATAGACTGATAGAACGCCATGAAATCCACAAAGTGCTTGTTCAGAGAAGCCTGCTGATACTGCTGGCAAAACAGGTGGGCTGAAAGGTACAAGACGCGCCTTTGGGGATACTGCTCTTTTATCTTTATGCCAATGGCATTGGCCAAATGGGTTTTGCCGACTCCGGAATGTCCGAATATGAAATATGGATTGAATGTATCCTGAAATTTATCCGCTATTGCCAAGGCTATCTTTCTCGGAAAAACATTGCTGGAACCCTCAAGAAAGCTCTCAAACGTGTAGCGCGGATTTAAGTCGGGATTGAGGTCCTGGGGATAACGCGGCGACAGTGTTTGCGCCGGGTCGAAAGGTCCGCGATAACCGCCTTTCTCTCTCTGTATGTCTACGGAATCCTGAGAAATGGGAATGGTTGTCTCAATGTTGTCGGTATGATAAATGTAACTTAAGGACACATCTTTACCGTAACATTTTCCGAAGGCGGATTTCAGCAACTTCAAGAAATGCGACTCCCAATATTCCACGAAATACTCAGATGGAACCTGCACCTTGACAACCTTATTGTTGAAAGAGAGGAATTTTGCCGGTTTGAACCATGTCCTGAAAGTCTGTTCATCAAGATTGTCCTTGATGAACTGAAGGCATGATTCCCATTGCTGCATTGGTTGATTCATTACTTGCATTTCTATTTACGAACTCACTTAACCTTATAGAGGCAATATCGGACGCAAAGTTACAATTTTATTTTCAATTGTGAAAACAAAACCAAAGCCTTCATTCGCATTTAAAAGTTAATACTTTTATTTTTAACCATTTGCGAATTTTTATTCTAAATTGCAAATATTGACATAAAAATGCGCATAATTCTGATTATCAAAAAGAAAACAACCATTAAAACAAGCCCATTGCACAAAATTTCATTATTATGAATTTCACAACACACTGAAATTCAAGCACATCATTCTTTCTGTAAAATTAATTCAATCTATCCGTTATTTGGAATAACTTGAACCCTGCAAGACCGCGTCAGCCAAGTTGATTACCTTCCAATCCTTACTTTCCGCTGAAAGAAAATAAATTGCGAATTGTAAGACAAAAAACTTGACTTTTGGACTTTTGCACCCAATTACGACTCTTGACCCCTCTTAGACTTTTAGACTCAAAAATGACGCATTAAGGTTTGTCTTTCTTGCCAAAGATAGAGAAGTGAACGTACCGTTTTGGATGCTGTCTCAAATCCTCCAACAGTTTTTGGGATGAAAGCACGGTATTGTTGATGTTGTCGTACATCTCTCGGTCATTCAACATCAAACCGATATTATTGTCCGGCGTACTTATTCTATGTTCAAAGTCGTTGAGAAGTTTTTGCGTTCCTTCCAACGTACTATTGACATTTGCCAAGGTCTGTTCGTAATCCACTTTGCTGAGTTTATCGGTAAGTACCTCCACATTGTCACCTATCTTGCTAAGACGGTTTGTCAGTTGTGGCACATCGTTGCGGAGAAGTTTGTTGATACTGGACGTAGTAACCTTGAGGTTGGCTGTGATGTCCTGTGTATTGTGCATCGTTTGCGCCAATGAAGGGTCGGACAACAAGGTATTCACCGCAATGAGAATGGAATCCAATTTCGGCATCAAGACCTCCAACTTTGGTATCATGGCCGAAGCCTTCTCGAGCGCCCCCTCGTGAGGTCCGCCCTGAATGGAATCACCGGGTACAAGGAACGTTGTTTCCTTTGTCAGTATCAGATTCATGGTTGTCGCCCCCAACATGCTCGACACCAACTCCGCATGGGTGCCCTTTGGGAGTTTCATCTTGTCATTGATTTCTATTTCAACGCAAACTTGCCCGGGGTGTTCATAGTCGTATGAAATGTCGCGCACCGTGCCCACCGGGAAACCATTTGCAAAAACCGCATTGTTTTTGGACAGTCCCGTAATGTCTTCAAACATCACGTGGTATTGGTTGCTCTTTTTAAAAAGATTGATGCCTTTCAAGAAATTAATGCCATAAAACAATATCACTATGGTAAATATGGCGGTAAGCGATATCTTTATTTCTTTTCCGTATTTCATGTGAGTTGGGTATTTATTTTTTTGGTGAAAATTTACTGTTGTCTATTTACGTTCTGCAAAGGTATCGGTTCATTTCCCTTAAAGGCCGCGATGACGGCGTCGGGGAATTTTTTTGCTATGGTTTGTTTCAGCGACTTTATTTCTTCCAACGATTTGGTTTTTCCGTATGTATATTTATATGAATTGTTTTCAACATAACATTCAATCGGAGACAATCCCTTGAAGAATATATGGTTCGCATCCATTTTTTTGTCTGACGTGAATATTCTCAATCTATATGTGATTTCATTCGCATTTTCGGCAACCTTGTTTTCTTCTACAATATCGTTATCGGCCATCATGACATTTTTCATGTTGCTGTTCTCAACCGCCTTGTTTTCCTCTGTGCTTTCGTTCTCGGCCACCTCGTCTTTTTCTATGCTGTTGTTCTCAACGTGGTTGTTTGCGGCCTGGTAGTTTTCCATGATTTCGTCAATGAGTTTTTCTTCAAAAAATGGTTTTCCCACCCGTTTTTGAGTCTGTGTGGAGTCGTCGGGTGATGCTACCTTTTCGTTTTCTCCATTGGATTGAGAACTACTTTCTTTTTTTTTTACATTCGGGATTTCATGAGTCTTGTAATAATTCGCGAAGCCCTCGTAGATGCTTTTTGCCAAGGCGCTGACGCCATTGGCCGAATTGAGATAAGTTTCCTCGTTCGCATTCGTAATGTAACCCAATTCCGTAAGCACACTCGGCATGGGCAGTTCGCGAAGTACAAGGAATCCCGCCTGATACACGCCCCTGTTTGTGCGTTTCGCTACTTTCGCATACTGTTGTTGGATGCTTTTGGCCAATTCGGCGCTTTGTTTCATATACTGGTCCTGCATGAAATCGAATATGATTTTGCTCTCCGCGGAATTGCCGTTGTAACCGGCATATCTTTCCTTGTTGTCCTTTTCATAAAGGATGACGGAGTTCTCGCGCTTCGCCACCTCAAGATTTTCGCTCGCGCTTGCCATACCCAACGTATATGTCTCGGCGCCGCTAATGGACCTTCTGCCTTTGATGGCGTTCGTGTGAATGGAAATGAACACATTTGCCTTCGCTTTTTTGGCGATGGTGGCACGCGCATCCAACGCGATGAACACATCCGTTTTTCTTGTATAGACAACCTTGATGTTCGGATAATTCTGTTTTATCAGTTCACCCACCTTGAGTGCGACTTTCAAGTTGATGTTCTTTTCCTTTGACACCTTTCCAAGAGCCCCCGGGTCATAACCTCCATGACCGGGATCAAGAACCACTGTATATGCATGGGCACAAATAGAAACAACACTCAACAGGCATAAAACCAAAATGTTTACGCCCAATTGCCTAAGTCTATTCATATAAAAAAACATACACGATTTGTCTTTCAAATGCAAAATTACAACATTTTCCGAAACTAACAAGAAAAAATGAATATTACCTGATGAAGTTGTGCTATTTTGTTCGTTTTCAATTGCTGATGTGGTATCATATCATTTTTTCACCTTCATTATAATATGTGAACAATTTGAAATGGCCTACCACTTCTTTAATGTACTACGTATCAAAAAACCGATTCGAAGATTTTCAGGGTGTGAAAATCCGGTTTTGGCACACTATTTGTAAACATTTTGCTGTAAAAAGAATTTTCTTAAACATATATATTATGCAAACAGGTAAAATTGGGGTAACAACCGACAATATCTTCCCCGTCATCAAAAAGTTTCTTTACAGTGACCATGAAATTTTTCTTCGCGAAATTGTATCGAATGCCGTTGATGCCACTCAAAAACTGAAGACACTGTCACAGAAAGGCGTGTTCAAGGGTGAGATGGGTGACGTCAAGGTACGCATCCAAATTGACAAGGACAAAGGCACCCTGACCGTCAGCGACAGAGGCATCGGCATGACCGCTGAGGAAATTGACAAATACATCAACCAGATCGCTTTTTCCGGTGCCGAGGAGTTCCTGGAAAAATACAAGGACGCAGGCGCCATCATCGGTCACTTTGGATTGGGTTTCTACAGTTCCTTCATGGTCAGCAAGCAGGTTGAAATCCTCACGAAGAGTTACAAGGAAGACAGCAAGGCTGTAAGATGGACCTGCGACGGCACACCCGAGTTCCAGTTGGATGAAACCGACAAGGCCGAACGCGGTACCGACATCGTTCTCCACATTGACGAAGATTGCAAGGAGTACCTGGAAAAATCCAAGATTGAGGAACTGCTCCGCAAATACTGCCGTTTCCTTCCCATTGAAATAGCCTTCGGAAAGAAAACCGAATGGAAGGAAGGAAAAGAGGTTGAAACCGAAGAGGACAACATCATCAACGACACCAACCCCGCTTGGACACGCAAACCCGCCGACCTCACCGAGGAGGATTATACCAAATTCTACCATGAGCTCTACCCCGACCAGTTTGAGGAACCGCTCTTCCACATCCACCTNNCAACATCATCAACGACACCAACCCCATTTGGAAGCAAAAGCCGGCGGACTTGAAAGACGAAGACTACAAGACTTTCTACCGCAACCTGTTCAACGGAATGGATGAGCCCCTGTTTTGGATACACTTGAACGTGGACTATCCTTTTAACCTTACCGGCGTTCTCTATTTCCCCAAAA
>DCGD01000055.1:0-187 GCA_002315195.1 Prevotellaceae bacterium UBA1787 | reverse complement strand
TCGACTTGCAACGCAACAAAATTCAACTGTACTGCAACCAGGTGTTCGTCACCGACGCCGTCGACAACATTGTCCCAGAATTCCTCACCCTGCTTCATGGTGTCATCGACTCCCCGGACATTCCCCTGAACGTAAGCCGCAGCTACTTGCAGAGCGACCGAAACGTCAAGAAAATTTCCACTTACAT
>DCGD01000012.1 GCA_002315195.1 Prevotellaceae bacterium UBA1787 | reverse complement strand
CGACATAATTGCCCGGATTGATGCGTACTTTCTCCACGATTTTGGCTGCGACGTCTGCCACCTGTGGATTGAAATGGATGTCTGCCACCAACGGAGTATAACGGCGTTCCGCATGCAGTTGTTTGCGGATATTGAGTAGGTTCTCCGCCTCGCGGATTCCCTGCGCGGTCAGCCGGACATAGTCGGCGCCCGCGCGGATTATCTTCCTGCACTGCTCCACGGAAGCGTTCGTGTCCGTTGTCGCTGTGGTCGTCATACTCTGCAAACGGATTGGATAACTCCCTCCAAGTGGTGTCTTTCCCACCTGGACAATGGAGGAATGGCGCCGCTGATAGTTGAAATAATTATTATCGTTCATGTTTTTCGGGGCGGAAATGGGAATTTCCCAAAATGGAAACCGCCATTTCTCCTTTCGACTAATTTACTTTGTTCTTATACTTGATTTCCGACAAATCCCGGTTGGCTTTGACAATCTTTGACTTCAGGCCTTCCTTGTATGTCGACAATTTTTCAGCGAGAGCCGCATCGGAAAGCGCCAGCATCTCCACGGCGAGGATGGCTGCATTGAGCGCCCCGTTCACTCCTACCGTGGCGACAGGTATGCCGGGAGGCATTTGGATAATGGACAGCATGGCGTCAAGTCCATCAAGCATTCCTTTGATGGGAATGCCTATCACGGGAAGGGTTGTCTGCGCCGCAATGACTCCGGGCAGCGCCGCAGCCATCCCCGCTCCGGCGAGGATTACCTTTACGCCTCTCTTGGCGGCATTCTTTGCGAAACTTTCCACTTCACCCGGGGTGCGATGGGCTGAAAGCGCATTCATTTCAAAAGGAACGTCCATACTATCCAAAAACTGGGCCGCCTTTTCCATGATCGGAAGATCACTGGTGCTGCCCATGATGATACTTACAACTGCATCCATACTTTATCTATTGTTTAAATATTAATGTTATAAAGGTAATATTTTTGTATCTCGCACTTTTTCGGCACTTTGCATGACCAAGACGCCAATTTTTGTCAAACAAGAAGAATCATGGTAAAGCCGCATATTGTTCCAACGAAAAGCCCCCAGTTCACCTCGCCCAGTTTGTGCTGCCTAAGTATCAAACGGCTGCTACCTACACACCCCGCTATTGTCAGCGCAAGGCAAAGCCACCACGTTGGGTCGAATGAAAAAATGATGCTATAAGCCATCAAAGCACCTATCATGGAACCCGCGGCCGCGGAATGGGTGCTGATCCTAAACCAATTGTTGATAAACATACATACCGATTGCAACACCAACGCTGCAATGAGAATGCTGGTGAGGAAATGTGGGGTATGGATGGACTTCATGATTATGATACAGAGAAAATAACTGACCATGAAAATGAAGTATGGTACGGTACGCAACTCCCGTCTTTTCATTTGATGACGGGGAGTCCCGCGCCAACGGCGCCATAGGGATATTCCAAGCAAAGGTAACAATATGGTGAATATATATACCAACACTATTATCATCAACTTATAGTTCAATGGAAACAATGCCATGTAACTGAACGCAAACAGCAGCAGGAATGCCAGCAACGGTAGATAGAACGGTGCGAACAGCATTGAAAAAATCTTGGCTGCATATATGATATATTTCTGTTTCATTTCCTTAATCTTGCCACGGGTATCCCCATCTGCCCGCGATATTTTGCTATGGTACGGCGTGCCACATCGAAACCTTTCTCTTTCATCATTTCCGCAAGTACATCATCATTCAACGGGTTGTCTTTGTCCTCACCGTCAATGAGTCCCTTAAGCGTACGCTTCAGTGTTACTTTCGATATCTCCTCACCATCGGTGTTGGTGAAACTGTTGTTGAAAAAATATTTCAAAGGGAAAATTCCAAATGGTGTCTCAACGTATTTACTGTTGCTGACGCGTGAAATGGTAGAAATGTCATATCCGCAGCGTTCCGCCACGTCACGCAGGATCATGGGATGCAAACTCTGCTCATCGCCTTCGTGGAAAAAATCCTTCTGGAGCTTGACAATCGTCTTCATCACCCGTAGCATGGTGTCCTGACGTTGCTTCAGCGCGTTGATGAATGTTTGGGCGGCTTCTATGCGGTTCTTGGTGAAGATGTATGCGTCTTGTTGTTCCTTGGACAAATGAGGTCTATTCTTGGCATAGTCACTCATTGTCTCACGATAGGAACGGCTGATGCACAATGAGGGTATCTCCTCGCCCGCAAGGCGTACGTCGAAATTGCCTTCCTCATCTTCCGTTACCGTAAAGTCCGGTATGACGAGTACACCCGTGTTAGATGTTGTGTCTTCCACAACTCCGCCCGGACGTGGATTTAAACGATGCTTCATGTCCTCATAGATGGTCCTCACCTCATCTATCCCCAACTTGTAGCGCTGGACCAAGGCATCAAAACGCTTGTTGGCGAAATCATCAAAACTTTGGCTGATGATTTGCTGTTCCAAGTCTTTGTAGGAAGAGTGATAATCCTTGCTCTTCAACTGTAGCAGAAAACATTCCTGCAAGGTTGTGGCGCCTATGCCGATGGGGTCAAAGCTCTGCAGCACCTTGAGCAGCCGATCCACCTCTTCTTCCGACACATCTATGCCCAAGTTGAGCGCCAATTCGTCTACGAGAGTGTAAAGCGGTTTTCTCATCAAGCCGTCAACGTCAAGCGTGCCTATGAGATATTCCATGATGCTGTGTTCCTGTTCATCCAAATCCTGCTCTCCAAGTTGCGCCACAAGGTTCTCGTAAAAGGTAGGTACGGAAGATGTGATGTCTATCGGCCTTTCCGTTATGGTTTGGCTGGGTTGATATACCGGGATTTCCTCCTCGTTTTCGTAGTTTTCACGATTGTCCTCTTCCCATGGGTTTTCATCGACAACTTCATTGCCGACGTTTTCCAGGTCATTGCCTTCATCACCATTAGGGTCTTCATCGGAAACTTCACCATTTTCAAGCGCGGGATTTTCCGTCATTTCGTTGGCGATGCGATTTTGCAAATCGGGCACGGGCAACTCCAAAAGTCTTGCCAATATCACCTGCACGGGTGTTTGCACCTGCACTTGCGATTCTTCTTCTATCTGTACGGACAATCCTCTTTGCCGTTGTATCATACGACTCATTTTAAATATATAGGCAAAGATACTACTCTTTTTTCATGTAAGGTAAAAGATGAACGAAATTTTCCATTCTAAATGGATGATGAGATGAAATTGCCTGGACAAATGGCAATTGGGAAGGTTCATTTCCCGTGTGTGGATATGGTATTTGCCTTGATGTGAACAGCCCGCTTTTCTTTGTTTCAAGACGGCGCGGCGCCATTGATGTTGAGGTTGCCCCACTCACTTTCATTCCGATTTGCCCGACCCGAATGATGGTTGTTTCATGAGGGAATGCCAAAGGGAATGGCGTACTTCGGGATTTAGGCGTTCCATATCTTCAAACAGACGGCGCACCTGCGTGCGCTTGCTTTCGTGTTCGTAAGGACAACGCTTCCATTGTGGCTGGTATCTTGACGCTTCCGCATGAGCGACTATCAATTTTTCGGGTATCATGCACAATGGTCGAATGATGCTCAGCGGCATCTTCTCCATGCGAAGCAACGGTGGCATGGTGGTGTACTGTCCCTCGTATATCTGGTTCATCAACAAGGTATGCAATACGTCATCGTTATGATGGCCAAGGGCGATTTTGTTGAAACCTTGTTTTTGTGCATAATCAAAAATCTGCTTTCTTCTTGTCCAGGAACACAGAAAACACGGTGAGCGATGGCTGTTTCTGTCCGGTTCGAAAGACGTTACCAACACGGTAAAGGGTATGTCCCTGCTTTTGCAGAACATCTCCAAATAGGAAGTGTCGGATTCGTAGTCTATGTTTGACATGCGAATGTGAACCGCCCCCAGACTGAAACGAGGAAACAAAATTTTTTTCCTTTTTGCGAGCAATTCAAGAAGAAACAACGAGTCCTTTCCTCCTGACAATGCCGCCAAGACCCGGTCGCCTTCTTCTATCAAGCGAAAAGTACGAAGCGCCTTGCCCAACAGTCTGTAAGCTGTCGCAATGGGCTTCGCACTTTCTGGCATGACCAAATTATTTTGAAAGGCAGGGGTTTCCCCGGTTGGTTTATGACTGCAAGGCTTTGTCCATCGCCTCCGCCGCACGACGACCATCGCCCATGGCGAGGATTACCGTTGCGCCGCCTCGCACAATGTCACCGCCGGCGTAGATGTATGGTATGGACGATTTCATGTCATCACCTACCGCAATGGTATTCTTTCTGCCAAGTTCCAACCCTTCCACCGAACGTGGTACAATGGGATTGGGAGAGACGCCTACACTGACGATCACCAAATCGACTTTCATCGTATGCACGGCGCCTTCAATGGGCACCGGCTTCTGGCGACCTGAAGCATCCGGCTCACCCAATTCCATTTCCTGCAGTACCACCTCACAGACCCTGCCCTGTGCATCCCCATGATATTCGAGTGGGTTGTGGAGCGTAAGGAACCTAACACCTTCTTCCTTGGCGTGCTTTACCTCTTCCGCGCGCGCCGGCATCTCCTTTTCGGAACGACGGTAAATGATGGTGGCCTCTTCCGCTCCCAATCTCAACGCCGTGCGCACCGAGTCCATAGCCGTATTGCCACCACCTATGACGACCACATGCTTGCCAAAGGGAACAGGGGTATCGCTGTCTATGTTGGAGGCGTCCATGAGGTTCACGCGTGTCAAATATTCATTGGAAGAGAGTACGTTGATGAGATTTTCACCCGGGATGTTCATGAAGTTGGGCAAACCCGCGCCTGAAGCCACAAACACTCCGGCATAACCTTCTTCCTTCAATTCCTCAATCATGATGGTCTTTCCTATGATGCAATCCTTGCGGAAATCCACACCCATTTTCTGGAGGTTCTCTATTTCCGCGTCTACGACCGCATTGGGCAAACGGTATTCAGGTATGCCATATTTCAACACACCGCCTATTTCGTGAAGGGCTTCGAATACGGTCACTTCATAGCCGTTCTTTATCATGTCGCCGGCAAACGAAAGACCTGCCGGACCTGAACCCACGACCGCTACTTTCATGCCGTTCTTGGATTTCACATGTGGAGTCGCCTTTTTGCCGGACATGTGTTCCCAATCGGCGACGAAACGCTCCAAATAGCCTATGGCAACTGACTTGCCTCCCGTCTTCAGATGCAGGCACTTTGATTCGCATTGCTTTTCCTGTGGACATACGCGGCCGCATACGGCGGGGAGAGCGGTATATTGCTTCAGCGTCGCCGACGCTTCCGCCATGTTGCCTCTTTCAATGTTTTTGATGAAACCGGGAATGTCTATGCCTACAGGGCACCCCGTCACGCAGCCGGGATTTGCGCAGTCCAAGCAACGCTTCGCCTCATTCAACGCCTGCTCAGCGGTCAAGCCTTGGTTTACTTCTTCCTTCAGACTGTGCGCCCTGTAAGACGGTTCGAGTTCCGGCATGGTCGCGCGTTCCAACGCGATGCGCTCCTTTGGTTTCATGGCTTTTCTCAACGCCACTCGCCATGAGTCGTCGCGCGACGACACGCATTCCGAAGCGTCGTCCTCCGCCAAACAATGCTCATACCTTTCCATTTCTTCGTGTTCCGCGGCACTGAATGCCTTCATTCGCTTCAGCATCTCATCGAAATCCACCTGATGCCCATCGAACTCAGGACCGTCTACGCACACGAATTTCGTTTTTCCTCCGATGCTGATGCGACACGCGCCGCACATGCCCGTTCCATCCACCATGATGGTGTTGAGGGACACATCGGTGGGTATTTCATATTTTTTCGTAAGAATACAAACGAATTTCATCATGATGGCAGGCCCTATGGCAAAGCACTTGTCCACCTTCTCGCTAAGTATCACGCTTTCGATGCCTTCAGTCACCAAGCCCTTCTTGCCGTATGAGCCATCATCCGTCATTATGATGACCTCATCGGAAGATGCGCGGACAAGGTCTTCCATGATGATCAACTCCTTCGTCCGACCCGCCAACACGCTGACCACCCTGTTGCCGGCCGCCTTCAATGCTTGGATAATAGGCAGCATCGGTGCGACGCCGACACCACCACCGGCACATATCACCGTGCCATAGTTTTCAATATGCGTAGCCTTGCCCAATGGTCCCACAACGTCAAGAATATTGTCGCCAACATTCAACGCACAAAGTTTTTTGGAACTCAGTCCTATCTTCTGCACTACCAAAGTAATAGTCCCCTTCTTCACGTCCGCCTCTGCAATCGTAAGAGGGATGCGCTCGCCCTTCTCGTCTACGCGGATGATGACAAAGTTACCGGCGCGACGGGCTTTGGCGATTAAAGGAGCCTCGACAACTATCTTATATACGTTTTCTGAAAACTGTTCTTTAGCTACAATCCTATTCATTTCAAACTTCTTTACATATTGAAGTGCAAAGGTATAACAATTTTATATCATTGAGAAAACCATTGGGCAGTTTTGTATTGGCTTTGTTCCATATTTTATTTCTACTTGGCTTTGGCGCTTATCAATACACAATAGCCGAAGACGACGACAACAATGTCAATGCCCTAAACAAGCCAATGACAAGGAAAAATTAACTTGGGACAAGGTGATGAAATACTTTTTCCTTTCCTCACACAACTATTTTCGTAATTTGCCATTTATTTTCCACAGAAAAGTTGCTTGATTAAAATAAAAGCCTTAACTTTGCACCCGAAAATTCAATCCTCAAAGATTCTTTTTCATTGGACTTGTAGCTCAGTTGGTTAGAGCAACAGACTCATAATCTGGAGGTCTTAGGTTCAAGCCCTAACTGGTCCACACTAAAAATCAGCAACTTACACACAAAAGTAGGTTGCTGATTTTTCTTTTCGGGAAAACAATGGGAAAACAGTGTGATTTTGAAAAGTCTATGATATTTGGTTGAAAACAGCATAATATCATGTTTATGTAAATATGTAAACGGAGTTTCAAACGCTTCGTTTTTGTTTTCCCAAATGTTTTCCCGCACTGATATTTGGAGCATTTGCAAGTCCCTCTCATGGTTTCATTGCAGCCGTGGGAGGGATTTGTCGTTTATGCTCATTCTTTCCTCAAAAGCCTATTCTACCCCTCGTTTTTTAGTTAACAAACCTTTCGTTTGGTACGAATCAAACTATAGGTAGTTTTTTGCCGTATGCTAATAAATTGGTTGACTGTTATTTATGCCGTAAATTTGCCATCGATTTCCAAAACATGGAATATCAAAAGTTGTTCGCGAGCATAACTACAAGTTCAACCGGAATGTCAGGAAGTACAACTGCCAGACCACAAAAACAGAAAGAGAATGATTCGTATCACAACAATGGAGGAACTTCTTGCAAAACCACTGTGCATGATGACTGGCGAAGAGTTTACCTTACTCCTTAATAATACCCAGAAGGTAACGGCAAAGGTGCCTGCCGAGGTGGCACCCGAGAAGCATTATGAATATGGTATAGCCGGAGGCTGTGGTAAGTCTCCAGTACTTGTTAAGTCTATCGTTTCAGACTTCACCCCTGAGTCTTTGGTATCTGTTCACAAGAACAATCCTAGAGGCATCACACTGCTTGTCGACGAGATTCTGACCTTGTTCAAGTCTGCCAATCGTTACACCAGTAGCAGCATCCTCAATGAAATGCTACTGTCTTCATGGAGCGGACAACCTATAGACTGTGTCCGTAAGTCGGAAAAGAAGCCGGTCAATGTACAGAAGCCTTGCATGAACATTATTGGCTCTATCCAAACACAACTTATGTCTGAGATCTTCCGCAAGGAGTACACAGCCAATGGTCTTAAGGAAGTCAACAAAGCGTTTGCGTAATATGCTGTATGCTTTCTCCGGATCCATAGTCGAAGTTTTATATAGGTGAGAAAATCCTTCTGCTCTTTTATTTTTCTGCCAACTGTCTCAACAAGAACTCTTCCAGAGATTTCTTGTCTGGGAGCTGCA
>DCGD01000047.1 GCA_002315195.1 Prevotellaceae bacterium UBA1787 | reverse complement strand
GAACTCTGCGGAGCGGATTCGCCCTTTCACATCGTGGCCATCAAACGCAACGATGAAACCATCATTCCGCACGGAAACGACTGCATCAACGTCTTGGACCTCGCATTCTTCATGACGAAGCACAAGTATGCCACCTACATCCGCGAACTTTGCGGCAAA
This sequence comes from Prevotellaceae bacterium UBA1787, assembly GCA_002315195.1. The sequence continues at coordinate 3,273 of DCGD01000047.1, read as the reverse complement.
CAAGATTATCCGGAGGTGAAGCGCGTCACTATCATGGGAGGCGGCATCACCTCGTTCTATACGGCGAAACTGCTGCCAGACAGCATCCATGTGAAAATCATTGAACAAAACAAGAAACGGTGTGAAACGCTGTATGAACAATTGGACGAAAGCCACATCACTATCATCAACGGCGACGCACGCAACATGTCGCTGCTTCAGGAAGAAAACATACACAATGTGGAAGCTTTCGTCGCCTTGACCGATAGCAGTGAAACCAACATCCTGAGCTGCCTCACCGCCAAGCGCAACCATGTCCACAAAACGGTGGCGATGCTCGACAACCTCGGTTTTGTCAGCATGGCGGAAAGCCTCGACATCGGTACGCTCATCAACAAACAGAACATCGCGGCTTCCTACATCTACCAAATGATTCTCAAGGCCGATGTCAGCAACGTGCGAAGTTTGGTCGTCGCCAATGCCGACGTGGCGGAATTCATCGTCAAAGAAGGAGCTAAAGTCACCAAGCATCTTGTCCGTGAACTTCGACTGCCACAGGGAACCAACTTGGGAGGCCTGGTGCGCAACGGCGTAAGCATGCTTATCAATGGTAACACGCGGATACAAGCCGGCGATCGTGTCGTCGCCTTCTGTCTTGGAAACGACCTCAACAAACTGACCTCGTATTTTTAGGTTTACTTTACTACGCTTTTCCATGCTACGCAAGAAAATTCTCTTCAGGACTTTTGGCTCACTCTTGTCTGTGGAATCGGCAATGATGTTCATTTGCCTCTGCATTTCTTTCTGCTACAATGAAGATGACCTCTTGGCGTTTGGAGTCTCTTTTCTGTTTGTCACCATAGCCTGCCTGGCCTTGCGTTTCCTTGGACGAAACACAGGCAACAGCCTGAACCGAAGGGAGGCGTATTTCATCGTCGCGGTGACTTGGATTGTTTTTTCTTTCCTCGGCATGTTTCCCTTGATTTTGAGCGGCTACTGCACCTCCATTACGGATGCCTTCTTTGAAACGATGTCGGGGTTCACCACTACCGGCACCACTGTCATCGCTCATGTGGACGCCCTGCCTCACGGACTGCTCTTTTGGCGGAGTTTGACACAGTTTGTCGGTGGACTCGGTATTGTGTTCTTTTCCATCTTGATACTATCGGATGGAGGTGACAGCAACGTTCGACTTTTTTCGGCGGAAATGACCGGTCTGACTAAAGAAAAATTGCATCCACGCATCCGAAGCTCGGTAGGACGCCTTTTTTCCATCTATGCCACATTTACCGTTGTGTGTACTGTCTGTCTGTATTTGGCGGGAATGGATGGCTTCGACTGCATCAACCATGCCATGACTACCATGGCAACAGGTGGCTTTTCCACGCACGACTCCGGCATCTTGTTTTTCGATTCCGCTTCCGTGGAATGTATCATCATGGTATTCATGTTCACCTCGTCCATCAGTTTTTACCTTATTGATAGCATCATGAAAAAACGTAACCTGAAGATACTAATTAAAAACAGTGAATTCATGTTTTTCATGCTGTGCATTCTCGGGGTGAGTCTCATAGCCATCGCCGCCAACCTCATTTATTCGGGAGGCAGTCTGACGGAAGCCGTCCGTGACGCTTTTTTCAACGTGATTTCCATTCAAAGTTCCACAGGGTTCGTCTCCGCCAACATCACCACCTGGTGGTATCCCATTTGGTTTCTCTTTTTCTTCATCATGATTACGGGAGGATGTTCGGGTTCTACAACGGGCGGCATAAAATGTATTCGAAGCCTCACGCTGATTAAGACTGCCATGCATCAATTCCGCCACATCCTGCACCCTAACGTCATACGTCCCGTCCGAATCAATGGACGTACCATCTCCGAAACACTCGAGAGAAAGATGCTTGCGTTCGTTTTCTGGTACCTCGCCTTGATTTTCATCGGTTCTGCCATTCTCTGCATCCTGGGGTTGAATTTTATGGACAGTCTGAACGTAGTACTCTGCAACATCTCCAATACGGGCGCATTCGATACACCCGAATGCAGTTCACAGACTTGCATCCAATCACTCCCCGCGATTGGGAAATGGGTATGCACATTCCTGATGCTGGCCGGGCGTCTTGAACTGTTCCCTCTCCTGCTACCTCTGGCACCAAGTTTTTGGAAAAATGATTAGTCTATCAGCATAAATATTCATTGGAAGAGTTACGTAACATTTTTCCATGAATTTGCAAGCTGAAATATGTGTGGATAAGTTCTTTTGCTTTCACGCTTGTTGTTTCAAAACTGCGAGCGTTGATTTCAGTTCATTGACTTCTTGTTCTTGTGCATGGTATGTGGTAAGAGCCCGAGACTTCAGTTCTTCATATTTATCCTTCCATTGTTTACATTCCACCTTGAGTTGCTGATTTTCTTTCTCCAGTTCCTGGAGGTGGGAATCGACCTCATTTCTGTAATCGGTTCGTGCCTTATGCATGCGCTCCTTGATGCCTCCTTCGGTTACAAATGATTTCTCAAGCCACGAAAGATAATTGTTCATCATCACCTCAACCTGACAACATAGCGTGAAGCAGACATTGCAAAACTCCTCTTCGTTTCATTTGTCAGCCAAATGCAAATTCTCTTTAGGAAGATTGCACTCCTTTGTAATTCCTGCATGGGTAGATGGCGAGGATGGCTGCTATCCCATAATACGAGATGATGGTTGTTGATATGGTCCCGATAGTCTTCACGCAATTCTCCCACACTGCTCCGCGCCACGTTGGGAAGTTTCAGTTCCATCTGCGTGGATGTCTTGCCATCCTCCGAACCTTCAATGATATTCTGCTTCCCGAAACGTGCAGCCTGTACCATTTGGTCCACCGTACGATCGCCATATTTCGGCTTAAAACGCTGACAGAAAATGTATGTCAATTGAAATACAGTGTCCATCTTCTGATAGAACCTCAGTTTCCTTCAATCGGCAACATAGCGAAGCACTCGCCCCGGAGTATAATGAATATCACGCATATTAAAAATCAAAAAAAATTAACAATAACTATCAAGACCATTAAGGCCATTAAGACTATTGAAAAATTCCAAAGTTCCGCTTAAAAAGTCCAATTTGACGCTTTTTAAGCGGAACTTTTAGTTTGTCTTATTTCGTTCTTCCCGTAAAGGCGTCAAGTGCGGAGTTGTCTATGCTCTTTGAGAAGAATTTCTCCGCCGCTTTTCCCAAGGCACCGCCCCAAGGCTGCGCGCCTTTTATCTGTACCACCCAAAGTTTCAACTGTTTCTTGTGCCAATTGACCATGCAGT
>DCGD01000159.1:3120-7630 GCA_002315195.1 Prevotellaceae bacterium UBA1787 | reverse complement strand
TGGCTGACCGACCTGCACGAAGGCCCCTACTGGACAAACAAGACATATGGCCCTTATTACTATACACAGGAACAAATGCGCGAGGTTGTGGCATACGCAAAGGCACGCCACATTGAAATCGTACCGGAAATAGAATTTCCGGGACATGCCGTCGCCGCCTTGGCGGCTTATCCCGAGTTTTCCTGCCAACCAAAACATCCAGAAGCCGTATGGACAAAAGGCGGCATCTCTCCCAATGTTCTCAACGTAGGAAATCCCGACGCCATTGTATTCGTGAAGAACATCCTTACAGAAATCATGGATATATTCCCATACGAACTCATCCATATCGGTGGTGATGAATGCCCCATTGACGCTTGGAAAAAGAATCCACAATGCCAGTCCCTTTACGACAACTTGCATCTCTCACACTACCGCGCACTGCAAAGCCACTTCAATACGTTGATTGCGGATTTTGTCGGAAAACGTGGAAGACGCATTGCCACCTGGAACGAAAGCATAGATTGTGAAGGTGCTGATACTGAACGAATGGTCAACACCAATGCCACCATCTGGTGCTGGACCAATGCCTACGCCAATGCGGAACGTGCCGCAAAAATGGGACTGGACGCCATGCTGACACCTTGGACAAGAGGCTACATCAACAGGGCGCAAAGCAAGGATGACATAGAGGCCACGCTTCCAGGAGATGGTTCTGACAACGTAAAAAACGTGTATGAAATCAATCCTTTCGCCAAAAACGTTCCCGAGGAACTGCGTCCACACTACATCGGCATTCAAGGTACTTTTTGGACGGAACACATCGGTACAAACGATATGATGGAATACATGGCACTGCCACGGCTGCTTTGCATCGCGGAAACCGCATGGACGCCCTGCGAAAACAAGGATTTCAACGCTTTCCAAAAACGCCTTGCCGCAGACACGCTGCTGTTCAATTACGGAAAATACCACTATGCGAAGCACTGCATACCCGGCTACCAAGAACAGGAAATCAACACACCATCAACGAAAACCACCATCAAGGAGGCGACAATCCTTGCCACCTGCGCAAAGACTTACACAAAAACACCCGCCATCGACAGGTATTCCGAAAAGAGTATTGATGCACTGAAGCACCTCCTGAAAAAAGCCGACAATTTCCCAAACCTGGATGAAAAAAGACAAAAGGCTTTGGAGGACAAGGTTTTGAAGAAAACAATGGAAGCAAGAAAATCCAAAGGAACATTGCAAATAGGCAAACACTACCGATTCAGATGCAGTATTGAAGGATATGGGAACGCCGTCATCTGCGACAACGGATCCTCTGAATTTATCCAAGCCGACGCCAAGCCGACAGACAAGACGGACATTTGGATTGTGACGCAATCACACACCGACGCCAACGGAAATCAACACGTGCTGCTGAGGAACGCTGCAACCGGCAGATTCATCGGCAACAACGCCACACAACATGGACGTGCCATGTGGCCCATAGTCCCGAATGATAAAGGAACAGACGTTGTCATCTCATTCAACCCGAAACATGGCGACCATACGCTTTCCGTCAATGGCAAAAACCTCATTCCTCTAAGCGACAAAGCCTCTGAACTCCCAAATACCTTGAGTTCGGGAAACTGCACATACGAAGTAAAAAAGTTCGTCCAAGCAGTTCGACTCCAAGGAGCGGCGTGGCACATTGAAGAAATCATTCACCAAAAATAACATTCAAATCATGAGAACAGAAAACAAACACTTTTTTGTCTTGCTTTGCGCCTTGCTGGTGCAAGTCGCAAGTACGGCCGGCACACTGAAAATGTCGCAGAGCACGCTCCTTGACAAAATCAAAGGAGGTTGGGCGGGAAAGACCATCGCTTGCGCATACGGCGGTCCGACGGAATTTTGTTACAATGGCCGCTATATCCCGGATTCTGTACCCCTGGGTTTGACAAAGGATTATTTGGTCAAGCAGATTCCCGGGGGATTGTACGACGATGTGTACATGAACCTCACGTTTGTTGACGTGTTTGCCAATTATGGGTTGGACGCTCCCATTGATTCTTTCGCAATGGCCTTCGCCAATGCCAAATACCCCTTGTGGCACGCCAACCAAGCCGCACGCTTCAACATTCTCAACGGCATCAAGGCCCCCGCTTCCGGAAACTGGAAATACAATCCCCATGCAGACGACATTGACTTTCAGATTGAGGCCGATTTCGCCGGTTTCATGTCGCCCGCCATGCCAAAGTCCGCATTGAAATACACAGACAAGATTGGACATATCATGAACTATGGCGATGGGTGGTATGGAGGTGTTTTCGTGGCGACGATGGGGTCCCTGGCTTTTGAATTTGACGATGTTCAAGTCATCGTCAAAAAGGCATTGCAAGCCATCCCCAAAAAGAGTTGGTTTTACAAAGTCATTGACACCGTCATCAAGACTCACGCTACCAATCCCGACAATTGGAAGGTTACATGGCAAGCTGTCCAAGACTTGTGCGCCCCTCGCAAACGCTGCATGACAGATATGGGCGGTCCATTTGACATCAACGCTACCATCAACAGCGCCTACATCGCCATCGGATTGCTTTATGGCAACGGGGATTTCGACAAAACCATGGAAATAGCCACGAGATGCGGCCAGGATTCCGATTGCAATCCTTCGTCTGCAGCCGGTGTCCTGGGTGTCATGAAAGGATACAGCAACATCCCTAAGCAATGGACGGACATGCTCAGCGAAGCTGAAAACATGGCTTTCGCATACAAGGACTACTCACTGAACAAGACGTATGCGGCAAGTATCAAACAAGCCATGCAAACCATTCGCCGAAATGGGGGGAAAGTGAAAGGCGAAAACATCACCATCAAAACCCAAAACATAAAACGGGCGCGCTTCGAAGAATCTTTCCCCGGCATTACGGACATCAAGGAAGTTGCCATCAACGTCACCTTAAATACTGAAAATACCGAATGGAACGGGACCTTTGAAGGCAACGGCATCGCCTTACTCGGTGATCCGCAGGGGAACAACGACTATGTCGCAGAATTTGAGATTACCCTGGATGGAGTGGTATTGGACAAGGCTTACCGCCCCGTACTCCACAGAACGCGAAGCCAGCACATCGTTTATCAAACTGAATTAAAGAGTCCTGAAACGCATCAAATCAACATTAAATGGCTAAATCCACAAAAAGACACAAAGGTTTATCTTTCCAAATACACAAGATTCACCACAAAATAAATCAAAGGCAGGTTTCATACCTGCCTTTTTCAGTTTTTTTGTAGTCATACTTTTTCACACGAACAAACTTTTGTCTATTGTCTCAGGAGCAATCCGTGAGAGCGCTGTCGATTCTTCTTCTGAAAAGTCGGCGCTGTGAATGGCCTGCAGGGATTCTTTCAACTGTTCCGCATTGCTTGCACCTACTATCACCGATGTTACGCCTTTTTGATGCAGCACCCATGACAATGCCATACGGCAGAGTGATTCGCCTCTTTGTCGTGCCACTTGATTCAATGCCACCAAACTATCCTTCATGGAAGGCGTCAACACACTTGACTTCAGGTTTTCTTCACGACTCATGCGGGAACCTGTCGGGATGCCGTCCAAATACCTGTTGGTGAGTAGTCCCTGTGCCAATGGTGAAAAACCAATGAACCCGATGCGCTTGTCATGCAATTCTGAGAGGATTCCTTCTTCGAGAGGCGCCTTGTCCAACAAGTTCAGACGTCCCTGATAAATCAAACAGGGCACGTCACGTTGAGACAGATATGTCTCAGCGAATTTCAACGCCTCCAATGGCCAGCGGGATATGCCCACATATAGCGCCTTGCCCGCCTTGACAACATCCACCAAAGTCTGCAATGTTTCCTGCAAAGGCGTCATCGGGTCATAGCGATGAATGTAGAACAAATCCACATAATCCAAACCCATACGCTGCAGACTTTGATCCAGACTTGCTTTCAAGTACTTTCGCGAACCCCAGTTTCCGTATGGTCCCGACCACATGTCGTAACCGGCCTTTGTCGAAATGAACAATTCATCGCGGTAGGGTTTGAAGATTTCCTTCATCATGCGCCCCATCGTTCTTTCGGCGGAACCATAAACGGGACCATAGTTGTTCGCAAGGTCAAAGTGCGTGACACCATTGTCGAATGCCATCGTCGCCATCGACACGGCGTTTTCATAACTGTTGACAGAACCGAAATTCTTCCAAAAGCCCAAAGAGATTTCCGGCAACATCACTCCGCTGTCACCGCAACGGCGATACTTCATGGTTGCACCGTCATAACGCTTTTCATTCGCTTTGTACATCATGCTAATAAGTGGTTTTATCCTCTTTTTCCGCCCACGCCCTGAACGCTGCCAACGCCTCATCGCGCAGCAGGGTTTCCGTCTTTAATCGGCGTTGGGCGTATGGCAGTTTCACTTCCTCATATATCATCGAGTCGTCAAAATCTATGTCCTTGGCATCGTCCTTCGTGTTTGCGAAATAGAGGGCGTCAAGACGTGCCCAATATATTGCGGAAA
>DCGD01000159.1:0-3092 GCA_002315195.1 Prevotellaceae bacterium UBA1787 | reverse complement strand
GGGCAAGGTTCGCAGGAAGAATAGATTTCACAACCGCTCAAATCGAATGTTCCGAGCGTTTTGCACGCCTCGCGTATGGCACTCACTTCGGCATGCGCCGTCGGGTCATTGTTGGGCACAACCATATTGGCTGCGCGCGCCACAATCTCACCATCTTTCACGATAACCGCCCCGAAAGGTCCGCCACCTTTACGGACATTCTCAACGGAAAGCCGAATGGCCTCGCGCATGTAGTCTTTCTTGTCCATTCCTGTCGTTTTTTCAATTGTGTACCAATGTTCCTATTGCTTCCCCCTCGAGAACCTTGCGTAGATTGCCATATATATCCATGTTGAAAACATAGATGGGGAGACCGTTTTCCTTGCACATCGTAGTCGCCGTCAAGTCCATCACCTTCAAACCGCGGTGGTAGATTTCATCGTATGTGATGTCCGTAAACTTGGTTGCCGTTGGATCCTTTTCCGGGTCGGCGGTATAGATGCCATCAACACGTGTGCCTTTCAGCATCACATCCGCCTCTATCTCTATGCCTCTCAGAGAACTTCCCGTGTCTGTCGTAAAGTAGGGATTGCCTGTTCCCGCACTCATGATGACGACTTCGCCTGCTTCCATCAGCCGCAAGGCATTCCACTTGTTGTAAAATTCACCGATGGGTTCCATGCGGATGGCTGTAAGGACTCGGCTCGAAACACCGATGGCTCCCAAGGCACTGCTTAATGCCAAACTGTTTATCACGGTAGCGCACATGCCCATTTGGTCTCCTTTCACGCGGTCAAAGCCTTTTCCAGCCCCGCTCAATCCACGGAAGATGTTTCCGCCACCTATCACAATACCTATCTGCACACCCATGTCGTGCGCTTCCTTGATTTGAGCGGCATAGTCGTTCAATCGTTTTACGTCTATGCCATATCCTTGCTCTCCGGCAAGACTTTCGCCACTAAGTTTCAGGAGTATTCGTTTATATATCGCCATAATTCCAAAATTTATTGTTGCAAAGATAGCACAACGACATCAATAAAAAAATTTTTGTCTTGTATTATTTTTTGATTTCAGACTTTCATTATCCCATAGTTTTCACAACGGCAAGGCAAAGATGTCGTCAATGACACAAATGCCGTCAATGAGTGCATCACTTACGAATCCTTTTTCACGCCAATTCTGAAGAAGGCCCATGAAAGGCGTCCAACTATTTTCTATGTTCAAGAGATAGATTGGTGTGTTGTGTTCTTTTACCTGCCTTGTGGCCAACAGTGTGACAACCTCATCCAATGTGCCTATCCCACCGGGAAGCGCTACGGCGATGTCCGCCTTGTGCAACATGATTGCCTTTCGTTCGCTTAATCCTTTGCACATGACACATTCGTCCAAATAGTCGCTGCATTTTCCGCATCCTTTCATGAACTCGGGAACCACACCTATCACATAGCCACCATTTTCCTTTACCGACGAAGCGACTTTTTCCATGAGCCCTTTGCTTACGCCTCCATAAACCAAAGTTTTCTCATGATAACCGATGAACGCTCCCAACTCATGGGCAGCTTTTTCAACGGCGGGTGACAAGTCTTCATGCGAAGAACAGAACACCGCAATGTTTTGAATTTCGGGTACTTTCATCTTTCTTTTATTAATAGAGTCCTATTGGTTTTTCTCAATGACGATGCAAAAATAAAAAAAAATCGTTTTACGAATACCAACTTGGTGGAAACAAGGATATGAAAGTCTATAGGTGTAAAGTTTAACAATACGCATCCAAGAAGATGCCGGCCCGCACTCTCCGTGGGTGCAGGCCGGCGTTTCCTTAAGAACTATTAGAATTCAAACTGCTCAATCTTCATATTACCACGTTCCTGAATGATGGCTACGTACTTTGCAAATTCCGGAGTAGCGGAATGTAAGTCCAAAACCGCCTGATCTTTCCATGTTTCGCAAATCATAAACACATCCGGTCGAGTGGCACTCTCGAAAACATCGTAGGCAATGTTACCTTCATGCTTCTGAGACTTTGCCGTCAATGCAATGGCTGCTTCCAAGGCTTCTGTGTACTTGCCTTCGTTCGCCTTAAAAAAACAATTTAACCTAATCATAACATTATTAAACTATAAGTGAATAAAAACATGAATTATCTTTCCAAATCAACATAGACGTTTCTCAAATCATCATTGTCGATGCTGATGTCCTTGCGAACAGGTCGTCCTTCGTCTAAAAGTGAATGAGACAACAACCAATCGTATGTCTTTTTTAAATAAAATATGCGCGCAGGCGTCCCATGGTTCCCCCCCGGCAATTCTGTAAACAATAATCTGGAGTCGCCACCAACCGCCTTGATTCCATCCATGACTTTTTTGGCTGTGCTCAGGGGTACCGCCCTGTCCCGAGTTCCGTGTATTATCCATAATGGCACCTTTGCCAGTCCTTCGTATGTTGGTTCGGACTTTCCTCCACACAACTCCATGACGGCGGCGATTTTATCTGGATAAGCACCTACGAAATCCAACGCACCATAGCCACCGAGACTCATTCCGATTACCGATACGCGATTGGTATCAACGGGAAAATGTTTTTCTACCCACTCCACAGTTTTCATTATCCTTTCCGGTCTCCAGGCACCTCCGGTGTTGTGAGGCGCAAGAACAATGGCATCGACTTTCCTACCCTTGTCTATGGCATGGATTACACCATACCGCCTTGCGCGCTGCAACTTGCCGCCACACAAACTGCGACCATGAAGACAAACAATGAGCGGAAGGCGTGTTTCTTTCACCGTATCGAACGTCTCCGGAGTCGCCAACCAAAAGTCATATCCCTCTGCCACTTCACCTGTATACCCCTCTACATTCTGAGCTTTCATCGAATGATTCATGCCAAGAAAGACAATGAACATCATTATCCTAATCGCAAACTTTCTCTGCCCACCAACACCATTCATACTTTTGTCAATTCTTTATTTTTGTTTTAACAAACTACTGAATAACAATAAATTAAACTTATGGTATCTTGCACGTTCCTATCATAACCTAAATATGAAACACAACATGCCATTACCCTAATCATCGTGCAAAGATAGTAGATAGTCGAGCCTTAAAAACGTCGCG
>DCGD01000062.1:2791-5158 GCA_002315195.1 Prevotellaceae bacterium UBA1787 | reverse complement strand
TTATGAGTCGTTCATTAAAAAAAGGTCCATATATAGCTGTTTCTCTTGAGAAGAAGGTTCTCGCAATGAATGAGAGCGGCAAGAAGGATGTCGTTAAGACTTGGGCCAGAGCCTCAATGATTTCGCCTGATTTTGTCGGACATACCATTGCGGTTCATAATGGTAATAAGTTCATTCCTGTTTATGTTACTGAGAATATGGTAGGACACAAGTTGGGTGAGTTCGCTCCAACTCGTAAGTTCGGTGGCCACGCTGGTAACAGATAAGAAACAGTGTATAACCTGAAAAATTAAGAAAGAAATAATGGGAGCAAGAAAAAGAATAGCGGCCGAAGAAAGAAAAGAGGCCTTGAAAACCCAATATTTTGCAACATTGCGCAATGTGCCCTCTTCTCCTCGTAAAATGCGCTATGTGGTGGACTTGATACGCGGAATGGAAGTTGGTCGTGCTCTTGGTACGCTTAAGTTTTCCGCTAAGGCGGCTTCAGTTCCATTGGAAAAGTTGCTGCGCTCAGCCATAGCAAACTGGGAACAGAAAAATGATAGAAAAGCCGAAGAAGGAGAACTGATCGTTACGCAGGCTTACGTGAATGAGGGAGTCACAATCAAAAGAATGAGACCCGCTCCACAAGGACGTGGATACAGAATTCGCAAGCGTTCCAATCATGTGACGTTGCATGTCGGTTCTATAAATGAATAATAAGAAGTAGTATGGGACAAAAAATTAATCCGATAGCCAACCGTTTGGGTATTATCCGCGGATGGGATTCTAATTGGTACGGTGGCAAGAATTTTGGCGATACTCTGCTTGAAGATACGAAAATTCGTGAATATGTAAACGCAAAGTTATCCAAGGCAAGAGCAAGCGTTTCAAAAATCGTCATCGAACGTACGCTGAAACTCGTGACGATAACAATTTGTTCTTCTCGTCCGGGCATTATCATTGGCAAGGGCGGACAGGAAGTTGACAAATTGAAGGAGCAATTGAAGAAGATTACCGACAAGGATGTACAGATTAACATCTTTGAGGTACGCAAGCCGGAGTTGGATGCGCAGATTGTAGGCAAGAACATCGCAAGCCAGATTGAGGGGATGATTGCTTATCGCCGCGCCATCAAGAACGCCATCGCCAATACGATACGCATGGGCGCTGAAGGTATCAAAATACAGATTTCCGGTCGTTTGAACGGTGCTGAAATGGCGCGCAAGGAAATGTACAAGGAGGGTAGAACACCATTGCATACTTTCCGCGCCGACATTGACTATTGCCAAACTGAGGCGTTGACAAAGGTTGGCTTGCTTGGCATCAAGGTTTGGATTTGCCGTGGCGAAGTTTATGGCAAGAGAGATTTGGCTCCTAATTTCACTCAGCAGGGTGAAAAGGGCCGTAACTTTGGCGGTAATCGTGGCAGAGGTGACCATGACGGCAAACCTCGTCGCAAAAGAAATAACAAACAATAATTGAAGAATTATGTTACAACCGAAAAGAACTAAATATAGAAGACCGCAAAAAGGACGCAGCAAAGGAAATGCTCAGCGCGGAAATCAATTGGCTTTTGGTAGTTTTGGCATCAAGAGTCTTGAAACGGAATGGTTGAACAGCCGCCAACTTGAAGCAGCTCGTGTTGCAGTAACAAGATACATGCAGCGTCAAGGTCAAATTTGGATTCGTGTTTTCCCGGATAAACCCATTACCAAGAAACCTGCCGATGTCCGCATGGGTAAGGGAAAGGGAGATCCCGTAGGTTTTGTAGTTCCAGTGACACCTGGTCGCATCTTGTTTGAGGTAGAGGGTGTTTCCTATGATATAGCGAAGGAAGCTTTGCGCTTGGCTGCGCAGAAACTTCCCGTCATTACGAAGTTTGTTGTTAGACGCGATTACGATAAAAATGCTTGATTATGAAAAGTGCAGAAATCAGAGAGATTCCTACTAACGAGTTAAAAGAAAAAGTAAGTACTGCGCAGAGTGAGTATGAGCAAATGTTATTGAATCATGCGGTTTCTCCATTAGCGAACAGTGCATCCATCAAGGCTGCTCGTCGCGACATTGCCCGCATGAAAACCGAATTGCGTCAGAGGGAACTTAACAAATAATTCTATTCGATGGAAGAGAGAAATTTAAGAAAGACAAGACAGGGTGTGGTTATTAGCAATAAAATGGACAAGACCGTTGTTGTAGCGACCATTTTCAAGAAGAAGCACCCGATTTATGGTAAGTTTGTCTCCACGACAAAGAAGTATCACGCTCACGACGAGAACAATGACTGTCAGTTGGGTGATACGGTGCTGCTTATGGAAACTCGTCCTTTAAGCAAAACCAAGAGATGGAGAGTAGTAAAAGTTGTTGAAAGAGCTAAGTAATTATGAT
>DCGD01000062.1:2594-2731 GCA_002315195.1 Prevotellaceae bacterium UBA1787 | reverse complement strand
TGCAGATAATAGCGGTGCTCGTGAGGCTCTTTGCATCCGTGTATTAGGTGGTACAAGAAGACGTTATGCATCTGTGGGCGATATCATTGTTGTAAGTGTTAAAAACGTAATACCATCCAGTGATATCAAGAAAGGTA
>DCGD01000062.1:0-2518 GCA_002315195.1 Prevotellaceae bacterium UBA1787 | reverse complement strand
TACATCCGTTTTGATGATAATGCTTGTGTACTCTTAACGGGTGCCAATGAATTGAGAGCAAGCCGTATATTCGGTCCAGTTGCACGTGAATTGCGCGCTGTCAACATGAAGGTAGTTTCATTAGCGCCTGAAGTTCTTTAATTTTTTAATGAATCATATTCATGAGTAAGTTGCATATAAAGAAAGGCGATACCGTTTATGTGAATACCGGAGAAAGCAAAGGCGCCACGGGAAAGGTCTTGAAGGTATTGGTTGAAAAACAGCGCGCTATCGTTGAAGGCGTAAATATGGTTAGCAAGAGCGTAAAACCTTCCGCACAGCATCCGCAGGGCGGAATCGTGAAGCAGGAAGCTCCTATTCATATTTCAAATTTGAATGTTGTTGATCCGAAGACGGGCAAACCTACCCGTATCGGCCGTAAATTGAACGCTGACGGTAAATTGGTGCGTTACGCTAAGAAATCAGGAGAGGAGATTAAGTGATGAGTAATACTGCAGGACTTAAGAAAGAATATGTAGAGCGTATCGCTCCGGCATTGATGAAGAAATTCAATTATTCATCGACTATGCAAATCCCTGTTCTGAAGAAGATTGTAATCAATCAGGGTTTGGGATGTGCTACTGACGACAAGAAGATTATTGATGTCGCCATAGCGGAACTTACCGCCATTACCGGTCAGAAGGCTGTAGCTACCGTTTCCCGCAAGGACGTTGCGAATTTCAAACTTCGCAAGAAGATGCCCATCGGTGCGCGCGTAACGCTCCGCCGCGAGCGCATGTATGAATTTTTGGAGAAATTGGTGCGCATCGCTTTGCCTCGTATCCGCGACTTCAAGGGAATCGCCGGCAAGTTGGACGGTCGTGGGAACTATACTTTGGGTATTGAAGAACAGATTATCTTCCCGGAAATCAATATTGATTCCGTAGAAAAAATCCAGGGTATGAACATCACTTTTGTTACAACAGCGCCCACGGATGAAGAGGGCTACGCTTTGTTGAAAGAATTCGGTCTGCCTTTTAAAGACGCTAAAAACAATTAAAAGATATGGCAAAAGAATCAATGAAGGCTCGTGAAATCAAGAGAGCCAAACTTGTAGCTAAATATGCTGAGAAGAGGGCTGCTTTAAAGGAGATTGTCAACAAATCCACTGATCCGGTTGAAGCTTATGAGGCTGCCCGCAAATTGCAGAGCATCCCCCGTAATGCCAACCCCATCCGTCTCCACAATCGCTGCAAGATTACCGGTCGTCCAAAGGGATATATGCGTGATTTCGGACTTTCCAGAATCCAGTTCCGCGAGATGGCTTCCAATGGATTAATCCCGGGCGTAAAGAAAGCAAGTTGGTAAATAACAGTTTAATATTGTCGGGCCATCCCGATTAATTAATACACAATTTATATGACAGATCCAATAGCAGATTATTTGACACGGTTGCGCAATGCCATTCAGGCCAAGCACAGAGTGGTGGAAGTGCCGGCGTCGAATTTGAAAAAGGACATTACAAAAATCCTTTTCGACAAGGGCTACATCCTCAATTTCAAGTTCATTGAGGATGGCAAGCAGGGCATCATCAAGATTGCGTTGAAGTATGACACGGTCAACAAGACGAACGCAATCAAGTCTTTGACACGCGTATCTACGCCAGGTTTGCGTCAGTATACAGGTTACAAGGACATGCCGAGAGTTATTAACGGTTTAGGTATTGCCATCATTTCCACTTCCAAGGGAGTGATGACGGACAAGGAGGCTTCCGAATTGAAGATAGGTGGCGAGGTTCTTTGTTATGTTTATTAGTTTTAGGAGGATAGCACAATGTCAAGAATAGGTAAGTTGCCGATTAACATTCCTGCCGGTGTAACTATCACGGTGAAGGATAATGTAGTGTCAGTAAAAGGACCAAAGGGTGAATTGTCTCAAAGTGTACATCCTTCAATAAAGGTTGCGATGGAGGATGGCAAGTTGGTTTTCAATATGGATGAACAGAACGATTCCGTATCTGAAAAGCAAAAGCATGCTTTCCATGGATTGTATCGCGCCTTGGTCAACAATATGGTAGTCGGAGTATCTCAAGGCTACAAAAAGGAGATGGAACTTGTTGGTGTGGGTTATCGTGTATCCAATGATGGCAACATCATTGAATTTACACTTGGCTACACGCATCCTATCTTTTTGCAATTGCCAAAACAGATTTCCGTTGTTACCAAATCAGAAAGGAACAAACGTCCTTATATCTGTTTAGAGTCTTGCGACAAGGCACTGCTAGGCCTTGTATGCGCAAAAATTCGTTCTTTCCGCAAACCTGAACCTTACAAGGGCAAAGGTATATTGTATGTTGGTGAAGTCATTCGCCGCAAGTCTGGTAAGTCGGCATCAGCTAAGTAATATTTAAAGGATTACGATTATGAATAGAATAGATAGAAGGATCAAGATTAAATATCGTGTCAGAAATAAGATTTCTGGTACAGCCGAACGTCCACGAATGAGCGTATTCAGAAGCAACAAGCAGATATACGTTCAG
>DCGD01000007.1:13051-15401 GCA_002315195.1 Prevotellaceae bacterium UBA1787 | reverse complement strand
CATATCTCGCACATCGGCACGTCGGCGTATTTATAATATTCCATGGCGTCGGCAGGCGTAATGTCACCGGCTGCAGTCTCGTAACTGATGGTCAAACCATTTTTATGCGCGTTTTTAGCCATTTCACCGAAGAAATTGTTCACGTACAGGTCGTTCAGTGTCAGTCGCCAATCCACCAGGAACCGGGCGGTCGTTTCGTTGTCGTCCAAGACATAACCGAAGAGCGCCGGCAACCACATGCGCAGCGGATAGCCGGCAATGCGTTGGAAATCGTCCGGCATCGTGTTCGTCCATGTCTGTGCGCAACACTCCCAACTGTCCATAAGCATGTTTCCCACCAAACCTTTCAGGGAACCGTTGGCAAGTCTGCCCACATAGTTGTTGAACTGCAGGTCTGCCGCCTTCGCACTAAGTTTGTCGCACTCCCATCCCGTAGCCTCAGCGGGAGCGGGGCCGTTGCGGTGTTCCGTATTCACATGTCCGATGCGCAGAATGGTCCAAGCACCCTGCGGCGCATCCCATTCAAGCGTTCCATCGTCCCGCATCTTGTCCGTAATGTCCAGCACCGATGATGCTTTCACGAATGCCTCCGCCGGCTGATGGACGGGACGGTCCAAATGCAACAGAGAACGCAGCACCCAACCCCCATCTCCCTGCCAGTTGGGCTGGCGAACAGAAGAATACAAACGGAAATAGGGTATGTTCATGTCGTGCTTGTTGACGATGTAAATGCGATAGTAATCGGAAGCGGCTTGTTCATCCAATGGCAGGGAAATGCCGAATTGGGTATCCTGCCAGTTGGCGCGGGGCATTTCTGTGGAAAGCAATTCATGCGCTTCCCCCTGCGCATCCACCATCTCCACCCTCACGCTTACGGCGGGATCCACGCCGAAATGATGGTTGAAACGATCTATGGGACAAAACTCCAGCGTCCGCGCCACGGCCTTTTCCTTCAGTCTTACGTCTATCACGTTGGGGTTCTCCCGCGTGGCTGGCTTGAATGTCGCCTTGCCCTCATACAGGGGCGTTCCCGTGTCGCCCAAAGGCGTGGGAAAAGCCATCACCACAAGATCGCGGTAATCCTTGCTGTCGGGAGCGGAAGGTGCCACCTGCGGCAATTTCAACTCCAACCGCCTGCCGCCCTTCACATCCGTCCGGGAGTACATCAAATAGCGCATCGTATGGTCCAAGTCAATCCAGGGACCACCGCTCATGCTCCATCCGGGACAATTCTGCATCGTAAAGCGCAAACCGAGACGCCGCGCCTCGGAAGCCGTATATTTCACCAAATCCTCCCACTTTTCCGTCAGACAATATATGGGTTCTTTCACGCCTTTCCATTCACTGCTGCCTATGCCGCCGTGGAAGAACTGCACCCCGGCGAGTCCTGCTCGTGAGATGGCTTCCAAATCTTCGCGTATGCCCTCTCTGTCAACATTGCCGTTCACAAAATGAAACCACGTCTCAGGATAGAAACACTTGGCCGGTTTCAAAAACAGTTCGGCATCGTAACTGCCGAAAGGACGGTACAACAATGTCGAATCAGGCACGGCGCCTACTACCTCCGCTTTTTTCTCAGCGACTACTGCCACGACGGGTGCCGCCAGGCAAACAAACAACAAAACACATTCTTTCATCTTCTTACAATGGTTGGGAGTACAAATATACGATTAATTGACAATAGAAAAACAACCTCGAGGCATAAAATATTTCTTCATTGGCATTGGCGTCGACGTCGGCATTGGCGTTGGCGTTGGCTCTATGACAAGAAAAACAGCCATGCCAATACCAAAAGCCTCTCACGCCAAACTGAAAAAACAAATGGCTTTGACCCTGTGACAAGAGCCAAAGCCAATGCATTCAAAGCCGATAGCCTTTTATGCCAATGCTTAAAGGCGTGTAAGTTTAAAGTTCTTCCACTGAATCTTGATGCCGCCGCCAGCGTGGATTTGCAGTGCGATACGACCGGTTGCCTGTCCTATCACCGGGTCTGACAAGTCTGTCATGGCCTCTCCATTGAGCCATGTCTGAACATGGTCTCCCTCTACGCGCAGACGCATGGTGTTCCATTCACCTTCCTTGAGGATGTCTTCCTGCTCATCAGGTATTTGATACAACCAACCGCGATCGGAAGATTCGTAGATGCCGCCGCTGTCGTTACCCTTTGGAGCTACCTCACACTGGCAGCCGCAGACACTCGTAGGTGGAATGACGAATGAACGGAAGAATATACCTGAATTTCCATTTGACAACTGACGGAAATCTACCGTCAATTCAAAATCATCAAAATAGGTGCGCGTTGCCAAATAGCCATATTCCTTGTCGGGACCGCTTTCGCAGATAAGCATGC
>DCGD01000007.1:5324-13032 GCA_002315195.1 Prevotellaceae bacterium UBA1787 | reverse complement strand
ACGTACCATTTTTCTGTTCCGTAAGCCTCCCAACCGGTCAAGTCAACACCATTGAAAAGTTCTATTTCCTCACCTACGTTCTTCCTGGGCAATTCCTTAATCTTGATGTTCTTGAAAGATGCCGGATAACCATGGTCCTGCAGACAAATAAGACCGCGGGGCGCCAAACCATATTCGGGAGCGTTTTCCCATTTTCCCGCGCTCTTCTTCTCGAACCAATCGTCTGTCCAAGCTTCGAATTCCAATATCTTCTGACCATTGAGCCAATGTTCTACATGACCATTGTCAAAAACAATGCGGGAATTGTTCCATTCTCCCACGGGATTGACTTTCATCTTGGAATAGTCAGGCAAGTGCATGGCGTAATCCACGCCGAGTTTCTGCCATTCCTCGAGTTTCGTGTCGGGATTCTGCTCCTGCCAACCTTCGTTGTCGATCAACTGATATTCCGGACCAGTTACATACGGAACCTTGAAAGCCGGGCTTTCCACCACATGATAAATCAAACCGCTGTTGCCACCCTTGGTCAGTTTCCAATCCCAATCGAGGATGAAATTCTCATACTGCTTCTTGGTTACGATATAGCCTGAGGCGTCACTGCCATCACCGGGAGCCTGGAGACAACCATCCACTGCGTGCCAACCATTTGATAGCACGGTGTCATTATAACTCTTCCATTTGTCGGTGTTCACACCGTCGAAAAGAAGTTCCCAACCATCGGCTTCCTCAGCCTTGGTCAAAGCATTGTCTTTCTTGCTTTCGCAAGAAGCGAACGATACTGCAAAAGCCGCAAGCAGCATCGCCTTCATTGTGTTTCCAAAAATCTTTCTCATAAATGAAGATGAATTATGTTTATGAATTAGCAAAATTGCATATTTTCGATATTACCCACAAAATTACATATTTGTTGCATTTCAACTACAAAATACCGTATTTTTTATTGAAAAAACACAATTATTCAGAAAAAACATAGTTGAATCTTCCACCCGGGGCTACATCACCATTGACATAAAAGTCCATGATGCTCCCTTCCTCCTGCATGTTGTCGCTCCATTTGAATTCAAAGTCCAGGCGCTTTTTCTGTTGACCGAGCAATTTGCGCGATATTCTGATCATCATGCGGTTGCCCTCCACTTTCAGGTCCGCCTTGCCGCTGTCGCTCCATGCCCAGGTGTTTTGCGTGCAGTTTTGGACATACACCGTTGTTCCATTGGAGGGACGGTAGTTCACCACAAAATCATAGCCGTTCCATCCTGTCTGCTTGGAACGGTCAACATCTATGAAGAGCATCATCCAGTTCTTGTCCGTCTGAGGCGTGATAGCCTCCGCCGTTTCCACATAAAAATACAGGTATTTGTCATCGCGCGCCACCTTTGCCCCGGTCAGGTCATTCCGCCCCGTATTGTTGTGATAGGTTTTGTTACCCCTTCCCAATGAATGGCGGTGCATGGTATTGCCGCGATAGGTGGCAAAGAACGGTTGCACGGCTTCCCATGCTTTCCAATCACCCATCTTGATTTTTTGGGGCTGCGATGTTTGGGGCTGCGCCTGCGTACCCCTGAAACGGCGCACCTTGTCAACCAACTGCAGATAATATACATCGCCGCTGTCGCCCCACGCTTTCACCGGCTCAAGGTCGCGGCTGCGGTCCCAGTCGAATTCATCGACGAAGGAGAACGGTTCGCCCGTCCACCCGTCTTTTCTGAACCACATGCCGGCCTTCCATTCGTTCCAACCCGTCACGAACACGGCCTTGGGGTCAAGTTCGTAGGCACGGTCCCACTGCTCTTCAAAATTGGCTCCGTAAAGATAGGAATCCTTACGTTTGTCAAAGCCGTTTCTCACCGTAAAACTGCGGGAATGGGATCCGGGCAAATTGAACGCGCTGCAATGACCGTTCGTTTCGGGCGAAGCATTTTGTGCGACACCCACAGTCACCAGTTCCGCCTTGCCGTCCTCGCCCACCACATAGCCATGCTGGGGATAATTCTCAAGCCACCCCCATTGATTGGGATAGTTCGGGTTTTGCCCATCCACATAATCCGGCTGACCGGGACGGAACGTGAAGAACGACCTTATTTCCTTGTCCTTGGCTTCATCGGTCAGGTTGTCGGGATAAGCCATGATGCAGGGTTTTCCTTCCCACATGAACCACAAATTCCGGTACAGTCCCTTGCTGTAATACTTGTCATACAGGTGGCGAAGCGATGTGCGGGAATCCACGGAAGGACCGAAAGGCAGCAGGAAACCTATTTTCGGACACTTCACCCCATCCTTCTGCGCCTTGTCCCATACGTACAAAAGGGAGTCGGTGGAAGCGTCCCATGTCTCCGCACCATTCGTGCAGTCAAAGAAAACGGCGTCCACACCCGCGTCAGCGAGCATTTCCGCGTGTTTGCGCAGCACCCACCTGTCCGTCGTCAAATAGTAATTGAAAAGCGGTTCTTCCCAATGATAATCATTCCGCGACAACTTGTTTTGCCAGGCGGGATGCTCAGCGTCGTGAAGAGCCTCCGGATGCTCGCGCAAAATCTTGCTGGTATTCAAGGCTTCCTTGCCGGGTCCTTCCGGGTAATTGTGCCATGTCCAATAAAACATGATGACCGTCTTGTTCTTCAACTGTCCATCGTAACGCCCGACCCGCCTTCCGAGGGCGTCGGTGGCCGCCCAATAGTCACTGTTTACCGCCTCCTGTGCAAACGAAGGCAACCCACATTCCATGCAGAACGCAAGGAACAAAATACTTGTTATCTTTTTCATAATGTAAATTTTCACAAAGATACATAATTTTATCAAACAACACGGCAAAATGTTCACTTATCGTTAAAGTTTTGCAAAATGAAGCCAACTCCACATATTTGTGCTATCTTTGCACCCAAATTTCACAAGGAAATGTACGACACCAAACATATTCAGATAGGCGACTATGACTATGCGTTGCCCGATGAACGCATCGCCAAATACCCTGTCGCTGTTCGGGACCAGTCCAAGCTGCTCGTTTACCGTCACGGGGAGAAGAGCAGCCATACCTTTACCGAACTGCCCGAATTCCTACCCAAGGGGAGCCTGATTGTTTTCAACAACACCAAGGTCATTCAGGCCCGGCTTCACTTTAGCAAGCAGACGGGCGCACGCATGGAAATCTTCTGTCTTGAGCCTCACGTCCCGAACGATTACCAGCTCATCTTTGACAGCCACCGGCAATGCGAGTGGCTCTGCCTCATAGGCAACAAAAAAAAATGGAAGCAGGATGCCTTGGTACGCACAATTGAATACCACGGACGCACCATCCGCCTCAAGGCCGAAATGAACGGCACGCATGGCACCGGCGACATCATCCGTTTCAGTTGGGATGACCCGGACATGACTTTTGCGGAAATTCTCGACGCGGTGGGCGAACTGCCTATCCCGCCCTACCTGAACCGCGATACAGAGGAAAAAGACAAGCAGACATACCAAACAGTCTATTCAAAGCATGACGGATCCGTGGCGGCACCTACCGCGGGGCTGCATTTCTCGACGCGCGTTCTCCATGCACTTGACGAAAAAGACATCGAGCGCGACGAAATCACCCTGCACGTGGGCGCCGGCACCTTCAAGCCCGTCAAGAGCGATACAATAGCAGGACACGAGATGCATTCGGAATACATTTTCGTACCACGCACCAGCATAGAGAAACTCATCCGGCACGGAGGCCGTTGCACCGCCGTCGGCACAACGTCGGTCCGAACATTGGAAAGCCTTTATTACATCGGTTTGCACCTATTGCAAGACCCTTCGGCAACCGACCTCCATGTCCGACAGTGGACCCCCTACGAAACGTCGGAAGAATGGGCCTCAACCCCTACCCTCACCGCACTTGAAGCCGTTTTGAAATATTTGGACGACAACCATTTGGAAGCCTTGCACACCAGTACGCAAATCATCATCGCACCCGGCTATTCCTATCATGTCGTGGAACGCATGGTCACCAATTTCCACATGCCCAAAAGCACCCTGCTGCTGCTGGTCTCCGCTTTCATCGGCGACGAATGGAGAGACGTTTACCGCTATGCGCTTGACAACGGCTTCCGCTTCCTCAGCTACGGAGACAGTTCACTCCTCATTCCATAATTCACCTGAATGTTCCCAACCATGACCGACAACAATTCCGAACTTCTGCCCATTGTGGACGAAGAGGGCAACGTGACCGGCTCGGCCACGAGGAAGGATTGCCACGATGGCAGCCGAAGACTGCATCCCGTGGTACACTTGCACGTTTTCAACAGCCGGGGGGAACTCTATCTTCAGCAACGGCCTTTGTGGAAAGAAATACAGCCGGGACGATGGGACACCGCCTGCGGTGGACACGTCAGTTTCGGGGAAAGCATCGAACAAGCCCTGCAACGTGAAGTCAAGGAAGAACTGGGCATTACGGACTACATACCGCAACGCATCGCCACCGNNACTATTTGTTCGACTCCAAGCGCGAACGGGAACTTGTCTTTGTACATACCACCATCTATGACAACCCCATTCATCCCAGCGCCGAGGAATTGTCGGACGGACGCTTTTGGACACCACAGGAAATAGAGGAGGCCATCGGAAAAGGCATCCTGACACCTAATTTCGAAAGCGAATACCACGACATTGTCTTAAAATCG
Source organism: Prevotellaceae bacterium UBA1787 (assembly GCA_002315195.1). The sequence goes on along the minus strand of DCGD01000007.1, from coordinate 8,389 downwards.
TAGCGGTCAGTCTGTATTCCCGCAGCCTCTCAAACCTTTCAGATCTTTTGATTCGTTGAACCTTACAAACATTTTTATGGCATACTCGTTTTTAAAACGAATATGCCACAAAAAATGATTATTCCGCAAAAGTCATTGTCAGAAATCATTTTGTACAATTTGCACGAAAGTGAATGGTACAAAGTGTACGAATATCATTTGTATATTCTCATCTTCTCCTTTTTTATGGAAATGGCCGGGGTATGCCACTGATTCACGAACCTCATACTTGCGGGAAAAGATTGAATATAGGATTGTCTGAAAAGCGACAACGAACGAAATCAAGAGCGGAACGAGACGAAATCCCGAACCTTTTCTCCACACAATACTCTCACACTGCACCAAAATCGGCGCTGACAATTCAACCAAAACGCCGAAGGTTTAAACTACAACGACAGCCCTCTCGCACTCGACAGGTTGACTGAACGCATGGGTAAGAAACCCGCCAAACTTTTGGCTAAGAGTGATATGAAACCGTTATTTCGCGGAAAAATTTTATCAATAATCTCTCGGACAAAGAACCCAAGCATCCGCATAGATCCTACGCAACGTAGAGAGTTTGGTGACTACTTCGGATTTTGAATCGGAGGTCACTGCGATGACGCGGAAAAGACGCTTGCCGGCACTCTGCTGTGCAATCTGGGCGTTGTAACCTTTACCCATCAATGTTTTCTGAAGCGCATCAGCGTTTGCCCTTAGACCGAAACTACCGCACACCACGCTATAGGTCTTGATACCCGTGCCGCTTATCAACGTAACAGCCTCGTTGCGCACTCCAACATTGATATTTTCCGTCGGAACCGTCGTGGTGGTTTGTACGGGAGCAGTCGTCACAATGGGAGCGGTTACCGTTGTTGGTGCTACAGTTGTCTGCTCGGGCGGAGTCTGGGTTTGTTCCGATGTTTGTGCCTGTGCCTTGTCGTATGCTTTTTTGTACATACTTTCACTTGATTTGCAGGAACTGACAAATGCCGCTGCACAAATCCCCAATGCAATAATGACAATTTTGTTCATTTGAATACTTTTTTGAGTGTTAATAATCAATTATATTTCAACCATCTGCACAATTGAATATGTCTTCAGTTCAACTGAACGTATCCTTTCTGCAAACTTTATGCAAAGTTACAATATGAGCGTTGTTTGTGAGTGTTACAAAATGTTAAAAAATATTAATTTTTATGATTCATTACGATTGTTTTGCATTTTTTTGAAAATAATTTCTAATTGCAATGTTTTAATGGAAAAATTGCTCCTGGTTTTATACACCGTCAGGCAAGAGTTCCTCCGCATTTTGACAACTTGATAAATACAATCAACGCATTAAAAGACTTGTTTCAAAACACAATTCACCCATTTATGTTTTTTTCAACATTTTTAAGTGTTTCCATTGCGCTTGAATAAAAAAAAATGATGAAATTTGAACCGTCAAACTTAAAGATTGAATTATACAATGAAAGGATTGAGTATTTTTGCCGCCATTTTGGGCGGTATCGCTATCGGAGCCGCATGTGGAGTTTTGTTCGCCCCTGCAAAAGGTGACGAGCTGCGCTCAAGAATTGCTGAAGCCATCAAGAGCCGCGGCATCAAGTTGAACCGTGAGGAAATGGAAAATCTCGTTGATGACATAACCGATGAATTAAAGGCTACCGAGTAGCGAAACTACAAGCGGAAGGCTCCGCTGGAACCTTTCCGCTTGCGTTTGTTTTTGGAAATACTATCACATGGAACGCATCGAAAAGTTGGTAACGAAATTGGCATCTTCGCTGCAGAACTATCTCGGCCTGCAGCGCGAATACCTGATGCTTGAACTGACCGAAAAACTGACACGGCTGCTCACGGCATTGATCTTGGGGGCTGTACTGTTTTTCCTCGGCATCATCACCATTATTTTCCTTGCCCTGACACTTCACTCATTGTTCTCATGGCTTTTGGGCAACGCCACCATCTCCTACGCCATCGTGACGTTGATGTTCATAGGACTGGCCATCTTGTTCTATTTCATGCGCAACAAATGGCTCGCGCGACCACTGACTAACTTTTTCACCAATTTACTTTTAAAGGAGGATGACAAAGATGGAGAATCCTGACCAAACAACCGATTTGACTTTTGAGGACATACGCCGGCGCAAACGCATCGTGCTTGAAAAAATACGCAAGGAAAAGAAAAATATTAGCGTACTCAGCCATGCGTTGCTTGAAGAATACAAAATACCCAAATTGGCAGGTCTCACTTCGTTCAATGCCATTCGCCGTACAGGTCAGGTGATTAGCGGTACGATTTATGCCCTTAATGTTATCAAGAGTGTCGGAAAGGTCATCGGAAAATTCCGACCTCATATAAAAGGTTAAGGGGTTAAAAGACTAAAAGGCATTCTTAATGGCTAAAGTCAAAGAGTCTAATAGACATAAAGTCCAAAGGTCCAAGAGTTTGTGAGTGTAATATGTTATTGGTTCCTGGGGATTAGATCCGTAAGAGTTTGTGAGTCTAAAAGTATTGGAGTATTCTTATGGACCAATAGTATCTTTTGTATCCAATGGGATTTCTTTTTGGTGAAAGGCTTTGGGATTGGTGGGTGATTGTGAACGGAATGCTCAAATACTGATACTGACTGATTAAACTTATACTTACATACTTGAATGAAATTCTTTCTGACATTATTATCCTTACTGTCACTTTCCGTCTGCTTGTCGGGAAAGAAGACATACGACGTTGCGGCCTATATTTGGCCCGCCTATCATGACGAACCACGCTATAGGGATATTGGCCTGTTCCACGACCGCAAGGGCGAATGGGAGGGTATCTACAATGCGCAGCCACGCTTCAAGGGCCACAGACAGCCACGCATCCCCCTTTGGGGCTATTTCGATGAATCCTCCCCCAAAATGCAGGAAAAAATCATCCGCACAGCCACAAAATACGGTGTCAATACTTTTATCTTCGACTGGTACTGGTACGATGGCAAGCCTTTTCTTGAATCTGTCCTGAACAATGGTTTCCTGAAAGCCAAGAATTGCAAAAAAATGAA
>DCGD01000007.1:216-5309 GCA_002315195.1 Prevotellaceae bacterium UBA1787 | reverse complement strand
AAGATGAAGTTCTACCTGATGTGGGCGAACCACACCGCCAACGCTTACTGGGACAGAACGGAAAAGGACAAGAGCAAGGTGTATTGGCGGGGAGAAACGAGCCGGGAGAGTTTCGACAGTTTTACGGACCACATCATCCGTGATTATTTCAAACAGCCCAATTACTACCGCATCGACGGCAAGCCCGTTTTTGCCATATATGAAATAGGGACTTTCATCCGCGGCATGGGCGGCATGGAGGCGGCGCGCGACGCGCTCCGGGTGCTGCGCGAAAAGTGCGTGGAGGCCGGTCTTCCGGGACTTCACCTTCAAGCCATCGTATGGTCCGCCCTGCCCTCTTCGCTTTCCGGCACCCCGGGCGACAAGACCGCTACGCAGGACAACACCCTCTCTTTCCTCGGCTTCAACAGCATCACCAACTATCAATGGTGCCACCTGGAACCAACCAACCGCGATTACAGCGAATGGGGTGAGGCTTCCATCAAGTATTGGGATGGCTATGACAAAAATTTCTCCGTGCCCTATTTTCCCCATGTGTCCATTGACTGGGATCCCAACCCGCGCTATCCAAAGGAAAGTCCCGTCCAAAATACGGTGTTCAACATTACCCCCGGGAAATTCCAACATTTCCTTGAATGTGCAAAGAAATACGCGGACGAGCATGCCTCGCAACCTCCCCTCGTCACCATCAACGCTTGGAACGAATGGGCGGAGGGAAGTTACCTGGAGCCTGACACGGAAAACAAATACAACTTCCTTAAAGCGGTGAAATCTGTTTTCAAATAGCTATTGACTTTGGCTTTCCTAGGCATCTTTTGGTGTCTTTTGAGAAAGGATTTCCGTACAGATTCCTAAATTCCAAAACAACCAAGGCATCATGTCCAAAAACAATGCAACCACCCATACATGAACAAAAGCATCGATTTCATCGGTGCTTTTTAATCAAAGACAGCGGTCGGTTAACTCCACGGATATTAGGATGGAACTTTTAGACCACCTAAATGACTCGCAAACAATTTCCCGATTACTCCATGGGTTTGATTAATGATTCAATGTAACTTTGCTCTTCGGCTGTAATACCATACTTCGCATAAAGTTTCTCATCTGTCCAAGGTTCAGAGAAATTCTGAAGAGGAACAAATTGAAATAGTTCTCTTGTTGTATTCTGAGTTTTCTTCTTGATAGAAACCATAAACCTAAAGAATCGGCTTTTTATATACGTAAGTATGTTGGCACATTCTTCTTTTGAATAATTATGTAGTTTACTATCATACCCTATAACAAGATATGTGTACGAGCATACGCTATTTGGTTCGCCTAAAAATGGAACTCCCAAAACATGAGAATCATTGCCGGTACCACCGGCCATTGGAATATAGATTTTGTTTAAAGGTATAGTTTCTGTACCTTTAGGAATATCAGATAATTTAATCCAACCATAACCACATGCCTCAAGTGTCTTATTCATATAATACTTGATTGGATGTTCTGTATCTTGTATTTGTGAATACCCTCTCCAATTTGAATTGAGAAACTCATTCCTGTCAAAATAGTGCTTAGGACTAACAAGACCACTAAACGAATTATTGACATAATAACGACCATCAACTTTCGCTACTTTGTTGATAATCAAGCCGGCTTTCTTATCCCTAATAACAATACCAGCTCCAATTTCATCTAAAAAGTCTTTTTTGTTTGTTCTTGTACCTTTACTAATGTTGCAATAGTCGCATACCCCTATATATGAAGGTGAAAGTAAGAAATAACTTACACCACCCTTTATTTCAACAGAAGGAAAACAATCGGAAGCATCCATGTAATCAAAAATAGAAATAAAGTGATTACCTTTCAATTTATCATCTACCCACTCATCGGAAATACCCTGTCCTTGTTTTGTCATCCACCTACTTGGAGTTATCAGTGAAATATAATTAGGCTGTAATTTAATGGAAATATCTAAAAATGTCGGATACAAAGCAGAAGCAAAAGCACTATTTGCTGATGCTTTATCAGTAGCCTTAATTTCTTGGTATGGTGGGTTACCTACTATAGCATTGAATTTCATGATTTTTTCTACATTTTTATTGTGCCAGAAAAGTTGTCCGCGCACCACGTTTTTGGTAAAGTCATCGGGTTTGTTTTTGAGAGTTTCCACAAGGTCTGCGATGTAACGGACATTGACCTGCCTTACGTCGCGGAAACCCGTGAGCGTTCGTTTGGTAATGCTGACTGCCATGGGTGTTTTGCATATAACGAAGATATTGTTTGCGACGACGTCATCCCAAACAAGTTGCTCTTCCTCAATGGTCATCTTGTCCACCTCGAACAAGCCTTGTCGTTCCCATTCCCTGCAGCGTTCGCGCCAAATGGTGTATGCCATATAGAGAGGGTAAAGCCCGGATTTGGAATTGAGTTCCAATACACGCGTGTTCTGTCCCATGAACACGCGGTTGGTCACACTCCCTCTATCCACAAGTCGGGGTTCATGGAGCAGCACGGTATGCGTTTCATCATAAAAGTCGAAACCTCCAATGGTGTCAGACAGGTGCATGTTCACCACACGCCAAGGCGTAAGGACGGTTTCCTTGTCGGGATTGCGGAACGAAGAGAAAATTTGGACGATGTGCCGGATTCTGTCTTTCACCGGCAACCCATCTGCCATTCTTGCCTTTGCGCAGATTTGGCGCCCCGCTTCACGAAATATTTCAGGGTCATAGTACTTCTTGAAAAGGTTGAAATGTTGTTTGGTGACACCCCGCGGCATGAACTCTTCCCACGAACGGGGGTCGATATGTTCCGCGAAATTGTCAATGGTGATTTCTTCTCCCTCCTTCAGGTCACAGCCATAGATGAGCATAGGCATGCGGATAGAGATGCCGCGGAGAATGCTGATGGCATTCTTGCGCATCTCCTTTTTCTTCTTCAACGCCTTGCGTGCCGCCTTCTCTTCTTCTGTCAGTGGAGTCTTTGGCTTTTTCTCCCGTTGGTCTTTGCCTGGCTCTTCCTCGTCAAAACCACTTTCATTGATGACAATATCCTTGCCGCCATCCTGCGTTGGCGTACTCCCTATGATACCCTTCAACTTGTTGAACCTTTCAATTTCTGCATCGTTCAATTCAAGAAGAAGGTCGTTGTAGAGAAAGTCGTTGTCAAAGCCTGAATACACCACGCGTTCAATGAAGGTATGTTTCAAGCGGATGAGTAGTTGGTCCACGTCATATCTTCTTGTCCGGCTGCCTTGCAAGGCGATGACGGGGAAGAAATTGAGCAGTTCCCTCAGGCGTCGCCGATGTTCCTCAGTCTGTTTTCCGGGACGGGTCGGAGCCTTGACTGCCTGCACCATCATCGTAAGGACGCGGTCGGGTGCGAAGTCGAAAACGTACGCTTCTGTTTTTTGCTTACCGTCAATTTGTCCGGGACTTTGGACGCGGAAGATGGTTTGCATATAGTTGGCTGCACCCGTCCTGGCTGAACCGCTGAGCATGAACACGGCGGTCCATTCCCCGACGGTCACGCCCGTCGTGAGTTTGCCGCATGACAAGGTGATGGTATGGTCCTTTTGGGGCTTTTCGCTGATGGCGTCGCGGACCTTGCGCAACGCTTCGCCCTTCGGGTCGTCCGGATCACCGTCACCCGCCACATTGACGACGTCAAAGTGGCTGAAAACCGCGTGCTGCTCCAGTTTACGCTGAAGCGCCAGCGCCTCCTTCACCCCCGGCACGAGCCAGAATGTGTGACGGAAACAATCCCTGTATTTCTGTGTGGAGAATGGATAGTTTGAGTCGTTGGACGGACTGCACATCAAGTCGAGAAACTTGTCCACATACGCCTCGTACACGAACGCGCCATTGTCGTCCGTGCGGAAAAACTCATGAAAGTTGAATGAATATTCCGAATCCTGGAACCTTTCAAACAGAGGTCCGAGGTCGTAAGTGAACATATTCATGCGAGGCAACGATCCATAAGGGTTGTGGTCGCCCTCGTGCGCCTTGTCCCAGTTCTCCTTTTCCCTTTGTTCATCCACGTATGACCAAGTATAGATGTCTTCCTGGTTGAAATTCCCAAACAGGTTGAACGGAGTGCCGGAAAGGGAGAGCGTCTTTGTGCCTTTCTTCACGAGAGCCTTCAGCACCTTGTCGCCGAGTTCTGTCTGCGTACCTTCGTGCGCTTCGTCGACGACGAGCAAGTCCCAATGGGCGGAAAAGAACTCGTAGTTTTTTTGGAACCTGCCGCCCACCGACGAAGAACCCCGAAGGTCTTGGATGGAAGCGAAAAAGACGTACCTGCATGCCTTGTCATTCTCCATTCTGTCCTCCAGCGTCCGAAAACTGTTGCCGAAGATCTTGCTACCATACAGGAAAGGCGTATCCGCCTCGAAGAAAATTTTGTGGAAATCGGCGAACCAACCGTCATTGACCACGGGACGGTGGGTAAGGATCAACATCCTGCGATAGCGCTTGTGGTCGGCCAGCGAAAGTTCCTTGAAGAGTTGCAGGGCCGTAAGGGTCTTTCCAAAACGCATCTTGGCATTCCAAAGGAACTTGTCCCCAGACTTCTTTTTAAAGCGACGAAGTGCATCGCCAACAGCCTTCTTTTGTTCGTCACGCAAGGTAATTGTCTCCTCTTCTTCTGTGTCAAAGAGAGAGGTGACTATCTTCTGCTTAGGTTTAACTTGCTGTATCGTTGAGTATGCTGCCATAGAACTTATAATTTATGGTTTTGCAATAGTGTATAGAAATAAGGACGTTCTTTATCCCAGACCTTTCCGGAATAATTCCAGTCTCTAACACGGCACTTAATGCCATTGTGTAGTCTATGTTCGCCAGACTTGCATCCTGGACATGAAATTACGATACGTTCTTCATCCCCAAAGAGTGATTGAGTCACAGCAATATCATCATGGCAGGTATCAGGTATAACCATTTTCAAGCCATCCATTTGCCAGATATTCCATGATATTATGTAAGCCAGTCCTGGTAATGAACGCTTGGCAGGTTCCTCGCCAAACTTCTCTTTGTAGTAATCTATGATAGAGTAGAATATGGCTTCACGAGCTAACAACAGGTTATCGCCTTGCCATTCAAATCCATAAG
>DCGD01000007.1:0-175 GCA_002315195.1 Prevotellaceae bacterium UBA1787 | reverse complement strand
CTTCATCCACTCTCCCTTATTATCTACATTTTCACTTATCACTCTAAGCTTACGGTCAAGCAAACCAATTCGATGACTAACAGGAATGCGGTTTCCGCTAACTGTATCATATCGGCTGACTATGTAAGGTGCTTCTCCACATGTCATTTCCATGCGAGTATCTTTAACGTAGGCT
>DCGD01000139.1:16176-16701 GCA_002315195.1 Prevotellaceae bacterium UBA1787 | reverse complement strand
CAATGCCACCGGCATAGCCAGCACCCTCCCCACAGGGGAACAGCCCCCTTGTCTCGGTATGTTGCAGAGTCTCGCTGTTGCGGACAATCCTCACGGGTGAGGAGGTTCGTGTTTCAATGGCGAGCATCGTTGCCTCATTCGTTAAAAAGCCGCGGTAATGCCGTCCGAATGTTTGGAAGCCTTCGGCAAGGCGGGATGTAAGAAACTTAGGCATCCAGAAATGAAGTGGAGATGCTATCACTCCGGGGGAATAGGATGACGGGGGAAGGCTGCAACTTAGTTTCCTGTTTACAAAATCATGCATTCTTTGGGCGGGAGCAGTCTGTTTTCTGTTCGCTTGTATCCAACATTGCCTTTCGAGCGCTTCTTGCAGGTACATCATGCGGAGTGGGCAATTCTCTTTTAGAAAATCCAAATGTCTTTCGGCGAACGAATCGTCGTTCATCGCGGTTTGCATTGTTTCTTTCAAAGAAAAGTCTTCCAAGTCTTCGGGACGTGTTTCCACCACCATGCCCGAATTGCTCC
>DCGD01000139.1:13708-16161 GCA_002315195.1 Prevotellaceae bacterium UBA1787 | reverse complement strand
CGACTCGATGGGCTCATGCCGTTTACCACCAGTTGTTCATCGCCCGAAGCCGTCGGTATCACGAACCCACCCGGGCACATGCAAAAACTATACACACCGCGTCCTTGACATTGGGCGGTCATGCGGTATTCCGCGGCCGGCAGCCAATTTCCACGACCTTTTGCATTATGGTACATGATGCGGTCAATCAAGTTGGCGGGGTGTTCCAGCCTGACGCCAATGGCAATGCCCTTGGCTTCAATGATGATTTTTTCCTTGTGAAGCATGTGGTAAACATCGCGTGCCGAATGGCCGGTGGCAAGGATGACGGGGCCTTTGTGAACTGTTCCGTTTGAGCAGGACACGCCACATACGTTCCGATGACTGTTGAACAGAAACTCCGTGGCGCATGTCTCAAAATGAACTTCACCTCCGCAGCGTAGAATGGTATTGCGTATGGATTCGATTACTTTGGGCAGACGGTCTGTGCCGATGTGAGGGTGAACGTCGGAAAGGATGGTCGTACTGGCGCCGTGTTGGCACAGAATGTTCAGAATTTTGTCAACATTGCCGCGTTTCGTGCTCCTGGTGTACAGTTTGCCGTCGGAGTATGCTCCTGCCCCTCCTTCTCCAAAAGCGTAGTTGCTTTCTCCATTCACTTTGTGTTCGCGTGAAATGGCGGCTATGTCCTTGCGCCGGCTATGCACGTCTTTGCCTCTTTCCAAAACAATGGGGCGTAATCCACATTCAATCAGTCTCAATGCAGCGAACAGTCCGCCCGGACCCGCACCGACAATCACAACTTGTGGCGCGTTTTCAACATCGTGGTATTCAGTGGGTGTGTATTCAGTTTGTGGTGGCTGTTCATCGATGAAGGCGCGTACCGTCAAGTTAACGTAAATGACTCTTTGCCGTGCGTCAATGCTACGTTTCAAAATGCGAATGGCACATAGTCTCTTTTGGGAAATCCCGTGTTCTTTCGTCAGTATGTCGGCAAGTAGATTCTCGTTGGCGGCAGCCTGAGGCGAAACGCGTAATGTAAATTCTTTGGTCATGGATTGAATGGGATGTATGGAATGTTAAAATTGTCCATTGTATGTCAATTGGTTGAATATAGCCATTCGGGTCAGGAAAATAGATGGCGCAAGGCATCTTCAACTTTTTTTACGGGAACAATTTCAATGTGCAGATTTTTTGGGTCAATGTTTTTCATGCTGCTTTCGGGGACGAGAATATGGCGGAAGCCAAGGCGTTCCGCCTCGCTCACGCGTCCGGCTATTCGTGTGACAGGACGTATTTCCCCGCTCAACCCCACTTCGCCGGCGAGGCAAGTGCCGTTTTCAATGCCGAGGTCGTATTTGCTTGACAGGATGGCCACGATGACGGCAAGGTCAATGGCGGGGTCTGAAACGCGAAGCCCGCCCGCTATGTTGATGAAAACATCTTTTTGTGCCAGTTTGAACCCGGCGCGTTTTTCCAAGACGGCCAGCAGCATGTTCAGGCGCCGAGTGTCGAAGCCGGTGGCTGAGCGTTGCGGAGTACCATAGGCGGCAGTGCTTACCAATGCTTGTGTCTCAATCAGAAACGGACGTACGCCTTCTATGGTGGCTGCGACTGCGACACCGCTCATGCCTTCATTCTCTTTGGAAAGCAACATTTCCGAGGGATTGTCCACTTGTCGCAATCCACAGCCCAGCATTTCGTAGATGCCTAACTCAGCCGTGCTTCCAAAACGATTTTTCAAGCCGCGCAGTATGCGGTACAGGTGTTGATGGTCACCCTCAAATTGCAGTACGCAGTCCACGATGTGTTCCAATACTTTAGGTCCGGCCAACAAACCATCTTTCGTTATGTGGCCGATGAGGATTACCGGAATGCCTGTTCTTTTGGCAAAGTGAAGAAGGGAGATGGCGCAGGTTCTTACTTGCGAAACACTCCCCGGGATTGTATCGCCCTGTTCTGAACAGATGGTTTGGATGGAGTCAATCACCAGTATTTCGGGCAGGGAATTGGTGGTGAGTTCATAAATTCTTTCAAGTGACGTTTCGCACAATATCAACAGTTTGTCACCCAGAGGGGTCCCGCTGTTTTCGGAAAGACGGTCGGCGCGCATCTTCAACTGTTGCTCACTTTCTTCACCGCTGACGTATAGTATGCGTTTCTGCATGCGCATCATTGTTTGAAGAAGAAGCGTTGATTTTCCAATCCCGGGTTCGCCGCCAAGGAGAATGATGGAACCTTGTACCAAACCTCCCCCGAGTACACGGTTCAATTCAGCGTCGCCCGTGTCCATTCTCTGCTCCTGCTTTGTTTCGATGCTGTTCAGGGGCTTTACAATGGAGTTTTTTTCAACAAAAGAAAAGGTGGCGTTTTTTTGTGACGAAATAGCGGGTACGTGGAATTGTTTGAATGAATTCCATGCACCGCATGAAGGGCATTTTCCAATCCATTTGGACGACTCTTGCCCACATTGC
>DCGD01000139.1:12202-13701 GCA_002315195.1 Prevotellaceae bacterium UBA1787 | reverse complement strand
CTCACAGACGTAAACCAATTTGTCTTTGGCCATAGGAGAGAAAAGTATGGTTGTCAAAAGTTCTGCAAAATTACGATAAAAGAAGAACAAAACCATTATTTCGATGGATAATGTTGAACCGCAATCGTTGCCAGGGTGGTCGAAGCGCTTCATGTGGGTTCGTTTCCAAAGCCAAAACCTAATGTTGAGTGTTTTACCATAAGAAACACATGGAATGTTTAATTTCCAATTGTTTATGGGTTCTAATGAATTTGTCGGAATCTTATCGGTGTATCTTTCCGACTTTTTCGCGCCATAATGTGTCGTGGTTGAACCATTGTATCGTCAATGAAGCAAAAAATCTTTGTTTCCTTGTTTGGTAATACTAATCCACAAAAACAAAAACAGTTTCTTAAAAAACATATTTGTTGCCCCTTGTATATGTGTTTTTTTTCCTAATTTTGTACCTCAACTATAGTTTATATCCGTATATGGGAGGAATATTAAGAGTGATAATCAGCGGTGGTGGAACGGGTGGACACGTTTTTCCTGCCGTGTCCATTGCCAATGCGCTAAGGGCCGTTTTTCCGAACACCCAAATTTTGTTTGTTGGTGCGGAAGGCAGAATGGAAATGACGTATGTTCCCGCTGCAGGTTATGAAATCAAAGGCTTGCCCGTGAGAGGTTTTGATCGCCGTAACATGTTGAAAAATTTCAAGGTGGCATGGGATGCCGCTCGCAGTCGTTGGATGGCCATGAAAATCGTGAAGGAGTTTTGTCCTGACGTGGCAGTGGGCGTAGGTGGTTATGCAAGTGGTCCCACACTGAGTGCATGTGCAGCAATGAAAATCCCTTATCTACTTCAGGAACAGAATAGTTATGCCGGAATAACCAACAAGTTGTTGGGCAAGGGGGCGCAGCGTATTTGTGTGGCGTACGAAGGCATGGAACGTTTCTTCCCGGCAGAAAAACTGATGCTTACGGGAAATCCCGTTCGTCAGGAATTGCTGTCCGTGAATGTGTCCCGCGAGGAGGCCATAAAAAGTTTCGGCCTTGATCCGTCCAAAAAAACGGTTCTCATCGTCGGGGGCAGTCTGGGCGCTTCCACCATTAACGAAAGTGTCCTTTCTCATGTCTCTCTTATCGCACAGAGTGGCATACAGTTTATTTGGCAAACGGGCAAGTATTACAGTTCCTACATCAGAGAGCAGCTGAAAGCCAAGGGATGTCCCGACAATCTTTATGTGAGTGATTTCATTCATGACATGGCGAAAGCATACAAGGCGTGCGACTTGGTGATTTCACGTGCAGGCGCCAGCAGCATATCGGAATTATGCCTTCTCGCAAAACCATGTATTCTTGTTCCTTCTCCCAATGTGGCCGAGGACCATCAAACAAAGAATGCCTTGGCTCTTGTCAATCGGCAAGCGGCCATCTATGTCAAGGACTCAGAGGCGCGAATGGCTTTGATGCCCAAAGCGGTGGAAATCGTTTCCGCACCGGACGATTTGTCCGCATTG
>DCGD01000139.1:11050-12196 GCA_002315195.1 Prevotellaceae bacterium UBA1787 | reverse complement strand
CATTGAGCCGAAACATCGGTGAAATGGCATTGCCTGATGCGGCGGCCGTCATAGCAGCCGAGGTATGGAAGCTGGGTATGAACACAAAGAATAATCAAAAGACTGAATAATGGAACTTCGTGACATTAAATCCGTATATTTTCTTGGCGCCGGTGGTATAGGCATGAGTGCCTTGGTGCGTTATTTCCTTGCAAAAGGTTTCAAGGTAGGTGGTTATGACCGTGTCAGAACACAACTAACCGACAATTTGGAGAATGAAGGTGCCATGCTGCATTATTCGGACGACGTGGACAACATCCCCGCGGTTTTCCGCGACAAGGCGAAAACGTTGGTGGTATATACGCCTGCGGTTCCACAAAATCACCGTGAATTGACTTTTTTCAGGGAAGAAGGATATGCAATTTACAAGCGAGCGGCTGTTTTGGGTATGCTTACGCGTTCAATGAAAGGGCTTTGCGTGGCGGGTACGCATGGAAAGACTACCACGAGTACCATGACCGCCCATCTGCTGCATGAAAGCGAGGTGGGAACGAATGCTTTTCTCGGAGGAATTTCCAAGAACTATAATACGAACTATCTCTATTCGGAAAAGAGTCCCTATGTGGTCATTGAGGCGGATGAGTTTGACCGTTCTTTCCATCAACTCTTGCCGTGGGCCACTGTCATAACAGCAACGGATGCAGACCATCTCGACATATACGGGACGGAGGAAGCATATCGGGAAAGTTTTGAATATTACACATCGCTCATCGCTCCCGGCGGCACGTTGATATGCCATCAAGGATTGCCTATTGCCACACGTCAGCGGAAAGACGTGCGCCTGTTGACATACAGCCGAAGTGAAGGAGATTTTCATGCAGAGAATGAGCGTATCGGAGATGGCGAAATTGTGTTTGATTTCGTTTCGCCTCTTGGTGACATCAAGGACATTTGCCTGGGAGTGCCGGTTAGCATCAACATAGAGAATGGCATCGCGGCAATGGCTCTGGCGCAGCTTTCCGGAGTGAAAGAAAATGAAATACGTTTGGGCATGGCGACTTACGAAGGTGTAGTGCGCCGTTTCGATTTCAAAATCAAGGAAGACAATGTGGTGCTGCTGAGCGACTACGCCCACCACCCCGTGGAAATTAGACGTTGTGTGGAATC
>DCGD01000139.1:3532-11019 GCA_002315195.1 Prevotellaceae bacterium UBA1787 | reverse complement strand
ACGGGACGTAGGCTGACGGCCATCTTCCAACCGCATCTATACACGAGGACACGGGATTTTTACAAGGAATTCGCTGAAAGTCTTTCATTGTTGGACGAAGTGGTGTTGACAGACATATACCCGGCGCGGGAGAAACCTATTTCGGGTGTGAGCAGTCGTCTTATTTTCGATCGGCTGCGTCCTGGCATTGGGAAATATCTCATCAAGAAGGAAGAAGCGGTTGATTTCGTGAAAAATCATGATACGGATGTATGGGTGATTCTTGGCGCGGGCAATTTGGATGACGATGTTGAAAGCATGGAAAAAGTTCTGCGTCAAAAACATAATGTATGACAAACCAATCAGTTGCGACCCAATATGAAGAATGTAGTTAAGGTTTTGTTAGGCTTGGCGTTGATGGTGTACATTGGCTTTGTCATTGTCAAATGGAGCAAGGAAGACACTGAAGTATGCAATTATGTGGAGGTGGTTGTGGATAATAGTACTCCGGGGGCGTTCATAACGAGTGACGAAATCAAGGCGTTTCTGAACGAGAACAAATTAGATTTGCGTGGAAAGAGCATGAAGGATGTCAATCTACTACAAATTGATACGCTGTTGAAACGGCACCCGTTCATAGCGCATGCCGTGTGTTTCAAAACGCCCGGAGGTATAGTGCGGATCAATGTGGAGCCTCGCAATGTGGTAATGCGCATCATGAGCGAAGACGGAAAGAACTATTTTATTGATTCCAACGGTGATGAAGTAAAGATGTGCAAGGTTTCCCTGGATGTGGTTGTTTCAACAGGAAGAATAACAGCGCAATACGCCAAGGAACACTTGGCGAGGATAGGGACGTTTCTCTCAACTGACAAATTTTGGAACAGTCAAATCGTTCAGTTGAACGTAAAGAAGGATGGTACGGTAGAAATGTTTCCACGTTTGGGCAATCATGTGGTGAACCTTGGAAATCCAATTGATTTCAATCAAAATTTGGCACGGTTGAAGGAGTTTTATTTAAATGTGCTGAATAAGGTGGGATGGAACAAATACGAGTATATAGACTTGCAATACAACAATCAAATTGTTTGCAGAAAGGCGGAATGATGCTGAGACTGGTTACGACACAATAAGAATAATAATAATATGGCAACGGAAGAATTTATCATTGCAATTGAAATAGGTTCATCGAAGGTGACGGCTATTGGTGGAAAGAGAACCCTTGGAAATATCGTTGAGGTAAATACTATTGTCAAGGCTGAGGCAACTGATTTTATGCGGAACGGCATGATTTTCAATATACGGAAAGCTGTGGATAAATTACAGTTAATTATCGCGCAGCTTCAAGGTTTGTTAAAATGCAATGTGACGCAGGTGTACATAGGCCATGGAGGGCAGGGCTTGCACTCCGTTGAGAATATCGTGGCTAAGAATTTTGGAAGCACGATTCCAATTCAACAAGATGTGATAAAAGATTTAATGAGCGAAAACAGAAACTCTGCTTATGGAACATTGAAAATATTGGACGTGGTTCCACTTGAATATAATGTGGGTAACCATAAGCAAGTTGACCCTATCGGTGTATTGAGTGATTACATCAATGGTCATTATCTAAATATTGTGGCGCGTCCTATCATTCGCGACACCATAGCGCAATGTATGAGCCAAGTGGGGACAACGGTTGTTGAGTACAAGTGTATCCCGTTGGTTGCGGGCGATGAGTTGTTGACGGACGATGAAAAACGCTCGGGATGCATGTTGGTGGATTTTGGGGCGGATACGACAACGGTTTCCGTTTATAGCAAGGGTTTGCTGCGTCATGTGGGAGTCGTCCCCTTGGGTGGCGACAATATTACGAACGACATCATGTCATTGCACATTGATTGGGAGAATTCCGAAAAACTCAAGCAAAATTTGGGTTACATGGATACGGAAGAACTCACTAATGAGGAGCGCAACGCGGTGGTCTACAGCATGATTGATGGTACTAAGATTACGAAAGGTCAGGTTGCGGAAGTGATTGAGGCGCGTTTGGAAGAAATCCTCGTCAACGTGAAGGAACAGGTCGTCATGTCCGGTTATGCGGTAAACAGTTTGAAGAGTGGCGCCGTATTGATGGGTGGTGGTTCCAACATCAAGAATCTTCCTCGATTGTACAAGAAGATGGTTGGTGATTGCAAGGTGGATTTTGCGAAAATGGCGCACGCAAATGTGCGTTTCGCCCCCAGTGTGGGTTCGATGAGAAATGAATTGAACAGTGTGTTGGGGACGCTGGCTTTGTTGGTCAAGGGTGACAAAATATGTACCGCTCCCATTCCGAAGATTGTGAAACCTGTGGATATGTTTGATCAGGAGAACGAAGAACAGCAAGAAGAGGAGCAAAAGCCCGTGACAGAGAATAATGAGACGAATGAGGAAGAACAGGTAAAACAAAACAATCCAACCCCCCCCATCAACGACAAGAAGCCTTCATTTTTTAAGCGCATAGCCGATAGAGTGAAGCAATTGTCTGATGCGTTGGTTGGTGATGACGATGACGATTATTACACGAACACGAAAAAAACAAAATAAAAATAAAACAATAGATAACCATGGGACTTTTTGAGCAAGTAAGCAAGGATATTGTTGCAGCCATGAAGGCAAGAGACAAGGTGAGGTTGGATGCACTCCGCAACATCAAGAAATGTTTCCTTGAGGCAAAAACCGCTCCGGGGAGCAATGGGGAACTGAACGATGACATCGCCTTGAAGATACTGATGAAATTGGCGAAACAAGGTCGTGATACGGCTGCCGTGTATCAGGACAAGGGAAGGGAAGACCTCGCCAATGAGGAAAATGCGCAGGCGGCGGTCATTGAGGAGTATCTTCCCAAACAACTGTCTATTGAGGAAATTGAAGAAGAGGTAAAAGTCCTGATTTCTGAGACGGGCGCTTCGTCCATGAAGGATATGGGCAAGGTGATGGGCATGGCCTCAAGAAAATTGAATGGCAAGGCGGACGGCAAGGCCATATCCGAGGTGGTCAAACGGTTGTTGTCTTAGTTGCAATCTATGAATTGTAGTGACACATTGATTAATTTCCAGACTGACGATACAGTCGATAAAGTTCCCACCAAGGAAGAGGTGATGGGGAAGGGGTATGCCCCGTTGTCGGAAGATCTGCGTTCCATGCTAAATATCAATAACATGGAGCGAAGATCAGACAACAAGCCCATCATCAAGGTTGTCGGTGTCGGGGGGGGTGGTGGAAATGCGGTGAATCATATGTATCTTGAAGGCATAAAGAACGTGTCTTTTGTCGTATGCAATACCGATTTGGCCGCACTCAAGAAAATGGCTGTACCGATGCACATGCAGTTGGGCACTGATGGTCTTGGTGCGGGTAACATCTGTGAACGTGGAAGACAGAAAGCGGAGGAGAGCGTAGAGGAAATCCGACAGATGCTGAACGATGGCACTAAGATGGTGTTCATTACGGCGGGAATGGGTGGAGGAACAGGAACCGGGGCCGCTCCCATTGTTGCGCGTGAGGCCAGTGAGCTGGGCATTCTGACGGTCGCTATTGTAACGCTTCCTTTTTTGGGAGAAGGCAATTCGAAAATTATGCAGGCTCTTGGAGGGCTTGAGGAAATGAAGAAATACGTTGACGCAATGATTGTAGTGAACAATCAGCGTCTTGCCGAACATTACAAAGATTACGAATGTCTTTCCGCATACGAGTGCGTCGACGATATTTTGTGTAACGCCGCCAAGAGCATTATTGATCTTATTTATGTGGACGGAAGAGTGAATGTTGATTTCCGCGACGTGAATGAAGTGCTTACTAAGGGGCGTGTTGCCGTCATAAGTACGGGCTATGCCGAGGGGGTCGGTCGTGTGAGCAAAGCCATTGAAGATGCCTTGAGCTCTCCGTTGCTGGATTTTAACGATGTGTTCAAATCAAGGAAAGTGTTGGTGAATGTTTCGTACAGTCAGAAGGATGCACCGTTGATGATGAGTGAGCAGAATGAAGTGACTGATTTTATGAACGGATTTCAGGACATGACTTGGGCTAAGTTTGGACTGGCGCCTGAATGTGAAGAATTGGGAAAGCAAGTGAAGGTAACGCTTCTTGTTTCCGGGTTAGGTGACATTGAAAACGCTACACAAGATGGGGATTTCTTGAACAGTACGCATGAGCGGGAGTTGTTTCAAACCTATTATGGAACGATACGTCAAAATGGAAGAAACAATTATTATTACTATGTGTTCAATGCGAAAAGCATGGATGACGAAACCATCATTGCAAAGGTGGCTGAAACACCCACTTACAACCGAAAGGCTGAAACTCTGAATATTATCAGGGAAATGGAAAAACGAGAAAATTAATTGAGAAATAATTGAAATATATGTTGAATTTTGAAGACAACGTACAGGAAACGGCCAGCATTTTGAAATTCGAACTGCCGCGTCAAAAAACAACCATCATTAAAGTCATTGGTGTTGGAGGGGGTGGTGGCAATGCTGTCAACCATATGTATAATGAAGGTATTCATGATGTGTCGTTTGTCGTGTGCAATACAGATAATCAAGCGCTTGATAGTTCTCCAGTTCCCATTCATCTACAGTTGGGCACTGAGGGATTGGGTGCGGGAAACCGGCCGGCGCAAGGCCGCAAGGCGGCGGAGGAGAGTCTCGACGGCATTCGTTCCATATTGAATGACGGAACGAAGATGGTGTTTATTACTGCCGGAATGGGTGGTGGAACCGGGACGGGGGCGGCGCCGATTGTAGCGCGTGAAGCAAAGAAATTGGATATTCTCACCGTTGGCATTGTCACCATCCCATTTCGTTTTGAAGGCAATCGAAAGATTGATCAGGCTCTTGATGGATTGGAAGAAATGCAGAAACATGTGGATGCGCTTCTTGTCGTAAACAATGAGCGTCTTCGTGAAATTTATCCTAATCTTACCTTGTTGGATGCTTTCGCAAAGGCGGATGATACGTTGAGCATCGCCGCGAAGAGCATCGCGGAGATCATTACTCTGAGGGGTACGATGAATCTGGACTTCCAGGATGTCAAGACGGTGTTGAAGGAAGGTGGCGTTGCCATCATGAGTACGGCGTTCGGAGAGGGTGAAGAACGTGTGAACAAGGCAATTCAGGATGCGTTGAATTCACCGTTGCTCAACCATAGCGACGTATTCAAGTCCAAGAGGATACTTGTAAATATCGTTAGCAGCCAAAATGCCGAAAATGCATTGATGATGGAAGAAATGAATGAAGTGAACGATTTCATGGCAAAGTTTGACCCTAATGTTGAAACAAAGTTCGGTATTGGAACGGATGAAACATTGGGGAAGAAAGTGAAAGTAACCATACTTGCTACCGGATTTGGCTTAAGCGATGTTTTGGCTGATATGGGAAAGGGAAAGGAACAGCAGGACACTGTCGCTGACGAAGTAGAGGAGGAACGCAAACGTGTGCGTCGCGATGTGTTCTACACAAATGACCATACGCACAGGAAGCGTCGTTACCAAGTGTATCGTTTCAATGCGGTTGACCTGGATAATGAAGAAGTGATTTCGATGGTTGAATCAAGTCCTACGTTCAAGCGTGACATGAGTGAACTCAATGCGATAAGAAATCGCGACAATGCGCATAATATGCCCGAAAAGCAAGAACCCACAAGTGAAATCGCAGACAATACCATAGTCTTTTGACAACGAACATAGAAGAAACCATTTGAATATAAAACAATGATTGAACGCAAAAGAACGCTTAGGGATTCCGCCGCGGCTCGTTGGGGAGCGCTTTTCGTTGTCTCGTTCACAATGATGGCGGCGTACTATGTCAATGATGTGATGGCTCCGCTTGAACGGTTGTTGGAAGGACAGTTGAAATGGACAAGCGGTGAGTATGGAACCTATACCAGTGCCTACAGTTTCCTCAACGTCTTCCTGCTGATGTTGATTTGGGGCGGACTTATGTTGGACAAGTTCGGAGTCCGTTTCACGGGATTGCTTTCAGCGGTACTCATGGTTGTGGGGACGGCAGCGGAATATTTCAGTATGGTTTGCTTTGGAGGGACGGCCATGTCTGTGTTCGGCATGAAATTTGATGTTCTGTTGGCATCGGCCGGCTATTCCGTTTTTGGCGTCGGCGCTGAAGTGGCGGGCATCACTGTAACGAAGATTATTGCGAAGTGGTTTGAAGGCAAGGAAATGGCTTTGGCCATGGGGGTGCAGGTGGCATTGGCCCGTATCGGTTCACAAGTAGCCTACGCGGTAGCAATACCGATGGCCAAATCGTGGGGCTTGACGATGCCTCTTTTCATAGGCGGTTGCCTATTGATTGGTGGTTTGCTGTCGTTCGTGGTGTTTGCGTTCTTGGACCGAAAATTGGATACTCAAGTACGGTTGGAGAATGTGGCTGATGATGAGAAATTTTCGTTTCGTGATGTGAGGTCAGTCGTGTCAAACCGTGGATTTTGGCTTATTGCTCTCATGTGTGTGTTGTTTTATTCTTGTATCTTCCCGTTCCAAAAGTTCGCGACTCAGTTGATGACTTTGAAATATGGTGTTCCGGAAGATTTGTCGGGAACCATAGCGGGTCTTCCTGCCCTGGGCGCTTTGGTCCTTACGCCTGTTTTTGGCAGGATGATAGACAAGTACGGCAGGGCGGCATCCATAATGATGTGGGGATCGGCCATGCTAATCTGCGTACATTTCATGTATTCGCTGCCGTTCTTACATTCTTCGGTGCTCGCTATTGTGTTGATAGTGGTGTTGGGCATAGCTTTCTCCTTGGTGCCGAGTGCCATGTGGCCCAGTGTGGCAAGGATCTTTCCCGTCAGGCAGTTGGGGACGGCGTACGCTCTCATTTTCTTTATTCAGAACGTGGGATTGTGGGGTGTGCCAATTCTTATTGGAAATGTCCTTGAAAACCATTGTATCATTGGCACGAAAGTCCTGAATGGCGTTGAGACGCATGAATATGATTATACCTTGCCTATGTGTATTTTCACCGGCATTGCAATAATGTCGTTTTTTGTGGGATTGTTGTTGCGCTTGGCGGATAGGAAATATGGTTATGGGTTGGAAAAAAACAGCATAAGTAAATAGCGGCAACGGTTTAATTTTTTTGTTTGGTAAGAAAAATGTGCTATCTTTCAAAAGGATAGCACATTTCTTGAATTTGGACTTATTTTTTGTTGTTGCCTGTTCTCCCGGTGTAGGCCTTGATGTTTTCATTGTCAATGGTTTGCGAGAAAAACTTTTTGGCGGCTTCTTCCACGGCTCCATACCAAGGCTGGGCGCCACAAACCTGAACTACCCATAGTCTCAATTCCTTTTTATGCCAGTTCACCATGCAGTTGGTACCCCAAGCGCCTCCGTGTCCAAACCATGCGTCTTCGTGGTCTTTCGAGGGTGCGCCCAAACCAAGTGAATATTCTCCCAAGTTTTCCGGACGGGAAGAGACGGCAAGCAAGGATTTTACGGTCTCTTCCTTAAGTATTCGGACTCCATT
>DCGD01000139.1:3282-3510 GCA_002315195.1 Prevotellaceae bacterium UBA1787 | reverse complement strand
TCATCAACATTTTGTAGAATTTCAATTGGTCGTTGGCTGTTGTCCAAAGTCCTCCGCCTGCCGATGCAAATACATGCGCATCGTTGTAGGGGCGTTGCAGCAAGTCGTTCTGCCAGCAGTATTTGGCGGGTCCCTCGTCACTGGTGTAATACAGTTCTATTTGGGTTTTCAACTGTTTGTCCGTAGGCCAGAAAGATGAAGATTTCATTCCCAAGGGATCGAGCACTT
>DCGD01000139.1:2910-3251 GCA_002315195.1 Prevotellaceae bacterium UBA1787 | reverse complement strand
CTTCAAATATTGTTCCCATTTCATGCCGGTAATCTCCTCTACAATGGCGGCGCCTATGTCAATGCCCGTGTTGGAATAGGTTTCAGCGGTGCCGGGTTCGAAGAGCAAGGGAGACGCGGCGGCGATGGAAGCGGCTTGACGGATGGGTGCGCCGCCTGTGTTGCCCCCTCCTTTCACATCCATACGCTTTGCACTGATATCGAAAGAGTAACCGCAGGTGTGGTTCATTACCATTCTGACGGTCATGACATTCTTGGCCTTGTGGTATGTCTTGATGCCGTCTTTTTCTCCATCCATTACCCAAAGTTCCTTAAATTCCGGAAGGTATTTTGAGACGGGGT
>DCGD01000139.1:0-2899 GCA_002315195.1 Prevotellaceae bacterium UBA1787 | reverse complement strand
CCATCCAACGACAATTTGCCTTCTTCTATCAACTTTGCAATCGTCACACCGCAGAAACCTTTTGTTTGTGAACATTGCATGAATACGTTGTCCATCTTGATGGGGCGTTTCTTGGCGACATCCGCGTAGCCAATGCAACAAACCTCCTGAACGCCGTCCTTGTAGAAAACGCTGATGGCCCCGGGAAGCCGTCCACTGTCAACGAATGGTTGCAAGGCTTCCTTTGCATAAGTGGTCTTCGAAATTTTCGCTTTGTTTTTTGCTGGTATCGACAAGCAGAATGTCAATGCCAAAGCCAATAGGAATAATACTTTTCTCATGATGTGCATTATTTGGTAAATAGTTGAAAAATCATGTATTCATGCATCTAATTGGAACTTGCACCGTTTGTTTTCGTGTGAGGCAAAAGCCACTCTTTTATGACTTTTATGCGAAAGCATATCCATTGCAAATGTACGTCAAATTATCGAATTTTTTTGAAAAGAATCAACAAAAAAGCATCAGAATGTTTCATTCAATTTTCTTCTGAAAACGAAAAAGCGAATGTTAATGCACATTCGCTTTTTTCGTGAAGGTTGTGTATGTCTATTCTTTGCTCTGTTCTTCCGTCAAGGTTTTGTTTCGGTAGATTTTGTATCCGATGGCGGCCATGAACATCGACATCAAAGGACTCAGCAGATTGAAGAAACAATAAGGAAGGTAGGTCAAGGTGGCTACTCCCAGCACGGTGGATTGTGTCATGCCGCACGTGTTCCATGGAATTAGTACAGATGTGACGGTGACGGAATCTTCCGCCGTACGGCTCAACAGGCGCGATTCATAGCCGCGTTTTTGGTAAATTTCTTTGAACATGCTGCTTTCAAGAATGATGGAGAGATATTGGTCGGCGCAGACGGTATTGAAAAGGAGTCCTGTCCCGATGCTTGAAGCGACCAATGAAAATGTGTTGTGCGCCAATCGTACCAAAGCCTGGGTGATGCTCATGAGAAATTTTGTCGCCGTCATGGCACCTCCAAAAATCATGGCGCAGATGATGAGCCAAATGGTATTCATCATGCCGCCCATTCCCGTGGTGCTTACAAGATTGTTGAGTTCTGCATTGCCCGTTTCAGGTGATGAGTTGCCGAAAGCAGCCTGCAATATGCCACTTATCGGCATGGTGTCATTGTTATCAGCAAGTTTGAAAAGTAAATCTTTTTGGAAAATGAAAGCGGCAATGCCTGCCAAGAGTGTGGCAAGAAACAAAACCGCTTCTGCCGGCAATTTTTTGGCAATCATGACTATGGTGAGGATGGGAACAAGAAACAACCAAGGCGTGATGTTGAAAGTTCTGAACAATCCTTCGGAAAAAGCGTTTGAACTATCCAGACTGCCATGTTTGATGAAGAATCCCGCGACAAGGAATATCAGGAGACTGATACAGAAGGATGGGATTGTCGTGATGAGCATATAGCGGATATGGGTGAAGAGCGGTGTTCCCGTACAAGAGGATGCTAACACCGTTGTGTCGCTGAGAGGTGAAATTTTGTCACCGAAGTAGGCTCCCGTGATGATGGCCCCCGCTGTCCAACCATCTTGAATTCCCAATGCCTTGCCGATACCCAAAAGCGCAATGCCAATGGTGGCGATGGTTGTCCATGAACTCCCTGTTATCAGAGAGGCAACGGCACAGATGATGCTGGTGCTTACAAGAAACCATTCAGGGCGCATGACCTGCATGCCATAATATATGAGTGAGGGGACAATTCCGCTTATCATCCATGTTCCACTCAGCGCACCGATGAACAACAGAATGAGAATACTCGGTGCGACACCGGATATTTTCTCGCTGATGGCTTTTCCGAAATCATCATATTTCAAATGATGTGTGGCAAGACCCAGACATACGATGACGGCTGAGGTGATGAGCAAGGCCAATTGGCTTGGACCTGCAAGTGCATCGGTCTTGTACAAGCCGATGAAGAAGATGAGTAGGGCGACAAGAACCACCAACGGAATGAGGGCGATTAACACGGATGGTGCGTTATTCTGCGTTGTCTTTTTCTGCATTTGATAATAGCGGATATTGTAAGAAACGATTTCAAGTCCTATGGGGACATGATGTCGGATAAGACTTGAAATTTGTCCTATTCAGTCATGGCTTTCAGTTTCTTCAGCAAGGCAAACATGACGATGGCACTGATGAGGCAGAGAGCGATGAGAATTGCCCAGTTGTACATCAAAGGAATTTTGTTCCACAACATGGAAGGAATGGAACTGAGATAGTTGCCGATGGCTGTGGAGACAAACCAACCGCCCATCATCATGCCCTTGAATTTTGGAGGTGCAACCTTTGACACGAACGAGATGCCCATTGGAGAGAGCAGCAGTTCAGCCAAGGTGAGCGTGAAATAGGTTGAAATCAGCCATCCCGGTGAAAGAATGCTTTGCGTCCGATCGCCCAGTTCAAATGGAGAAATCAAATCGGTAGATGCCAGTGTGATGACGGCAAAGCCCAAAGCGGCGACAAACATACCCCAGGCGATGCGTGCGGGTGCGCTGATTTCATGGCCTTTCTTTGCGAGACCGTCAAAGAACAGCATGCTGAAAGGAGTGAGAGCAACCACGAAGAATGGGTTGAATTGCTGGAAATCGGAAGGTTGCGCATAGGTCGGGTCTGCCATGCCGAGATACAGTGCGATGGCACCTGCCCATAGAATCAAGGTGGCGACGCCACATCTCATGCGGGTCTTGGCGATTTTGGATTGAACGGCCGTGATGGCGGTATAGACGGAGGCGGCGAGCAGGGCGAGGCTGAAAATGTTGAAGCCGAAGCGCATGGAGCCGCTGACGGTCAGGTTGGTGTATTTCTTGGCAAAGAACGTCAGTGCGGAACCATTTTGATGGAATGCCATCCAGA
>DCGD01000104.1:4492-4813 GCA_002315195.1 Prevotellaceae bacterium UBA1787 | reverse complement strand
GCGGAACAGATTGTCCGTTATCAGTTGGTTCATTCTTTTTTCAATCTCCGCAATCTGTTCCGCCGTCGGACTGGTGGAGAGGTTGAAATTCATCTTCGATTTTCGGCGCTCTATGTGTGCGTTCCTTGAGCGTTCACAGCCGAACATCCGTATCATGGTTTGGTTCAACAGGTGTTCCGCCGTGTGCGACGGCGCATGTTCGTCCTTGTTGTGATTGTTTAGAATTGATCCTTCTGCCATTTTATTGATTTTCCTTATTAATTAGATTTACAACTACTTTTACCATTACATCTTTCTCTTCCGTTCTTGACTCAGCAATCA
>DCGD01000104.1:0-4443 GCA_002315195.1 Prevotellaceae bacterium UBA1787 | reverse complement strand
TGATTTTTCTCCATGAACCAAAGGAAGAGCATGGCTGCAATGCGCTTGTTGCCATCGCTGAAGGAGTGATTCTTAACAACGAGATAGAGTAACATCGCGGCTTTCTCTTCAACAGATGGATAGAGTTCTTCTCCTCCAAAAGTTTGGTATATCTGACCAATGCTGCTCTTGAACGAATCATCCTTTTCGTTGGCGAAGAGAACATTTCCTCCAAATTTTTCTTTCAGACGGTTTATGGCATCCATGGCATTGTCGTATGTGGCATGAAATGGCTCCTCTTTGGTAATGTTATTTATGGAAAGTTCCTGATAGTCATAGCGGTCAAGGGTGTCGAGGGCATAGACATAGTCGCCAACCACGTTGAACAAACCGCTGTATTCCTCGCTTGTTACCTTATCTTGTAAAGTAACGGCCCGTGACATCAGACGGACCACATCCTTCAGTTCGTTGTAGTGGTCAAGTCGCTGTTGGTTGATGGCGTAGCCTTTGAGTAGGTATTGCTTCAATATATTGTTTGCCCATTGGCGAAAACGAGTGCCTTTTATCGATTTAACTCTATAGCCTACACTGATTATAACATCGAGAGAGTAATGAGGTACAGGTTTATCAGAAAAAGGAACGTGTAAAAAATGCACGTTGCAATTTCTTTCCAATTCACTTTCCTTGAAAATGTTTGATATGTGACGTCGAATATTTGAATCCTCTCTGTCGAATAGAGAGGACATTTGCCTAACAGACAACCAGACTGTTTCGTTAAAGAACTTTACGTCCAATTGGGTTGTACCATCTTCCGATGTGTACATCACAATAGGCATTGAGTTCGACTCAGCGGTGTGTGTCGGTGCATGTTCCTCCTTGTTGTGTTCGTTGAGTATGGGACTTTGTTCCATATTATGGATTGTTTTGATGGATGAGATTGACGATTATTTTTATCATCGCATCCTTTTCTTCTGTTCTTGGTTTGGCAATCATCAGGGACAAGGCGAGTACGGTGGTATTGGTATTGCATTTCTTGACAAAGTGTTTTTCATCATCAAGTACGGTGCAAAGGTACGATTTTCTTGAAAAAAGTCAATTTCGGAAAGGCTGAACATGTGTCTTTTGTTGGTTGATGATGGTGCGCAGTTCCCTTTCAAACTGTTCGGCACCTTGGAAATGAACGGCAAACATTCCAAAGGTCCTTGCACCTTCCACATTTACTGCTTTGTCATCGGTGAATACGCATTCCTGTGGTTTCAGGTTGAATTTCGCACAAAGGCGTTGGAAGATGCGAATGTCGGGTTTGATGATGTTCTCTTCACTGGAAATGATGCGGTCATCAAGCATGCGGAGTATGTCGAATTTCTCCATGACGGAATATACCTTGTCCGACCAGTTGGTCAATCCATACAAGCGTAAGCCCTCATTCCTCAATTTCGAGATTAGACGGCGCATGCCCGGTATCTCGCTGATGATGAAATCCGTGAAATGTTCATCGAAAAACCGCAACTCGCTATCCCATTGAGGATATTGCGTCTTGGTTTCTTCGATGATTTGGGCAAAGGATTTTTCACCCAGGTCGCACCAGTCAACAAAGCCCGGTGATGTCACCAATCGCTTGAACCTTTCCGCTTCGTGCTTGTCATCAAACAAGGAATCCAATATCGCATGGAAATCGTAATCCACAAGAACTTTTCCGAAATCAAAAACAATGTTTTTTATCATCTATTCTTTTTTTTCAGTTGGTAAGCAAGCCGTTCCTCACCGTTCCAGCAGTGTATGACGCCGCAATATCGGAAACTTTCTTTCAGAACGGCGTTTTGCATCACTTTGTTGTCCCGGTGGGTGTCGATGCGAAGCGTATCGTAATGTTTCAAGGCAAACTCGATGACGCGGTGAAAAACGCCTTTCACCTCTCCGTTGCTTGCGATGCGGTGAATGGTGGCGTAGGGTGCGTCGTCCGGCCATTGCCCCTCGTAGATTGTGTTGTAAGTAGGGTCTTTTCCACCTCTCAGCAGGAACGTCGCCACCATTCTGTCGCCTGTCAGGCAAACATGGCTGTCGCCGCTTTCGATGTCGTCAAGCAGGCGTTTTTCACCGGGGTAGTTCTCCGCCCATTGGTTCGGGTTGCCCATCGCCGCCATGAACTTGCGCGCGGTGGAGAAAATCTCCAGCATCCGGGGAATGTCGTCCGTGACGGCCTTGCGAATGGAAAAACGCGGTTGGTCTTGTTTCATCACATTGTGGATGAAAGCCGATTTGGCGGACGTATAGCCATCCCTGTCAAACTCATACTGTTTGCTGAGAAACAGTTTAAGTTTCTCATATTCAACGGATTCATTCCGATTTGCATTGAGATAATCTCGAAAGAATATTTCCGGGTGGTCTCCTTTGTACCGGAGATGGATGTGAAAAACCTTATCGGCGTAACCTTCGGGAGTATAGCCCTTGTTCAGCGAAATCCTTTTTTCGGAACGGCACATGCAGCGGTAGCCATGCGTTTCCAAACATGCGGAAACTGCAGTCATGTCTTCCGCCCCATCCAATTCCACAAGTATGTCGACGATGGGCTTCGCGCAGATACCCTTGATGGCGGTGCTTCCGATGTGGTGGATGGCAATAATTTTTGTATCGGTAAGAAGCTGATGCAAGTGCCTTTTCTCCTCCTTGAAAAAATCGGCCCATTCCGCCCTGTGCTCCACCAATTGAATGGGGAACAAATGCCACAACTCGGTGAGGGACATTTCCGATAAATTTTTCATGAAAAGAACACCTTTCGTGAGTTATTGCAAATTGCAGACGTTCAATAGGTCATGTTTGTCCGCCCCTTCCCTTTTTCCCGCCTGCAATCCGCATCTGTGTGAATTATGCCTCTGGGATGTCAATTATATGTGATGTATGGACCGTATTCATTGTCATGTTCTTGACTGCTCAAGAGTGTAAAGATGAAGATGACAATTGAACCAGCATAAGGAATGAGTTGTATCCAATACCACCATCCACTTCTCCCTGTGTCATGCAGTCTTCTGACGAGAACGGAAACAGAGGGGCATATTAGAGCAAGTCCGGCTAAAAAGCATGGAATTATCATCATAGTTTCGATAATTTTCTCGTTGCCATTGGATATGATGCCCCCTAATATTCCGGCAGCAAATGATATACCTAAATAAACAAGAAAGATGAACAACTGGAAGAACCAGAATTCCGATCTTTTGGCCCTGCCTTCAAATGAGGCATACTTTTCTTTCAGGCATACTCTTATGGCATCCTTAAATCCCATCTTGCCACCGGTAGGCTGAGGTTGATAGTATGGACTGAAATCATCAAGTTGTGTGCCACACTTGCTGCAGAAACGAGTTTCGTCTGCATGGATAGTTTCACAATGATTGCAAATTTTCATCTTAGGAAAGGGTTGATTTTTTAGTTTTTCTTTTTTTTGAACATATTACCGTGCTATCATTCCCGAAATGGTTGTATCTCTTTGGATATTTCCTATGTGTTAGATAAGCTGCTTGAATTTAGTAATGGAATTTTGCGTGGTGGTTTTACTGCGGAAAGCCGGCGGATTATTTCAGGACCTTGCCACAGGAAAATGCGTCACCGATGATTTTTCCGAGTTCAATGTACTTGTGGTTGATGGGTTCAAAGGCGATGAGATTCATTTTCTCTACGTCAGGGTTTCCGTTTGCGTCCAAGTACATTTCATCGCACAAAATGTTGATCACTTCAGCGATGAGGTAAAATCCCTCCGGTGCTTCATACAGTTTCTCCTTGACGCGACATTCCAAAGTCATGGGAAAATTCGTAAAGACAGGTGCATTTACATTGGGAGCCTTTTCAGATTTCCAACCTGTCTTGGTCATTTTGTCAGGCTCATTTCTTGCGCTGACCAAGCCGACAAAGTCCGCCGCCACCATGGTGTCCTTTGTGGCGAAGGCAACGGTAAACTCTCCATTGTGGAGTTGCAGGTTGTCGGTCGTGGCATGGCTGCCAAGGGAGATGACAATTTCTTTCATGTCCCATTGGCCACCCCAAGCCGCGTTCATGGCATTGGCGGCGCCTTGTGCATTGTAAGTGCCGATAATCATTACGGGTTGTGGAAGCATCCACGGTTTAGAACCAAAGCTTTTCATCATATTATATTTTTGTGTGAAACATATTCTTTTTCAACCATTCGCGAATGGGTATGTCATAGAGTTTGAAGCAGGCGTAAGCCGTAAAGATTGCCATGGCGATGATGCCGAGATTGAGCATGACGTGCATCCACAAAGGTGCGTTCTGATGTCTTTCCACCCACGCCATCTGCATGTACATCAAAGGGAAATGGGTAATGTAAAGCGGATAGGACAGGTCACCCAGAAAACGGCAGACGCGTGCGCTGCGCACATCGGTAGTGGAACTGCCGGCACCCATCATGACAATGACGGGAAAGACTGCGACAATGGCGACTACCTGATAGAAGCC
>DCGD01000156.1 GCA_002315195.1 Prevotellaceae bacterium UBA1787 | reverse complement strand
CTGCCCCATTTGGCCGCTCTGGAATTTGCCCTTCCTTATTTGCGATGCAAAGTTACGACTATTTTTTTAATGTACAAAATAAATCCACCATTTTTATTACAGTAATTGCATATTCGTTGCCTTTATTTCCCAACATGCCTCCGGAACGCTCTTCCGCCTGCTGCATATTGTTGGTTGTAAGCAAACCGAACACCACGGGAACATCATATTTCATATTCAGTTCCGCCAAGCCTTGAGTGGCTCCACTGCAGATATAATCAAAGTGAGGGGTGTCGCCGCGTATCACGCAACCGATGGCGATGACACCATCCACAAGTCCGCTCTTGCAAAGCTGCGCGCAACCGAATACGAGTTCAAAACTGCCCGGCACACTCTTTACGATGATATTGTTTTCTTTGACTCCATAAGCATGAAGCGTTTCAACTGCACCGTTCAACAACTCTTCCGTAATGTTATCATTCCATTCACTTACCACAATACCTATGCGCATGGCTGCCGCATCAGGCATCGGCTTGGAAATCATGTTCTTTAGGTTGTAAGTACTGGAAGACATGTCCTATTAATAATAAATGGTGAGAAATAACTGTCCGCCTGATGTTTACTCGGAAACGCGCTGGTAGAGTTTTTCCGCTGCTTCACCTTCGGACGTAAAGCCGTACTTGGTCTTCACTATTTCGTAAAGTTCCTTGGCCTCCGCTGTCTTTTGCTGGCTTTCCAAAAGTTTGCCTGCCTGGATGTAGAATATTGGGGAAAGACTGTTGCTGTTTGCCTTTTCCGCCGCTTTCTTCAAAAGTTCGACGGCCTTGTCTATTTGGCCATCCTGCGCATAGCAGTTTCCAAGCGCACCCAATGTGGCTGGGGAAACCAACATATCGCCGGCAGTGCTGTATTCTTCGATATACTTTATCGCTTCCTTGGGTTCGCCTTTCTGCGCATAACTCAAACCTGCATAAAGGTTGGCAAGGTTGCCTGCGTCGGTGCCGCTGTATTTCTTTGCAATCTGAAGAAAACCTATGTAACCGAACTTGTCACCGTTGATTGCCTCGTCGTATTTTCCATCCGCAAAATATGACTGACCTTTCGCAAGCATCGTACTTGCCTTTTCCTGATTTGGCTTGGCTACCAAGTTGTTGTAGGCAAAGCCGCCCCCGACTACGACAAACAATGCAATAATCGCACCAATAATGATTTTTTTGTTTTTTACGAAGAATGCTTCTGATTTGTTCAAAGCCTCATTTACATCTAATGACTGATTTTTTGTTGCCATTTTTATATGAAATTTTATAATTTACGTTTTTGCAAGCGCAAAATTAGCGATTTTCGCTTGTACAATCAAATTATTCTTTTGTTTTTTTCAACACGACTCACTTTTTTGCAACAAAAAGGAATTTCTTTGTTTCAGACGCGCTAATTTTGTATTGAGAAAATATTGAAACAGACAACAAACTCTATTTGGCTGCAACACGAAACATCCATGTATCTAAAGCAACTGACCATATACAATTACAAGAACATCAAGGAATGTGACATTTCACTCTCTTCCAACGTCAATTGCCTTGTCGGCAAGAACGGAGAAGGCAAAACCAACGTGCTGGACGCCATATACTTTCTGTCGTTTTGCAAGAGTTCAACCAATTCCAACGATTCGCACGTCATCAACCATGACGCCGACTTCTTCACACTCGTCGGGGATTATTCGCATGACGACACCCAAAGGGAAAAAATCTTCTGCAGCGTAAGGAGAAAGCACAAGAAAGTGTTCAAACACAATGACAAAGAATACGATAAACTTTCTTCGCACATTGGAAAAATTCTCCTGGTCCTAATTTCCCCCAACGACCAGGAACTGATTTTGGGTGGAAGCGAACTGCGCCGCAAGTTCATGGATTTGGTCATTTCCCAATATGACGCGGATTATCTACAATTGCTGATACGATACAAACAGGCGCTTCAGCAACGCAACTCACTCCTGAAAAACGCAGATGGTTTCGACTCCGAGATCATGGACATTTATGAACGTGAGATGGCAAAGAGCGGATTGGAAATATTCAAGAAAAGAAAAGCCTTTACGGACGATTTCCTTCCCGTATTCCATAGGATACATTCGGAAATGTCCAATGGAAACGAAAATGTCCACATCGAATACACGTCACATGCCGCCGACGGCGATTTGCTTCAGACCATACAAGCCAGCCGGGAACGGGACCGCATAATGGGTTATTCATTGAAAGGCATACACCGGGATGACCTGGAATTGCTGCTGAACGACTTCCCCATAAAAAACGAAGGGTCACAAGGGCAAAACAAAACTTTCCTCATCTCGATGAAACTGGCACAATTTGACTATCTGAAAGAAAAAGGAAGACGCGGCACACCCATTCTTCTGCTGGACGACATTTTTGACAAACTCGATGAACACCGAGTGGAACAAATCGTAAAAATGGTTTCCGGCAACCGCTTCGGACAAATTTTCATTACGGACACGAACCGCGCTTTCACGCAAAGCGTCTTACAAAAAACCGGCAAGGAATTCAAGATTTTTAACGTCATCAACGGTGAAATACATTCATGAAAAGAGAGATAGAACAACCTATCGACAACTTGTTCCAGACATTCCTCAAAGAATCGGGCATAGAAACCCCATTCTATGAACACAGGCTGATATCGGGATGGAAAAAAATTGTGGGTGACACCATCGCCAAAGCCACGCACAACATCTACATGAAAAATCAAACGCTTCATGTGGAATTGAATTCGCCCATATTGAGAAACGAATTGATGATGAAACGTTCGGACCTGGTCAACACTTTGAACAACTATGTAGGAAAAGAAATTGTGAAAACAATTGTATTTTACTGAATTATCGGTGAATGGAACCACTCCCGGCCGGGGCGAAAAAGGAAAGAACCGTGTTTTCACACTCCAATTTTGACATTCGGCTATGTCCATGATACAAGCGCCTGCATAGAAACTTGACAAAAGTAAAAAATAGCCAAAACCGAAACTTTTTTGAAATCACACCGTCACATTTTCACCTTTTTCGGGTACAATGGCACATTATTTGCATTAGAACCATACATATATATATTGCTAATGAACAATAAATTTTCACCCGGGTTCTCCCAAGCCTTGCTTTTCAGCCGTGAAGAAGCCATGCGTTTGCATAGCAAAATCATCACGAATGAACATCTGTTGCTTGGATTGCTGAGAGACAGATTAAATGAAGCCGTTAAAATCATCAAAGGATATTGCAGCGATTTGGATGAAATAAAACGTGCCATAGAAGAAAAAATGCCTCAAAATCCCTCGGACACGAATCTCAATCCCGAGGATTTAACCATTGACGCAACGGCGCAGAAAGCACTAAAAACAGCCTCCAACTTAGCTTTCGAGTTGAATGAAACCACCATAGGCTCCAAACATCTACTCATTGCCATTCTCCAACAAAAAGAAAGTATCGCCACCCGAATATTGGCGGAAAAAGGAATTTTGTCTGAAAACATCCTTAATCAAACAATATCCAAATCAGAAATGTTCAAACCCATCGATAGCAATAATCCAAAATTGTTCCCCGAAGACTGTTTCATTGAACCAAGACCAATATTCAAATCCAATTCCGATAGCGATGAACCAAAAATGTTCAAATCCAATTTCGATAGTGACGAGGATGAAGAAGATGAGATCAAGTCGGAGAACAAGAGCCGTCCACGCTCCTTCAAAGTCAAAGACAAAGACTTGGACAATTCCGACACGCCCTACCTTGACAGGTTCGGCATAGACATCACGGCGGCAGCCCAGGAAGAGGCTTTGGACCCCGTGGTTGGCAGGAATGATGAAATTGAACGCATTGCGCAAATCCTCAGTCGCAGGAAAAAAAACAATCCCATCCTCATCGGAGCCCCCGGGGTGGGAAAGACGGCCATCGTGGAAGGGTTGGCACAACGGATCGTCAAAAAAAATGTTCCCGCTGTGCTGATGAACAAGCGTATCTTCGCCTTGAGTATGACCTCACTGGTCGCCGGGACCAAGTACCGCGGCCAGTTTGAGGAACGCATACAAGGATTGCTGGATGAATTGTCCGGC
>DCGD01000028.1:4502-5690 GCA_002315195.1 Prevotellaceae bacterium UBA1787 | reverse complement strand
ATAGAAGAAAGCGATGGCTATGGAACTCCATATCATCAAAAAAGCGAAATTCATAAACCGGCTCCAAAGATTGATTTTATATGTGTTCATCAAACGCATGGACGCGAAAACACCAAACAGGGGGATGAAGAAGGCGGAATACCCAAAACATCGGCTCATGAGAAAATGCGCAACCAACGCTCCCAATTTTCCGGCATGATTGTGTACTTTCTGCGGTGAAAAGAAATCAAAAGCGTCAAGGAAACTTTGGTCTTCCGCCGCCGTTGTTACATAACTCAACAATGCCAAGAATATGAACACGGAGATGAACAGCAGGACTATTCCAAACAAAACAGATGACAATTCTCCCGAATAGGACTGTGCTTCCCCCGGTTTGTTGGATGATTTGTTTGTTTTGGACGCTATCTTGTTCTTATTTGTATTCATGTCGGATATCAACTAAGGTTTTCCAAATACTTGATGCCTGAATTAAATGAGGTACAAAAGTATCATTTTTATATAATATGACCAAATGAATATTTTAAAAATAGGCGGGGGAACTTTAATATAATCCTTCACTCCAGGGGCGGAGCGTCCTTGCACATGGTACAATTCCAAACCATTTCAGTATCTTTTCCAAAATATCATGCCAATTTTATATGCAATCCCAAAAAAAATGTTTTTTACACTGAATATTTGCATCAAATGTTTAACTTTGCGGCATTATTTGCATACGCATGGAAATATTATTCATAAAACATACTGTATCATGAAAACACTCAAATTTTTGTCACTGTTGGCAGTCCTTCCTTTGATTTCCGCATCTTGCACACAAAAGACCGTGAATTGCAAGTCATCCAATGATTACATCGTGTCGGCATATATATGGCCCTCGTGTCACGATGATTCCCTCGGCCGCGAGTATCTTTGGGATGAAGGAATAGGGGAGTGGCAGGTGATCAAACGCGGAAATCCACGTTTTCCGGGACACTATCAACCTCGCCAGCCTTTGTGGGGATATGAACTTGACAACAACCCGGAGGTGGTGGAGAAATGGATAAACACCGCGCTTGAATATGGCGTCAATACCTTCTGTTACGATTGGTATTGGTACAAGGAAGGCCCGTATCTCGAAAGCGCACTCAACGACGGATTTTTAAAGGCCCCGAGCAACCGAAAAATGAATTTCTACATCATGTGGGCGAACCA
>DCGD01000028.1:3437-4478 GCA_002315195.1 Prevotellaceae bacterium UBA1787 | reverse complement strand
AATACAACTATTGGAACTATCACAAGTGGGGGGATAGGGAAGACCTGCTTTTTGAAGGCGCCACGGATTGGAAAAACTACAAAATCATCGTAGAAAG
Organism: Prevotellaceae bacterium UBA1787; assembly: GCA_002315195.1. The sequence goes on along the minus strand of DCGD01000028.1, from coordinate 4,381 downwards.
GATTATCAGACAGTATTTCAAACAGCCTAATTACCTCAAGTTCAACGGGTGCCCCGTGTTCGCGGTATTCGACCTGTCAAACTTTATCAAGACTTTCGGATCAATGGAAGAAGCCGCAAAAGGTGTGGCATACCTGAGGGAGGAAGTCAAGAAAGCCGGTTTTCCTGATGTCAATCTGATGATGATGCATGGGGGGTGCCCAGGGTATAGCCCGGAGACGGAGGCGCACATCAAAAACCTCATCAAGTCGCTGGGTATTGACAGTTGGGCTCTCTACAACATGGGAGGCATCAACTGCGACTATCTCACATACGGCGCAAACGCCATGAAAATGAGGGAAAGCTGGGACCAGGCGGTGGACATTCCTTTCTTTCCTTGCGTGTCGATTGGTTGGGATGACACACCGCGCTTTCCAGCGCACGGCGAAAACGATGTCGTACATTTCAACAACACGCCACAGGCTTTTGCCACTTTCCTGAAAGCCGCCAAGGATTATGCAGACGCGCACGCAGGACAGCAACCCAAAATGATCAATATGCNNAACGCCTGGAACGAATGGGTGGAAGGCAGCTATCTGCTTCCCGACAGACTGAACGGCTTCGGCTATCTGCAAGCCGTACGCGACGTGTTGGATGGAAAATATGACTGACAACATGAAATTTAAACAACATGCCCAATAATTTACTTACGAACTAAGGGATTTTTTGAACTAAGGGATTGTCCGGCTTGCTGCAACCCGATTCTCCAATGAGACTGTAACAAGGTGCATCAAAACCGGACATTTTCCAAACCGCCTTTTAAAATATAATATACATTATGTTTAATAGAAACGGGGCTTCTTCACGCCACCACTCTTTTCCATGGTTTCTCCCCTTCGGATTAAAGGAATTTTTGTTTTTTCAAGGTGTCCAGCAAGGAAGAAGAAAAGGCTTCGCAATCTTTCT
>DCGD01000028.1:0-3411 GCA_002315195.1 Prevotellaceae bacterium UBA1787 | reverse complement strand
CATGAACACTTGCGCCAAGGTTTCCTTGTGGTTTATCTCTACGAAATGTTTGTTTTCAGGCAAAGACTCTTTTTCTCCATAATATGCGTCAATGGCGCCGGGGGTATAATCACGATACCGCTCATTGTGTACTATGGCGCCCAAGGGCAACCGGTCGCTGACATTTCCCTCTTCCGCCGGAAAACCCAGGGTAATGGTGGCAACGGGCATGACGAGTTCGGGCAGTTGCAGAATGTCTATGATTTCCACCGAGTTGTACAAGGTGGTCCCGAGAAAACACAAGTACAATCCCGCCTCCTCCGCCAAGTCGCAAAATCTCTGGCAGTAAAGCAGCGCGTCGGTGGCGGCGTTCATGAACGAAAGTATGTTGTCGTACCCGGGACTCGCTTTCCGCTCCTTGCACCATAGCGTTGTCCTCCGATAATCGGCGCAAAAAGTCAATACGACGGAAGCGCCGCTTACCATAGGCTGATTGAAATGCGCCGGCGCCAATTTTCGCTTCATCTGTTCGTCGCGCGTGACGACCACACTGTACAGTTGCAAATTTCCCATTGTCTGCGTGTGCTCCGCCTTTGACAACAAGGTGTTCAAAAGTTCATCACTCACTCTGTCACCGTTATACTTTCTTATGCTTCTTCTTACCTTTTCCTTATTCATGATGGTTTACTTTGATGTGGTATCTGCGTTTTGGACCGCAAAGTTAAACAAAATCGTCCAATTACGATCTTTTCTATGATGCTTCTGCATATTCCGAATGTAATAATTGTATCATTATGTTTGAGATAGAGCCTCCCTACTCTACTGATAGTTTATCAATAAAAATTCCTTGTTGTCATTTATGGAAAACATTTTGATTTATTAAAAAATTTAATTATCTGTTTTTCAACAATATAGCATAAAGAAATGGAAAACTTCGTTTCCATATTGTTTTTTTTTGTTGAACACTTTGGTATATAATCAAAAGAATGTAATTTTGCACTCGAAAAATTTACCGACAAAACCAAAGTCCAAGAACACAACCAAACCAACACATAAAAACTCGTTTAACAATGGAAAATGAAAGAATATTCACCTATGATGAAGCGGTCAAAAACTCCATAGATTACTTTGATGGAGATGAACTTGCAGCCAAGGTATGGGTCAACAAGTATGCTTTGAAAGATTCCTACGGAACGATATATGAAGGTTCTCCACAGGATATGCATTGGCGTTTGGCAAACGAGATTGCCCGTATCGAGTCCAAGTATGAGAATCCATTGGCGGCGGAAGACATCTTCCCCTTGCTGGATCATTTCAGGTACATCATCCCCGCAGGCAGTCCGATGACGGGCATTGGCAATTCGTTTCAGATTGCTTCCCTTTCCAATTGTTTTGTTATTGGTTTGTCAAATGATGCCGACTCATATGGTGCCATAATGAAACTGGATGAAGAACAGGTTCAGTTGATGAAACGCCGCGGAGGCGTGGGTCATGACCTTTCCGACATTCGCCCGAAGGGTTCACCGGTAAAGAATTCCGCGCTTACTTCAACGGGGTTGGTTCCTTTCATGGAGCGCTACAGCAATTCCACCCGCGAAGTGGCCCAGGACGGACGTCGCGGGGCCTTGATGCTTTCCATTTCCATCAAGCATCCCGATTCGGAGGCATTCATCGACGCCAAGATGGAGCAGGGCAAGATTACCGGGGCGAATGTGTCCGTAAAGGTGGATGATGAATTCATGCGGGATGCGCTGAGCGGCAAACCATACGTCCAGCAGTATCCCATCAATTCCGAGCACCCCAAGCTTTCGAAGGAAATCAATGCTTCCGCCCTATGGAAGAAGATTATTCATAATGCGTGGCAGTCCGCCGAGCCGGGGGTTCTTTTCTGGGACACCATCTTGCGCGAATCGGTCGCCGACTGCTATGCCGATCTCGGATACAGGACTGTCAGCACCAATCCGTGCGGGGAGATTCCTCTCTGTCCTTACGACAGCTGCCGTCTTATCGCCATCAATCTATACAGTTATGTCGATAATCCGTTTACGGCGGAAGCCAAGTTCAATACCCCGCTCTTCAAGAAGCACGTCGCTATGGCGATGCGTCTGATGGACGACCTTATCGATCTCGAAATGGAGAAAATAGAGGCTATTCTGGCGAAGGTGAAGGCTGACCCGGAAGATGAGGATGTGAAGAGGGTGGAAATAGAACTTTGGGAGAAAATCAAGGAAAAATCCATGGGAGCCCGTCGCACCGGTCTCGGAATTACGGGTGAGGGTGATATGCTCGCCGCTCTCGGATATACCTATGGTTCCGACAAATCCATAGAGCTGGCGGCTGACACGCAGAAGATGCTTGCCGTGGAGGCGTACCGCTCTTCCGTGAATATGGCGAAGGAGCGTGGCGCCTTCCCTATCTACGATGCCAGGAGGGAGGAGAACAATCCTATGATAAACCGCATCAGGAAAGAGGATGAGGAATTGTATGACAGTATGGTACGTTACGGGCGCAGAAATGTTTCCATGCTTACCATCGCCCCTACAGGAACTACCTCTCTGATGACACAGACCACCTCCGGTATCGAACCGGTGTTCCTTCCGTTCTACAAGAGAAGAAGAAAGGTCAATCCCAACGACATAAACGCCACCGTTTCGTTCAAGGACGAGAACGGCGACTGCTTCGAAGAATATTATGTGTTCCATCACAACTTTCTGGTTTGGTGCAGCGTGAACGGATATGACGTGGAGGAGGTCAAGAAGATGGGTGAGGAGGAAATCGCCAAGCTGGTGAAGAAATCCCCCTATAACAAGGCGACTTCGAATGACATCGACTGGGTGGCGAAGGTGAAGATGCAGGGCAGGATGCAGAAATGGGTGGACCATTCCATCAGCGTAACCGTGAATCTGCCCAAGGATATCAGCGAGGAGATGGTGGCGGAGGTTTACAAGACTGCGTGGGAAGTAGGATGCAAGGGCATCACCGTTTATCGTGACGGTTCCCGTACCGGTGTCCTTGTGTCGACGAAAGAAGGAAAAGACAAGAAGGGCAAGCCCAAGAAACGTCCGGAGTCGCTTGATGCCGACGTTATCCGCTTCAAGAACGGCAAGGAGGATTGGATAGCCTTTGTGGGGAAATGGGACGACAAGCCATACGAGATTTTCACCGGTCTTGTGGATGATACCAGAAATCTTCCGAAGGGGATTAAGTCGGGAAAGATAGTGAAGGTGAAGAATGCGGAAGGGGTTTCCCGTTACGATTTCCACTTTATCGACAGTTATGGTTTCGAAAGTGTTCTCGGAGGCATCTCGCACATGTTCTCGCAGGAATTCTGGAATTATGCGAAACTCATCTCGGGGGTTATCAGGAACGGGATGCCCATAGTGGACATCGTGAATCTGGTGAAGGGACTGAATCTGGACGAGGAGAGCATCA
>DCGD01000090.1:1947-4662 GCA_002315195.1 Prevotellaceae bacterium UBA1787 | reverse complement strand
GCCATAGCACTGGCGGAAGGCAAAGGTATGGATTTAGTTGAAATCTCACCTTCCGCCAATCCACCCGTCTGCAGAATCATAGAATACTCCAAATTCCTCTACCAACAAAAGAAACGTCAAAAGGAAATCAAGGCCAAGCAGGTCAAGATTGAAGTCAAGGAAATTCGTTTCGGACCGCAGACCGACGACCACGACTACAATTTCAAGTTGAAGCACGCCCAGGAATTCCTCGAAAACGGAAACAAGGTCAAGGCCTATGTATTCTTCAAGGGACGCAGCATCGTCTTCAAGGAACAAGGAGAGGTGTTGCTGCTCCGCTTCGCGAACGACTTGGAAGAGGTGGGTAAGGTGGAACAGATGCCGGAATTACTGGGCAAGAGGATGATTATGTTCCTCGGACCGAAAAAAATGCCATCGGCCAAGAAAGTACAGCCGGCGGTGCCGATGGAAGGCCCCAAGAAAAACCTGAGCGAGAATGCGCCCAAGCAGAAAACCCAAAAGGAATACTCTGGACCGAAAGTTGAAGGAGAAGATTAGGCGCGTAGCGTATATGATTCGCGCTGCCGCAATGAAATAACTTAAAAAAACTTACACAAATGCCAAAAGTAAAGACAAATTCCGGAGCCAAGAAGAGATTCACTCTTACCGGTACAGGAAAAGTAAAAAGAAATCATGCTTATCACAGTCACATTCTGACAAAGAAAACCAAGAAGCAGAAGAGAAACCTTGACCACTCAACCCTCGTTGACAAGTCAAACGTGAAGTCTATCCGCGAATTATTGTGCCTGCGCTAAAACAAATTACATTAACCGAATGTTTAGCCTCAAAGTGCGTAACACCTTTACGACGCTGACATTCACAAAAAAAATTAAACTATGCCAAGATCAGTAAACCACGTTGCATCCAGAGCAAGAAGAAAGAAGATTTTAAAATTAACACGCGGTTATTTCGGAGCGCGTAAGAATGTATGGACCGTTGCCAAAAACACTTGGGAGAAAGGTTTGACGTACGCTTTCCGCGATCGCCGTGCAAAGAAACGCAATTTCCGCGCATTGTGGATTCAGCGTATCAATGCAGCCGCACGTCTTGAAGGACTTTCCTATTCTCAACTCATGGGTGCCCTGCACAAAGCCAACATCGAAATCAACCGCAAGACTTTGGCAGACCTCGCCATCAACAACCCCGAAGCTTTCAAGGCTATCGTAAGCAAGGTTAAGTGAAACACACCGCATAACGTCAATCAAGCAGGAAGAAAATCACGGTTTTCTTCCTGCTTTCGTTTTCACCCCCAAACGGGCGGTTTCGAGCCTTTTCTGCAATGTTCACCTGTCCGATGGCAATTGACTTGTTCCCCTGAGACAAACTCTACAGGCACGCTGAACACTCCCTGAGCAACTTTATTCGCCGCATTTTGCATTTTCATGAAAAAAATGATTAATTTTGTCTGAGTTTACCAGTTTGCGCAATTTTGAACCAACAAAGATTAAATGTACATTTCATGAAGAACACGACGGAGGCGATCAAGTGTTTTTCAAGTGGAAGGCTCCGCGACGCAGGCGACGCACGGCCTGGCCATGCACTCGCGACACAGGGAAGATGCAAGATTGGAAAACCAAAGACAACTTGCAAGACGTGGTCCGCACACTGCCAACCGCTTGCCGACAACGAACGGTTGCAGCGAACCATGCACCTTGAGGTGCAAGACATGAAATGGCATCACCCCCATTGTCGCCACATGACATCAATTAAAACAATATACATTAGTTATGATAAACGTATGGATTAGTGCCGCCGGACTGTGCGGCACAACAATATTGGGTACCATCCTTGGTTATTTCATCAAGGAGCTTCCTCACAAATGGAACGACACTTTGCTGGGTTATTGCGCGGGCGTCATGCTTGCCGCATCCACGTTTGGATTGATCCTGCCCGCTTTTGAACAAAGCGGCCATTGGTGGTTGATTGCCATTGGGGTCATGGCCGGGGCCCTGTTCCTGAACTTGCTCGATTTCGTCACCCCGCACCTCCACTCCATCACCGGCATTGACCCGGAGATACACAAGACCAACACCACCTTGAACCGCGTCATGCTTTTCGTCATTGCCATTACCCTTCACAAATTACCCGAAGGCATGGCCGTGGGTGTCAGCATGTGTTCCACTGACAGCACCACCGACTGGGGCGTCACCCTTGGCATATCTTTGCAGAATGTCCCCGAGGGTATGGTCATCATCGCTCCCCTGATGGTGGCGGGCGTTTCCATCATGCGCACGTTCTGCATCTCCCTGGCCATCGGCTTGCTTGAAATCGTCGGCGTTTTCATTGGCTACGGCTTGGGGACGGCTTCGGAAACTTTCCTCCCCATCATGTTGGGTTTTGCCGGAGGCGCCATGCTGTATGTCACCAGTGATGAGATGATCCCCGAAACGCATGCGCACGGCTACCAAAAACAAGCCACTTACGCCTTGCTGATTGGCTTCATGACGCTGATAGTCATGGACAAGTTGTCTTGATCGCTTTGGCATGGGCGCGGGCATCGACTTTGCCGTTGCTTTGGCTGTTTTGGCGCAGGCCATTGAACCATTGATTTTTTCTATCCATACATAGATAATTTCTTTTGTGAAATCATGGAGTTTTTACTAATTTTGCACCATCACAATAATCAATATCATACAAATCATGAAAGAAAAAGTATTAGAAACCATGAAACAGGCC
>DCGD01000090.1:1420-1886 GCA_002315195.1 Prevotellaceae bacterium UBA1787 | reverse complement strand
AAGGAAGTGGACAAGGCCATGAAGGAACTCAAGGCGGAAGGTGCCATAGTGTCACCGGTTCGCTGCAAGTGGGTACCCGCTGAATAATCTAACAATTAACCCTTTGACACAATATTGCTATGGCTAAGTATGTATGCGACGTATGTGGTTGGGAATACGACCCCGAAGTTGGTGTTCCTGAAGCAGGCATTGAGCCGGGCACGCCTTGGGAAGAGGTGCCCGAAGATTTCGAATGTCCTCTATGCGGTGTAGGAAAAGACCAATTCTCCGAAGCGGAATAAGCACAATTCTGTTTTGAAAATTCACATGTTTTCCTGCCGATGTGGCAGGAAAACATGTTTTTATCATGTATTTTAAAAAACTGCAATTGCGTCGGCGTTGGCATCGGTGCTATGAAAAGTGTAAAAAAACGCCAATGCCACACTTTCCATGATTCAATAGATGAGTCCACTATAAAAAGTATTTT
>DCGD01000090.1:0-1413 GCA_002315195.1 Prevotellaceae bacterium UBA1787 | reverse complement strand
AAAAATTAGTATTGATAATCAATGTGTTATAAAAAGAAAAAATCAAAATTTTGACTTTTTCAATGAGACTCATAGATTATTTCTATTTTTGCATTGATGAAATCATTTGTAGATACATAAACTATTCCCTACCTTTGCACCGAAAACAAAAATACGACTGACAAGATGGAAACATTCAACGACATCATCACAAGCGGCCAATTGGTGCTTGTAGATTTCTTCGCTACTTGGTGCGGCCCTTGCAAAACGATGCACCCGGTGCTGGAACAACTCAAGGAGGATTTGGGCAACGGCCTCCGAATCATCAAGTTGGACGTGGACAAGAACGAGGCGGCAGCAACGCGTTACAACATTCGGTCCGTACCCACGCTCATGTTGTTCAAAGCGGGTGAGGTGGTATGGAGACAGAGCGGTGCCGTGAGACTCAACGACTTGAAAACTGTTATCAGCCAATTTTCGGCCGGCAACCCACAATAATTATTAACCATTTATTTATTCTACAATTATGAGAAGTATAGCGACATTGGATCTTCAGTATGCTCACCGTTTCTATGGTTTCAAGGGTGAAGCTCAGTATCTTCACGGCCACACGGGTGTCCTGACCATCGAGGTTGAAGAACCTATCAACGAAGGTGTCAACATGGCCTATCCATGCAATGAAATTCAGAAAGTGGCCTGGAGCGTTTTGAAAAATTTCGACCACGCCCTGGTTCTCCGGGAGGACGACCCGCTGCTCCCCGCCATCCTCGGCGTCTACGAACAAACCGGCATCAAGAACGGCACACCCCAGAACAAGATGAAAGGCGAGGCTTTCAAGACTGAACTGTGCGAGGCTTTCCCAAACTGCCGTCTCGTGGTTACAAAGGAAACCATGACCGTTGAAGGCATGATCAAGATGGTATATGACCTCTTGAAAGACAAGTTGAACATCGTCAAACTGACATTCACCAGCGGTGTCAACGCAGCGACACAGGAGTTTCCCTCCCACATCAGCATCGACCGCTGCCCCCTCTGCGGAATCGCACTCAACGAAAACGGCGTATGCCCTAAATGCGGATACAAAAAGTAATTCTTCGACATTATCAACCTTTCTTTCAACTCCCATTCACACAATGGGAGTTGAATCATCAAATTCAGGAAAATGAACAGCAAATACACAGGAACACAAACAGAAAAGAACCTTGAAGCGGCGTTCGCGGGCGAATCCCAAGCGCGCAACAAATACACCTATTTCGCGTCCGTGGCAAAAAAGGAAGGTTACGAACAGATAGCGGAACTTTTTCTCAAGACCGCCGAAAACGAGAAGGAACACGCCAAACTGTGGTACAAGGAACTCCACAACGGCGTAGGCACCACCGCCGAAAACCTTCTTGACGCCGCCGAAGGCGAAAACTACGAATGGACCGACATGTA
>DCGD01000026.1 GCA_002315195.1 Prevotellaceae bacterium UBA1787 | reverse complement strand
CAAAGATACGCGTTATTTTGAAACCGTCAAACAAAAAGCGTAAATTTGTGCCCAGATTTGTATAATGTGTGTTTACTTTTTATCCATTGCCGATGGCAATAATACTACGCCTTTCACCTTCTACAGAACTGAAAAAGGCAAACGTTTGCATTCTCATGTACATTACGGTGAACAGTGTTCTGATGCTTTGCATTTTCTGGGTTTACTGAGTCTGGTTGTGAATACGTGGAAATAAACCTTATATCCGCATCTTGGTTAATGATTATTTATTGAGTTCACTATAAAAAGTATTTTTATAAAAAAACGAGTATTGATAATCAATATGTTAAAATCCAAAACAAAAATTTTGACTTTTTCAAGGAAACTCAAGGATGATGTTGTATGACAGTCTGTTCAATGCAGCTCTGTGGACGAAACTTGCCGAGGCTTGTCTGCGGAAAGCCCGCGGATATGAAACCACCAACCGGAACATGTTTGCTTCTGTGCCTCTTGACCTACAGTTCGATCCTGGCAAAGTGCGGCATCAGCCAGGCGTTTCCCTCAGCGCATACAATCGGAAGAAAGCGTCCTTTGTGAACAAGTGAATCCTCTGCTGATTGGACAAGACCGCTCGAGAACACACCGCCCGTTTTTTTGCCGTTTGCGTTCCGACGGGGCATCCTTGGTCTTGCTGACACTCTTACGGTCTTGCAAATGATATCCTAATCCGTAATGTCCAAGATGAATCTTCGACCGCACCCCGGCTGCGCACTGTATCACCTTATGCCATCTGTCTTGCTAAGCCATGTAAATATGGTTGCCATTGTAACATCAAGGTTATTTGCAGTTTCCTTGACCGTTTTCCCATGTGATATAAGCAGTAACGAATGTATTTATGCTGTTGCGGATTTATGGTTTGTATCTAACGGTATATGATGTCATTCAAATTATAGCCGTTCATCATTTTGCTTCTATCCACATCACTGTTTATTCCATCGACATATCCTGCGCATGTGTATTGCCACATCACATATTTACGTCCATCATTCAATTCCGGCGGATCGTCACGATAAAAAGCTATCATAAACGGGTACTCATCCAATTCTGACGTGTAGGAAAAATACTTGTTGTAGAAATTGACGAATGTGTAAATGATGGGCTTGCAACCATAGTGCTGCTCTACAAGCCTGAGAAAATTCTTCAGACGTCTTACCAACTCGCCCCCGCTCACACGGTCGGCCTTTTCCACATCAATGACGGGTATGATATCCTGCTGTTCCCTTTTCACCACTGATGTCATGTTCTGCAGTTGTTCGTCCAAATTGGCTTTTGCCCTGAAGAAATGATAGCTTCCGACTTTCAAGCCCGCTCTGCGCGCCTCGGTGATATTATAATAATAGCAATCGTCCTGATTCGAGGAACCTTCGGAGGCTTTGATATAAACATACGATACATTGCTTTGAGACACCGCCTGCCAATCAATCCGACCCTGATAATGAGACACATCTATGCCCTCGCTTCCGTTGTAAATGATGACATCGGTAAATACACTGGCTTGAACAAAATCCGCCACGTTCGCTTCAGGATGGGTTGGCCGCACCATCTCGTCCGGATGAAAGATTTTCGACGGCATGTCTTTTCTTTTCAATGTGTCACGAGCCTCAAGCTGGATTGAAATCAAAAAAACACACAATATACACGCCGATATTTTGAAATGCGACAATACCATTTTTAAATTTTAACTTTTTCGAGCGCAAAGTTAAAAATAATTTGGAAATGCAAAGGTAATCATGCGCTTATTTGTTGCGTTCTTGGCTACTTTTCTTCTCCAAGCTGATGTCGGATTTTGTCCTTCAGGAATTTTTCTCCGTTGCTTGACTGTAAATTGATGATGGTCTCAATGGCCCGACCGGTTTTCCCGTTCAAGATTGTCCTTAATTCCGCAAAGTGATTGTTATAATTCGCAACAAAAGTAGGAAATGCCCTCAAAGGCTATTTTTACAAAGCAAAATTTGTACATTTCAATAATTTTGCAAACCTTTGTACCGACTATGAAAAGAACCACGGCAGGTGACGTACCAAAGACAACAGAACTCGTTTGCATCCCACAAGAACTGCAGATGAGTCATTATTTTATTATAGGCAATCAAACACATAACCAAAATGGGTAGATAGTTTATGAACACACTAAACGGTCCAACACGGCTAATCCACCAATACTCAACATACAAAGGCGAAAACGAAAGCAAATGACAACGCTAGCCACAGCGATTTCAAACTTTGCGGCAAACGAAAAGACAAAATTTTCCTTGTTTGTCATATAAATCTTACACTATCACTAAAAAAACATTTTGAGGAATGTTTTAAATCTTAACTAATTGCTAACTTTGCAGACATGAATATTTTTACAGCTTCACAAATGGCTAAGCTGGATGCTTATACCATTAAAGAAAAGTCCATTCCATCCATTGACTTGATGGAAAGGGCGGCGGTGGCGTTGACTGACGAATACTGCAAGATTTGCTCAAAGGATAAACATGTGTACATCTTTGCAGGACCGGGCGGAAATGGCGGTGACGCCCTGGCCATGGCGCGACTGCTTTCACAAAAAGGCTACAATATCTCCGCCTATTTGATAAATACAGCAAACAAACTCCATCCAGATTGTGGAATCAATCGAGACAGACTGAAAAAAGCATGCCCTGATGTGGAATTTTATGAAATCAGTTCACAATTTGACATGCCGGAAATCGGCAGCAACGATGTCCTCATTGACGGATTGTTCGGAACGGGACTGACGAGGCCGGTGAGCGGGGGGTTTGCCATGCTGATTAAATTCATCAACAAAAGTTCCGCTACCATCGTCTCCATTGACATCCCCTCAGGCTTGATGTGCGAAGACAACACCAACAATTTCCCTTCCAACATCATTCATGCCCACTACACTTTTACCATACAGGCCCTGAAACCCGCATTTCTCATGGCGGACAACCAAGTCTTTATCGGAAATCTCAAGGTGGTTGACATCCAATTGGAAGAAAAAGCATGTCCACAAGACAACCGCGTATTCTTCATCAATGAGGAAGAAGAAGTCCGCTCCTTAATCCGCCCGCGCGACAAATGGGGACACAAGGGCACGTTCGGTCATGGGCTGCTCATCGCCGGCTGTTACGGAATGGCGGGCGCCGCCATACTCTCCTCCCGGGCGTGTCTGCGCAGCGGTATCGGAAAACTCACCGTGCACTCCCCGCGCGCCAATGTTCCCATACTGCAAGGAAACGTTCCCGAGGCCGTCATCCATCCCGATACAGAAAGCGATTTCTTCAGTTATCCCGTCGATTCCGCTTCATTCGACGCCGTGGCAATCGGCTCGGGATTGGGTTTAAAAAACGACACCAAAGCGGCCGCCATTGAACAAATCACCCATTCCAAAGTTCCCATCGTCATTGACGCGGACGCATTGAACCTCTTCGCCGAACATCCAAACTGGGTGGCACAAATTCCCCCTTGCGCCATTCTGACACCGCATCCAAAGGAATACGCACGCATTTTCGGAAAATTCCCAAACGATTATCAAATGATGAGCCATGCCCGGGAACAAGCCAAGCGCCTCAAATGCCATATTATATTAAAAGGACACTACACCGCCATTTGCTGCCCGAACGGATGGGTCTATTTCAACACGACAGGCAACGAAGGCATGGCGACAGCGGGCTCCGGCGACACACTCACGGGTATGCTCCTTGCATTCGCCGCCCAAGGTTATTCCAACACTGACACTTGTCGGTTAGCCGTGTATCTGCACGGATTGGCCGGAGACCTGGCGGCGCTCCATTTAGGTAGCCATAGCGTAATCGCCTCCGATATTATTGAATACTTACCCGATGCCATCAAGCATCTTGCAAAAAATAAATAAGAATGAAACAACAAATCTTTTGCTTTATTTCCGCCATTGCAATGGCAACCTCTCTTGCAGCGCAAACTCAAGTTGACCCCTACCGTCCGGGCATCACCGCCGAAGGCGTCACTTACTACCTGCCGCAAACGGCACTGCGCATCTCCGTGGTCTGCCACAGAGAGACCAAATTCCCGGGAGACCTGAAAGACTACGCGGGACGTTACCTGCGTCTGGCAAACGTCACCCAAGAACCCGTTACCACCTGGAGCATCTCCGACGTAAAGGTGACACCCTTCGGCATTCCTGACAGTTCACGCGTGTTTACGATTCCATTGCGGAAAAAGACCGTGGCGCCACTTGTCGGACTTACGGCGGGAGGTGTCCTGATTAGCATCAACACCAACGGAAAAGAGGACGAAGTGCCCCCCGTGACCGCCATAAACCAAAAGGAGACCTCCAAACTCAATCCCCGACAATACATGACGGAGGAAATT
>DCGD01000086.1:13977-20345 GCA_002315195.1 Prevotellaceae bacterium UBA1787 | reverse complement strand
GCCGCGTTCTCCTGCAAAGGTTCCCCATCGTAAGTCCTGAACCCTTCATAACCAAAGTAATGCTTCAGGTTAATGTGTATGTCAAGTACAGTGTTGCAATAGCCGCACTTTTTCTTGCAGTGGGTGTGTCGGAGAATTCTAATGACATTTTCTACGTTTGGATAATTATTCAGCACCCATGGTGGTGTGACGGAGCGGTGGTCTGTCGTATCAATCAAAGCCAAGGCGTATGCCAATTCACAGGGCTGCCGAACAATGATATCCACGATGTTTGCATGTTCACATATTTTACCGTAAAATTCTGAGCGGATTAAGGGGTCTAATTCTTCTTTCTTGCCTGGTTGTGCCTTGACAAAGGCAAGGAATCCCTCAAATTCATGGATGTCATGGAGCAAAGTGGCAAGGATAGTCTTCCGTGCAGAGGAAAGCCGTTCCCATTGCGCCATTTCGTCCATCAACAAGTCATAAGCCTTTCTACAGTCATTGACGGGATTGTTCATCTGGTCGTTCAGCAATTTGTCGTCTTTCAGCAAGTGATGATAGGGGCGTTCGGGAAAAAGCAAAGGTGAGGCATACAATGTATCTACCGGCAACCATCTGAGGGGTACATTATCGAACAAGAGTTTTACATCGTGATGAATGATGTTGTGACCACAGATGAAATCCGCATCATTCAAAAACTCCATAAGTTCCTGCCTTTTCGTGGAATGAAACACGGCGCCATCCCATCTGAGCGCACCTATGTCGTGAATCTTTTTGTCATTCACGCCAACTTCTACGTCTATGAAGGCATAGTGTGAAGCATCGTATGAACTTTCCTGTGACTCAGTGGAAAGGTTTTGTTTTCTACGGATGGATGTTTTGATTTTATTCCAAATGGACATTGGTACGGGATAATGCTGGCAGTTTAGATTTCACCTAATTTTTTCAGTCGAGAACGGATAGAACCAGAGTTTCTTTGCAATGTTCCCCCGATTTCTAAAATGCTCTTTCCTTGTCCATGAAGGTATAGAAGCACTTTTTCCTCCTCATCGGTCCAAAGTTCGTATGCACGGGCATGTTGCTGCTTTTGCTTATCCATGTATGACGGCTCGGTTTCAGAATACGTGTGTTTCGTTTGAACGTCCTTACTTTCAATCTGATGCAGGTATGGCTCCGGGAATACAGTGGGTATTTGAGAATGTTCAACACCCAAAGACTCACAAATCAAGCCAACGAAACGTCCGCCAAATAGTTTTATCTTGTGTTCGCCAAAGCCGAAGACGTTGCAGAGAAGGGCGAGGTTAGTCGGTTTTTCCGCCGCAAGGGCGCGCAAGGACTTGTCTGATAGAACTATATAAGCCGGTTTCCCCATTTCATCGGCAATGGTTTTGCGTAAGACTTTGAGTTTTTCAAAAAGTGCGTCATCGGGTGTGGTGGCGTTATTGGACAATTTCGGGGAATCATTTTTTTGTTTTTTTACGCGCAAATCTTCTTGCACAATGACGGCAAGTTGCGTTTTCTTTCTTCCATAGAGAATGTCTTCACCCAATGGCGTAATCTTGAGGTGGTTGTTGTCGTTGTATGCAATCTCGATAAAGCCCAATTGCAGCATCTGCAACAGATAAGTGCGCCAATACTTGGCGGACACATCATTTCCGACTCCAAAAGTTTTCAGTTTGTCGTAGCCTTTGGCGGTCACGTTGAGAGAAAGGATTCCCTTCAATATGTCGATGGTTGTTGTAAAACCAATATTCTCATTGCATCGTTTTATGGCGGACAATGCTTTTTGCACAAGGATGGAACCT
Source organism: Prevotellaceae bacterium UBA1787 (assembly GCA_002315195.1). The sequence goes on along the minus strand of DCGD01000086.1, from coordinate 18,558 downwards.
TCAAAGTATTGTGGAGGTTTTTTGCAAACGTCACAATTGCCACAATGGCATTCGTTGTTTTCTCCGAAATAGTTCAGCAATATCCGCCTTCTGCAAACCAGCGCCTCCGCATATTCTTTCATACGGTTCAGTTTTTCCATATTGATGTCACGTTGATTGCTTTCCTCGGCGAAACTGCGAAGCATTTTCAAATCCAGAAGGTTATAGAACAGCATTGTTTCGGTTGGCAGACCATCTCTGCCACCGCGGCCAATCTCCTGATAAAAACTCTCGATGCTCTTTGGAAGATTGTAGTGTATGACAAAGCGAATGTTGCTCTTGTCAATTCCCATGCCGAAAGCAATGGTAGCGCAAATAACAAGTATGCGGTCATTGACAAAATCATCCTGTACTTGGGTACGCTCCTGCGAAGTCAATCCTGCGTGGTAAATACCTACGGAAACACCATTTGCTTTCAAGTCGGCAGCCAAATCCTCCGTTCCTTTTCTCGACAAACAATAAATGATGCCACTTTCGTTGGAATGACGGCCAATGACGTCCATGATGGTACGTATGCGTTCGGATTTGCTGTATCCCTTGCGAACGTCAAGGCTGAGATTGGGACGGTCAAAACTGCCGACAAAAATCTTCGGGTCACTCAAACGCAATTGTTTGACGATGTCTGTTTTGGTGACCTTGTCGGCGGTAGCAGTCAAGGCCAAGATGGGGATAGAGGGGAAAAAATCCTTTAGTTTTCCCATTTGTATGTAATCCGTTCGGAAGTCATGTCCCCATTGTGAAATGCAATGTGCTTCATCAATGGCCACCATGGAAACATTGATGTGTTTATGTAACCACTGAATTTCCTTCATCAGCCGTTCTGGAGAGATATAGAGGATTTTTAGTTTGCCTGCTTGGCAATGCTCAATAATGGTTCTATTTTTTTGTTCTTCGTTGTTACTGTTCAGTGCCTCTGCGGCAATGCCGTTTGCTTGTAGCGTATCTACTTGGTCTTTCATCAAAGAGATGAGAGGTGACACGACAAGTGCAACTCCATCAAGCAGGAGTGCCGGTATTTGGTAGCATACGGATTTTCCTCCTCCCGTGGGCATCAAAACCAAAGCGTCACGACCGGAAACCACATGGTCAATGATGTCTTTCTGTAGCGGACGGAATGTGTCATAGCCATAGACGGATTTCAGGAGTTGATGCGCCTTGTCGTTCATACGGTCTTGTTTCATTTTAATATTTGCGGTTTGCACTTGCCTTATCTGGGTATGTGTTGTACGGAGAGTGGGATAAGATGATTTTGCGTGCGAAATTAATATTTTTTTTGAAATTGGCGAAGAATTAGTCGAAAAGTCAAGGGTTTGAAGTATCGACTTATAAATTTGTGGAGTAATTGGATTGCTGATTAAAAAGATTCAATGAAATCGGTTTTTTTGTTTTTTAGGGTATATTTGCTTGCTGTTTTTTTTGGGTTTTCTGTTATGATTTTTTTGTTTCTTGTTCACTTGGTTAGGTTGATTTCATCAAAAATGTTCGGCAGTGCCGTTCAATCTACCAATTTTTAGGTGGTGAAAGACGGTTTAAAGTCAGGAATGGACTTGTTGGTTGTGGATTGTGTCAAGGGAAAATGTGCCGAGATTTTATTATGAAATCAAGATTTAACGTAAGCGGTTATTGTAGTGTTAAGATGTTTTTCTAATTTTGCACCCAAATTTTGTAGGCAAATGAAAAGAATAAGAGCAGCCATCGTAGGCTATGGAAACATTGGACGTTATGCTTTGGAGGCACTTGAGAGTGCATCAGATTTTGAGGTAGCCGGCATTGTGCGCCGTAACGGATTGGCAAACAATCCAGTAGAGTTGTCAGCATACAAAGTTGTCAATGACATTGCCATGCTCAAGGATGTGGATGTGGCAATTCTTGCCACGCCTTCCCGAAGTTGTGAGGAATATGCAAGGCGGATATTGCCTCTTGGCATAAACACAGTGGATAGTTTCGATATCCATACAGATATTCTCGCATATCGAAATAACTTGATGCCTATCTGTCGTGCCAACGGTGTTGTTTCGGTCGTAGCGGCTGGTTGGGATCCGGGGTCGGACAGCATCATCCGTACCTTGATGCAAAGTCTTGCACCGAAAGGTTTGAGTTACACAAATTTCGGTCCTGGAATGAGCATGGGACATTCCGTTTGTGCCCGAAGCAAAAAAGGTGTAAAGAATGCGTTGTCCATGACCATTCCAAAGGGCGAGGGTCTTCATCGTAGAATGGTCTATGTGGAACTTGAGGAAGATGCAGATTTTGACACTGTTGCGGCGGACATCAAGTCGGACTCGTATTTCTCCCATGATGAGACACATGTGTTCCAGGTGCCATCGGTTGATGACATCCGCGACATGGGGCATGGTGTCAACATGGTTCGCAAGGGCGTGAGCGGCAAGACTCAGAATCAGAGGTTGGAGTTCAAGATGAGCATCAACAACCCTGCGCTTACGGGGCAGGTGTTGGTAAATGTAGCCCGTGCAACCATGCGTCTGCAGCCGGGCTGCTATACGATGATAGAGATACCGGTAGTGGACATGCTTCCGGGCAGTCGCGAGGAAGCCATTGCGTCTTTGGTTTGAAAACTTGTCAGTTTTCAGCCATTATTTCCTTGACCTGTTTGTCGACGTCATAGAGTTTTTGCCTGCAGAAGGCAATTAACTCTTTGGCTTCTTTCAGCAGGTCGGCGAGGGTGTCGACGTCCAAGTCTCCGCTGTTCATTTGAGAGGAGATTTCTTCCAAGCGTTTAACGGCTTCGGCATACGTTTGTTTCTTGTTGTTTTTCATAAATGTTTATTTGACAATACTGATTATTTCACCTTCCGCGAGTTGTGTCAGCAGAATATCGCCTTGTTTAAGTTCCGCACTGCTTTTGACGGCATGTCTGTTGGTTCTCGTAATGCTATAGCCGCGGCTTAGGATGCGTTGGGGGTCGTTCATGTAGATGGACTGTTCCAAAAAATTGATTTTGTTTATTTCTTTATTTATAACATGGTCATATTGCAGTTTCAAATGGTCTTCATGTCCGTTTATCGTTATTTGGCACGTTGAAATCCTGTGAAGGACGGTGTGACACACTTGTTGAAACATATTCATCAGCCTCAATTCCCGTTGGCTCTTGAAATTCGCCACAGTCAATTGGATGCCGGAGGAGCAGTCGTCCAAATTCCTATGTTCCATTTGCAGACGCTGCGAACATTTTCCGATGATGTCTTCATACAATGCTTTCAGGATATCTGCATTGTTTTCCATTTTCTCGATGAGAAACGCGGCGACGGCGGTAGGTGTCTTGAGATGAACGTTGGCTACCATGTCAAGAACCGTTGTGTCGCGTTCGTGACCGATGCCGGTGATGATAGGAATGGGAAATTGTGCGCAATGGTTAGCGAGGTTGTAGGTTTCAAAGCCATTCAGGTCGCTGACCGCCCCTCCGCCGCGAATAATCACTTTTGCGTCCCACTGCGTCAGGGTGTCGTGGATAATGCGGTTGAGGGCTTCAATGATGGAGCGTTCGGTTTCTTCACCTTGCATGGTGGCGGGAAACAACTTGTAGTTGAACCGAAAACCATGGATGTTGTTGTCCAACTGATGGCGGAAATCTCCATAACCGGCTGCTGTGGGGGAAGAAATGACGGCAATGTTTTGGATTAGGGTGGGAAGAGGAATACTCGCATTTAAGTCAATTACCCCTTCTTTTTTCAACCGATCCAGAATGGCCTTTCTTTTGCGTGCCATGTCGCCCAGGGTATAAGTAGGGTCAATGTCCGAAATGACAAGTGAGTAGCCATACATTTCGTGGAATTTAGGCGTGACAACCAGCAGCACCTGCAATCCGGCGCAAAACGTCTGTCCGGTAGTTTCCTCAAAATCCATTTTAATCAAGGGGAACACCTGTGACATGATGACACCCCGCGCCTTGGCCACGGGTGTGTTGTTATGTTCGTTTCTCTGTATCAGTTCCACAAAGCAATGACCTTTGGCGCTGACCCGCACTTCGCTCAACTCCGCTTTAACCTTGTAGGTCCTTAGCATGTTGTATTCCAGCAGTTCGCGCACCATAGTGTTTAGTTCCAGCAGGGTTATAGAATCATCAATCATAATTTGTCAAGGTTGTTGTTTGTGCTAAAGATAAGTAGTTTCGTTTTGGGATATTGTATGTTGGCATTAAACTGTCCCGAATTTGTCGGTTGAATTACAGCGGAATGACAACATTTTCGTCAGTATGCCGTCCATGTTGGAAAAGTGTTTGGCGGATGTGCGAACGAGGGTTAAACGGAAAAGGTGGTAGTTCCGTTTCATTGGCGAAAGATGATGGCTATGAGTTAAAATTGAACAAAACATAAAGACAGTCATGTATCCAAAAACTTAATAAGGCTACGCTAATCTTCAACGATAGCCGAATGCAAAAATACAAAAATATTTCAAGAAATTTCCAAAACTTTCAGAAGAAGTGTCGTCATGCAAGAAATAGAAAACCGCATCTGTATTGATGCGGTTTAGATAGTGGTGCCACCCTGATTCGAACAGGGGACACACGGATTTTCAGTCCGA
>DCGD01000086.1:11626-13940 GCA_002315195.1 Prevotellaceae bacterium UBA1787 | reverse complement strand
CTACCAACTGAGCTATGGCACCTCTGTGTTTGCGAGTGCAAAATTAGCGCTTGTTTTCATAATACGCAAGTTTTTTCCAAAAAAAATAACATACAATCATAAAAAAAGTTTGAATTTTGAAATTATATGCCCATTATTGGGTGTTTGAAAGGTTTAGAATGTTTTTTTTGTTTTTTTTTACATGAAAAATTTTGGAAATTGTTTGTGAACTTACTATTTTCGCGATGAAGAAATAATTGTTGTGTAACAAATAAGATTGTAAAGTATGAAAACCATTTTCAAAATTATGCTATCTGCGCTTATGGTGTCAAATTCAATTTTCTTGAATGCGCAGGGTGTTCGTCTTGTCGTTACAACTGATGAAGGTGAAAGATTAGAAATTCTGATGCTTGATAATTCACCTATTGAATTGCCTTTGCGTGGCGTGGACGTAAGAACGGATGAAGTAGTGACTTTCAAAGCAAAAAAGTTGAACAGTGTTGAGTTGAAGCAGGGTGTAGCCTCTGATGGTTGCAGGAGATGGGACGTTCAGGAAGTCGCGACACCGTCTATTCTTTTGGGGTCGAAAAACACGGAGATGCGTTTATTGGGACTCGTCGCCTATGACAATGTGAAAGGTGCCACAATATATAAATGGATTGTCAAGGACAATCAAGGAAATGGCAATAACTTGTATTGGTGGTATGGTATCATGCTGAAAGGCAACGATGTAGTCTATCCTTTCATTCAAAATGGCGTAGTATGGGTGAGAGATATGATTTTTACATTCAAGGATAGCCATCCGGATTTCGTCAAGGCCGTCAATGATTATTATGTTGATGCCAATCAATCCCTATGCCAACAGCGTCAAGCTGAATTAAGAAGAAATCCTCTTTCCATCCTGAATTTTGTAAAATAAGACTTTTAGCATGCGGTTTTAGAATTAGAAACTGTTTTGGTTTTGTCGGCAAAATCAAAACAGTTTTTTTGTTGTCAAGTCATTCAAAGGATAGAAAGTGTGGGTAAGTTGACATGTCAAGTTGTTTCAAGATTGCGGTGCTTGGTTTCTATTTTAGGCAGCGTACAAGCAAATCTTAGTTGAAGAAATTCCATGACAATCCCAAATGCAGTACGAATGGATTGAAGGGGTAGTGAGGTGCATAGAAATTGTTACCCCCGTTACCATTGTAATTGACGTGTGAAGCCATGATGTAAAAGCGCGTATGTTTAAGATGGAAATTGACGTAAGCGTTGACTATGGGATGGTTGCCGACAGTCACGGCATTTTCTGGATCTTGTACGGCATACATTCCAAGTGCGGGGCAATAGGTGGAGGCTTTGTACTTTGTGAAATAGCGCACGTCGGCGCCCAATTCCACTCGCAGCACCTTTGCAATGCGAAACAACAGATACAGATTGCTATAGCCCGAAAATGTGGGCAGTGGGAGAACGTCGTCGTTGCTCGTCGCTTGATACGTCAGTTGGTTTTCCCAGTTCAGGATGCCAAGATGGAAATCTTGGTTGAGCGTTACTCCCAGCAGTTGAATGTTGTCTGAACATTGGCGGACATTGGTGTTCATGGTGTGGATAGTTGTTCCGCTGCTTGTTGTCGCCTTGGTCAGAATGTTTTGGAAATATGTATAGTTGGTGATGTTCTGCAAGTCAACAGAGAGGCGCGTGTGTGTGAGTTCGCTTGAAAGGACTCCGCCCAGGTGCATGGTGTTCTGTTTGGAAAGTTCGTTGTCCCAGCATAGAAATTGAGAACGGAAATGGCGGTAGAAATAAGTAGGCTGCATGTTGACAATGTTGGCAAAAGCCTTGAAATTGATGGTGTCGCGTCCCAATTGAAAGTTAAGGAGTGCATTGGCGCCCAATTCAAATTCACCCCAAGTGTTACCGTTGCCTGAAGTTTGGGCCAAAAGTGAGTAATGTACGTTTCGTCCGGTTTCCTTGAAAACGTTTCCTCCGAGCGTTATTCGGTTTTCGGTTTCTTTCATGCTTGCCCAGCGCGACGTAGGCATTTCGTAGCGGTTGAATTCATGGCGTACAAACAATCGGATGCCGGCCATCGCCCATTTGTTGAAACCTTCGTGCAGTTCAACGGCCAGTTGGTTGGACACATAAAGATTTTTTATATTATCCTGCACCGAGTCACCGGAAAAATATTTGTTTGTATAAAAATTGTCCATAGACTGGTTGGCGATGAAATGTCGGGTGTTGTCTTGGATTTTGAGTGTGTGAATGAAGCTGGTGACGGGAATGAAGCCGGACGTAGAATCTGACGTGGGAACGGCATGGTCATTCTTCATTTGCAGCGTGTCGGAAGGGATGTGGA
>DCGD01000086.1:2491-11541 GCA_002315195.1 Prevotellaceae bacterium UBA1787 | reverse complement strand
TCATTCAGCATTGTGCTGTCATTCAACATTGTGCTGTCATTCAACATTGTGCTGTCATTCCGAAAAGCAGTTGTATCCACTTTTCCGACTTTTCTACGGAACCCCACACTGTAACGATGTGTCAATTGAAGACCACTGACATACATTTTGTTCCATACATGCGTAAGATTGGTGGGAATGTCTTTCGTATCAAACTTAGATGGGAATTTCTCCGGGTTGTATATGTAGTCATCGTCCGTTATTCCTCCGTTTTCTGAAGTTTTCAAATAGTTTGTGTAAATGGTGAAATGCGCCTTGTATTTTTCCTTGAGTACGGAGCCCCAGAGTGTGGCGTTGAAATCGGAAGTAGATTGGTGGTCATAAAATCCCCTGCCGTAGAGATAATCGAGTTTGAATCCCAATCCTATGTCTTTTCCGGCATTGACCGCATAAAGTGCTTTGATGCGGTCTTCGCCATTGTCACTTCCACCACATTCATGATAACTGATGTTTGTGATAGGGGAAAGGGTATTGGTGAAATATATGTCAGAAAAAGGTGTAAGGAAATAATCGTAGGGGTCGTTGAAGAAAAAGTAGCTGAAGCGTATGGGGCGTAGCGCAAAGAGGCGTGCCTGTCGGGGCGAACCATGGTTGCCGAGTGTATTGTATTCTCCTCTCATGCCATCCGTAAAGTTGCAGTTTTGGAACATGTGTGGAACGGTGTCGGGCACAATGGAGTCACAAACTCCAAAATCATTGCTTACATGCCAAGTACGCAGGTGAATGGGGATTTTTTTTGATTTTTTCTTTTCAGCACCTTTTGCCCTCATTCCAAATCCTCTTGAAAGACTATCTTGCAACGAAAGATAATCAGAGGGGAATTCACCATTTTGTGAAGGAAATTCACCGTTCGGGAAATTGTTATAATCTCTGCGGTCCTGTGAGAAGACATTCACAGAAACCAAGATAAAGACCAGCCAAGCTACAAAATATCTGTTCATAGTGAATGCAAAGTTACGAAAGGAATTAGAATAAATCATATTATTATACCATCATCTTTGTTGCTTTCAACAAATCAGACGAAAATAAGAGTTGTTGAAATCAAAAGCATCAGGGAGAAATATCGTGAAGCGTGTTTTTGCGTCCAATTGTACAGCCTATTTGAAGATGCCGTCAAGGTTGCAACCTTAAACATGCGATTTTTGTTTTGGAGTGTCGTTTCAATTGTGTTCATTTTTTCGGAAGTGTTTAATCAGGCTATATGCGGAATAAAGTCCGAGTTCACCGGCCTTGCCCAAGTCGGAAAAGGCCTGCTGTCGGTCACCCTTTTCCACTGTCAGCAGAGCGCGGTTGTAGTAGGCTTCCGCCAGTGCCGGGTTGATGTCGATTGCCTTGTTGAAATCCTTGACGGCTTCTTCCGAATGTCCCATGCGCGCCTTTATGCATCCCCTGTTATAATAAAGGAATGAAACGGCAGGTTCGAGTTGTATGGCATAGTTCAAGTCTTCAAGAATGGAAAGGAAATCCATGGACATTTGGTTGGAAACTTTGTTTTTTTCTTCCGTGTCCGTGCCGTTTTGTCGGAATTGTCTCATCTCGATCAACTTGAGTTTAACGGTCGCTCTCAGGAAATAGGATGGCATGTAGGTGGAGTCGGAGGAAACGGCTTGGTTCAAGTCCGCCAATGCTTCGGCATAGTCTCGCCGTTCCGCGGAGTAGAAACCATGTGCGAAGAGCAGGTGGCTGTTACGGCTGTCGCTGTTCAGGCGGGATTGCAGATGTTCCCTTGCCGCGTCCATACGTTGGATGTCGTTGGCGTTTGAGGCGCCTTCGCGCGTAGAGAGAAAGAGCGTTCTTTCAAATAATTTTTCTTCATTCAGTTTGACGAGGAAATCGGCATAGTTTTTCTGTGCTGCTACACCATTGTTTTTTTGGTTGAAGGAAAGAATGTAGATGGGCTGCAGTTCAACGGTCACTTCGCGGTTTTGAATTTTTCCCCGGTAGTCGCTTTCATAAAACTTGGCGATGTTCTCCTCGTCGTTTTCCACAACCATTTTTTGGTAGTCGTCGATATTCTGCTCCTTTTGTTTTCGGGTATCCTTTTCCGTATTTTTCCTTTTTTTATTGCCGTATGTATCTTCCAGACGCGCTATCGTCACCTTTCGTTCGTCGGCGATGGCCCCCTTGATGTCTCCCGCCTTTCTGCGGCAGCGCGCGCGGTTTTCATAGCCGATGATGAAATTGGGATAATCCTCCAGTACGGTGGAATAGTCTTCGGCGGCTCCTTTGTAGTTGCCTGTTTTTTCGTTCAGTGTGGCGCGGTTGACGAGGGCTAGACGGTCGTGAGGTTCTTTTTTCAGAACGAAATTAAAATCTTCGATGGAGAGATTGTCTTCTCCTACTTGCATGCGCAGCAATCCTCGGTTGTAGTGGGCGAGGTAGTTTTCGGGGTCAATGTCAAGAGCGATGTTGTAATCGTCCATGGCACCGCGCAGGTTTTTTTGGTGATAGCGCGACAGCGCGCGGTTGATGTAAAAAACGGCTTTGCGCGGTGCTTGAAGGATAGCCCGGTCGTATGTGGTTTCAGCCTGTACATATTCCTTCCTCTGCATTTGCAGCATGGCCATTGCACTGAGCGCATCCACGTTGAAAGGATTGATGTTCAGCGATTGTCGGATAAGCGTGTCGGCAAGGATGGAGTCTTTTTGTTCCAGCGCTATTTGGGCTTTCAGCATATAGCAGCGCGCACTCTGCGGCCATTTGACAATCATGGTGTCCAACAAGGTGTCGGCCGCTTCTAGGTGTTTTTGTTGGGTTTCGCATAGCACCAGGTTGTACCAAACGTCTTGGTCGTGCCTGCACATCTTTGTCAGCAGTCGGTAATCATTTGCCGCTTTCTCATAATCCGCGTTCATTACCAGGCTTATGGCGCGCAGTTTGTAGATGTTGTCCACGAAAGGATTACGCTCAATCGCCAGGGAGCAGTCGTTGGAGGCGCCGAGGTAGTCACCCAAATAATACTTGGCTACGCCGCGGAAATAATAAGGTTCGTACAAGTAAGGCTTGGCTTCGATGACTTGATTGAAATATTGTATGGAGAGGGCATAATCCTCATAGTAGAGTGCATTGCGCCCAATGGAGATGACACCGTCGGCGTTGAGTTGCGCTTTCGCTGACAATGTCACAAAAATCAAGAAGAAAAAGAAAGAGCGTTTCAAACTATTTAATGGTCTTAACCTTATACGAAGCGCGAACATTGCCTTTCAAGAAACTTGACAGTTTGCTCTTGATCAATTGTTTGCGGAGAGGGGAAATATGGTCGATGAACATGTGCCCCTCCAAATGGTCAAATTCATGCTGCATTACGCGTGCGAGAAATCCTTCAACCCATTCGTCATGATATTGAAAATCCTCATCATAGTAGGTGACATGCACGCGCTTGGCGCGTTTCACGTTTTCGTTGATGCCGGGAAGACTGAGGCAGCCTTCGTTTATGCTTTCCAGTTCACCATCCGTGTCGATGACATGGGCGTTGAAGAAAGCGCGACGATAGCCCTTGTATTCGGGAAAATCATCGGAAATGACATCGAGGTCAATGACCACCACGCGGATGGATTTACCAATTTGGGGACCCGCCAATCCGACACCATTGGCGGCGGTCATGGTCTCGTACATATCCTGCACCAAAGGTTCCAGTACGGTCTTGTCAAGTTCTACATCCTGTGCCACTTTGCGTAGTACGGGCATTCCATAAATATAAATGGGCAATTTCATGTTATGTTTGTTTATCTTAAAAAAGCACCCTGAAGATGCGTATTTATCTTAATCTTTCCAAATATTCCTCGAGTATCAAAGTCGCGCTGATTTCGTCAACCAAAGCCTTGTTTCTTCGGGCTTTTCTTTTCAGTCCTCCGTCAATCATGGCTTGGTGAGCCATAACAGACGTAAAACGCTCATCATACGTTTCGAGGGGGATGTCGGGAAAAGCGCCGCGGAACTTTGCGCAGAACAAATTCACGCGTTCCGCGTTTTCAGACAATTCGCCCGTGGTTTGTCGAGGCAGTCCGATGATGACTTTTTCTACGGGTTCTTTCGCAAAGTATTCTTTCAGAAATGAAATCAGTTCAGATGAGTTGACTGTGGTAAGCCCTTGAGCGATGATTTTCATCATGTCGGACACGGCGATGCCCGTGCGTTTTTTCCCGTAATCTATGGCTAATATTCTACTCATGGTGCAAAATTACAACAATTATTTCAAGAAACCGTTTTGAAAAATGATAAAAAGACAAGTTGATGAATGTGCAAAATGTAGAATATGCAGTTTTGGTGTTGGCAATGGCTTTTGCATACGTTCTTCGTTGAGTTTTTTATCCCTTAATTCCGCGGTTTAGTTCGTTAATGTTATTGTTAAGTACCTGAGCGACTTTTTGTTTCTCGGGATTTTGTCATGCAGGAATTGTTCGGACTGATGGCGGTCAACCGCTCAAGGCGTTTGTATTTAGCCGACAGTACTTCAAACAATTCCTTCGTTCCATACAGTTAGGATTTCCTTTCAATCGGTTGGACAAACGCATCATCGGTATGACATCAGGAAATTTTCCTCATTGACGCATTGCCTTCACATTGGAAAGAGCAAGAAACAGACGGCGGCGAACAAGGCTCCGGCAATGGGACCGAAAACGGGGATCCAACTGTATTCCCAGTCGCTATCACGTTTGTCCTTAATGGGGAGAATGAAATGCGCCAGGCGCGGTGCCAAATCGCGTGCGGGGTTGATGGCGTAGCCGGTCGCTCCACCCAATGACATACCGATGGCAACGATAAGGAAAGTGACGGGAAACACGCCCAGTGTCCCGGAATTTCCGGCTTCTACATATTGTTTGCAGGAGAAGGACAGAATGACGAGTACAAGAAGCCAAGTCCCCAAAAATTCGCAGAAGAAATTGCGCCATTTGTTGCGAATGGCAGGTGCCGTGCAGAAAGTGCCCAGTTTGACGGAAGCATCGGGGGTGGCGTCATAATGGTCTTTGTAAAACAGATAGACAAGCACGGCGCCGATAAAACCACCCAGCATTTGTGCCGCGATATAGCATGTTATGGTGAGGTATGACATGTGGTTGACGACAGCCAGACCTAATGTAAGCGCGGGGTTGAGATGCGCCCCGCTGTATGGCCCTGCAACGAGGGCGCCGCACATAACCGCCAGTCCCCATCCCATTGTAACAACAATCCATCCCGCACCTTGCGCTTTGGATTTGTTCAGTGCGGTGGCGGCGCAAACGCCATCGCCCAACAGCACGAGAATCATCGTGCCGAGACATTCATGAAAGCATTGAGTAAATAATTCCATGTTGGTTTGTATATTTATGTGGAAATAAAGTGTTGCGATAGATGTGCGGACTTGTGCAGTCGGTGGTTCGTCAATCAGGTTGCATGTTGAACCGCTTTCCCTCGGTCTGCACGTTATGAAAAATCAAGCCATCTCAAAAATTCGGGGTCAAAGTTCTACGCACGGCGTCTCTCCAACCCTGTCTGGCTTTTTCCACGCAGTCGTCCGTGGCTTTCGGAGTGAAAAGATGTTCGGTCTGCCATTGTCCGGAAATATCTTCCATGTCGTTCCAAAATCCCACGGCAAGCCCCGCCATGTAAGCCGCCCCCAGTGCCGTTGTTTCCGTAATTCGGGGACGAATTACAGAGGTCTGTAGAATGTTCGATTGGAATTGCATCATCAAGTTGTTGCGCGAAGCACCGCCATCCACCTTGAGTGCCTTCAAGTCCACGCCGGCGTCCCGTTCCATGGCCTTGACGATGTCCATGGTTTGGAAAGCGATGCCTTCCAAAGCCGCACGTGCGATATGGGCTACGGTAGTGCCGCGGGTGATGCCGTTGATGCTTCCCTTGGCGTATGCGTCCCAGTAGGGCGCGCCGAGTCCGGTCAGGGCGGGAACGAAATAAACGCCGCCATTATCAGGCACGCTGGCTGCCAGTGCTTCAATCTCAGAGGATGAGCGAATGACGCCCAACCCATGCCTGAGCCACTGGACAACCGAACCGGCCACGAAAACGCTGCCTTCAAAGGCGTAACTGACTTTTTCTCCCAATTTCCATGCAATCGTGGTCAGGAGTTTGTTATCCGAGAGCAATGGCTTGTCACCGATGTTCATCAAAAGGAAGCACCCCGTTCCGTAAGTGTTTTTTACATCCCCGGGGTGGATGCACATTTGGCCAAACAATGCGGATTGTTGGTCGCCAATCATGCCTGCAACGGGAACGGAGTCGTTCTTTGTGGAACCAATCCCTTTCAGTAGGTTCGTAGAACCGTAGATTTCCGAATTTGAGCGCACCTTCGGCATCATGGAAAGCGGAATGCCCATCAAGTTCAGGATTTCTTCATCCCATTTCAGTGTATGGATGTTGAAGAATTTGGTCCGTGAGGCATTGGTGATGTCGGTGATGTGCTGACGACCATGGGTGAGGTTCCAGAGCAGCCAACAATCCACTGTACCAAAAAGCAGTTTGCCAGCCTCTGCGCGCGCTTTTGCCCCCGGTACGTTTTCCAAAATCCACCGAATTTTTGTGGCACTGAAATAAGCGTCCAAGACAAGTCCCGTTTTTTCGCGAATCCTGTCAGCCCAGCCGTTGGCGCGCAATTCATCGCAGTAGGTGGAGGTCCGTCTGTCTTGCCACACTATGGCATGATAAATGGCGTTTCCGGTCTCAGCATCCCACACGATGGTAGTCTCACGTTGGTTGGTGATGCCGATGGCGGCGATTTGTACGTCCGGCTGCAATGCGGCGACCGCTTCGCGGACAACTTGTGACTCAGTTTGCCAAATCTCGAACGCATCGTGTTCCACCCAACCGGGCTGAGGGAAGAATTGTGTAAATTCGCGTTGACATACGGATTGTATTTCTCCGTTGTGGTCAAAAACAATGGCGCGTGAACTGCTGGTGCCTTGGTCAATGGCCAAAATGTATTTCTTGTCGTTTTCCATGTTTGTCGGGATTTATTTTAATAGGTAGTTGAATGTCTGTATTTCTACGGGTCCCAGGAGACCGGAAGACTGCAATTCGCTGTTTTTGTTCAAGTAGGTGGCCGTTTGGAAAGTAAACCGTTCGTTTTCAGGAAGCGTCTTTTCTCCAATCAGGCGGTTTCTCCAGCAATTGACAACCTCTATTTCAAGGGTGTTTTTCCCCTTTCGTATGGCATTGGAAACGTTCAAGCGGTAAGGTGTGGTCCAAACGCCTCCCACATAAATTCCATTCAGTTTGACTTTTGCCATGACCATCACTTTGCCCAAATCAAGGTAGATGGGTGTCTTGGGTAGTTTTTCGAGCGTGAAGGTGTTGGAATAGGTGGCGGTGCCGGAGAAAAATTTGATGCGGGCATCGCTGTTTGTGGTCCAGTCCGTCAGTTCGGTGAAGGTGATGGGTGCATCGGGACCTCCACGCCTTTCCTGGAACTTGACGGTCCAAGGGGAATTGATGCTCAGCAGGACATTCTTTTCGGGATAATTCCTGTCGTTTGTCGTTGTTTGGTTCGTAGGTTGACGGAAGATAATGAATGCGCTTTCGTATGGCTGCAACGACATGGGAATCTCGGTGGCTTGTGCCAAAGTGCGGTATTCGGGCAATTGCCTCAACTCGGAAGTCAAAGGATTCCATAATTCCGGCTGCTTGCCTTTGATACGGAAAGCGCCGCGGAAGGAAACGATGGTGTCGCTTTGGTTGGAGACAAAAAACAAATCACCATCATTCAGTTTCCTGTGAATGAAGAGCAAAGGCAGATTATCGTCTTCCGCTTGGAAATCAGCCACCAATCCTTTGTCATGCATGATTTGTTCAATGGAAGCATATTTGTAGATGCAACCTTTGCCATAACTGATTTTGTCGGTGAAAGGCAGTTGGTGTTCCTGCCACATTTCTTGGGCGATGGTTTTCACCTCATTGTCAGCGTCAGGATAATTTTGGAGGCTTGGAGATTTTTCGGGAACGGGGCCTTGGATGGTCAGTCCGTCGCGTACCATCTGCTGCAATTTGCCCAGCAGTTCAGGGCGCATGGTGTTTTGCTTGGGAAGCACGAGGACGGCATATTCCATGCCGCTTTCCAAATGGAGTTTTCCTTCCCTGACGGATGCGTTCATGAGTACCTCTCCATTCACATAATCGTAGGAAAAGCCTTTTGGGATTTCAGGGTTGCGTACGCCCGTCATTTTGGGTGCGTCCTCACCGATGAAATAAGCCACGTCGGCGATGTACCGGCCTTGCTGCAGCATATAGTTGCATCGTTTCAGATACTTTCCGAAAACGTCCAGTTGTGAGAACCACGTGTTGTTGCGGTTGAACTCGTTGCCGAACCAAGCGTTGATTCCCGGCACACGGTCGTCAGGTTGCTGGATATAGAGGTGGAGCAGGGTGGCGTTGATTCCTTCCGTAAAGAAACGGTCGCCCCTTTGTTTCATCTGTCCTGGGTATTGTGTGAAGTCCGGTCCTCCGCATGTGAAGGACTCAGCCCACACTTTTGTTTTCCCGTAAATATGTCCGCATGACGAAGCGCACCGGTTCTCAATGTCTCCAAGGTCGCCGAAACTCCAGAATTCACCGGCGATTTCGTCCGATTGTCCGCCATATTGCAGGAACTCCCCGGGGTAGCCCCAGTGTCCGTAGTTTTCCAGCCAAGTAGTCAGGCCGTGTTCGTGGCTGATTTCCCGCAATCCTCCTACATAGTTGTATGATACTTCGTCGGCAATCAGTCGGCGTACGTCCCAAAGAAATCTGTCCGACTGTTCCTGGCTTCCGACTACAATACCGTTGAAGACGGGGAGAAAAGGCGTAGGGTCATAGCCGTAGGCTCTCTTGAAATCCTCTTCCAACTTGTCCGTCCAGTTCTGCCCGCCCGTTTCGTAACTGTCTTCCACCACATAGCGGAATGTTTTTCTGTCTTGGGCGGGGATGCGCTTAAGGATTTTACCTATGTAATTGTCAAAATGAGCCTTGATGTGTTCTTTGCTCATCTTGTCGGTCTCCAGTCCGGTGCCTTCCTCAGGCGCCGGGGCGTTGGTCTGTCCTGT
>DCGD01000086.1:0-2449 GCA_002315195.1 Prevotellaceae bacterium UBA1787 | reverse complement strand
TTGAGTGTGCCGTCCGCCGTCATCTTGTCGGTGATGTCCATAACGTCGTTGGGCTGCAGTGTCTCGCACTGGGTGTATTGTGGTTGTTCACGCCACATGTAGGCATCCCACATGGGGTGCGGCGTCTGCCACATCTTGGCAAAGGTCTTTTCCGCGTAGCGTTCCACCGCGGGAATGTCCGAAAGCGTGACTTCCTTGACGATGCCCGCTTTTTGCAGGTTCAAGCGGAATGAACCGCCCTCTGTCTCTGGGATGGAAATGACGACGGGAGCGAGTGGAAGGAAGCCTACGTTGACGTTGGCGTTGCCGCGGTCGATGGTGAAACTTTCCACGCTGCGGTAGTTTCCGTTTTCAAGCACCAACAATTCGGCGTTGGTAACTCCCGCCTTGGCAATCTGGATGGTAATGCTTCGTACCTTGGTCGGGTGTTCGCATGTAATGTCGATTTGTTTTTCAGACAGCACGTCGCCCTTGGTTTTGAACGAGGCCTTGCTTTCCAAAAGTGGGAAAGCCAGCACTTTCACGTCTTGTGCGTCCTTGCCGACTGAAGGCATTTTGATGAAACCCTTCGATGTACCCTCTATCGTGTCCTTCACGCAGGCGAGATAGCGCATGGATTGTTCCTGTTTCACCCACGGCCCCCCTGACTGGCTCCATCCCGGGCAGTTGAACAGTCCCACTTCGATGTCCAGCTCTCCCGCCGTCTTGAACATGGAGTGGAGAATGTCCCACCATTCTTCCGAAAAAGTATGTACGGGACCTTGGGGGGCTCCCTGGTCATTGCCCACCATGGTGATTTGCACCCGGTTGATGCCGGCCTGCTTCATGGCTTGCAAATCCTTGACGACACCTTCTTTTGACATGTTGCCGCCAATCCAGTACCAATACACCGCCAGTGGCTGTTTGTCGGGAATGTTCCTGAAATTTTGTTCAATTTGGCTCCATGAATCCTGTTTCTCGGCATGAACATTGCTGCCAAGGGCCGTGGGCAAGGTCATCAGTATCAATAAAATATGATATATTCTTTTCATGTGATTTAGGTTAAGTTCAGGCGCATAAGTTATCAAATGAACAGCACTTCCTCTCCGTGGAACATGAAATTGCCACCGACGACATACTCCATGGCCGTTGGTGAGAATTGGTCCTGAATGGTGATGTGAAGATGTCCGGCAAGGATGGCTTTCAGCAGCGGTTCTTTTTTCAAGTAGGCGATGAAACCGCTCGTCACGGGGTCTTCCTGCTGCAGTTTGTATTCCCCTGTAACAGTCGGCGCGGTTTCTTCGCTGAATTTTGTCGGTTTGTTTTGCCAGAAGTGTTTGTTGGCGCGCCAAATATTGTCCGTATAGAAGGGAACGTGCATGCATAGCACCATGGGGAAACCTCGTTTGGCCTCCTGCTTGAACATGGCAACCTGTTCCTTGGTAACGTAACCGTACACATCGTCCATCGTGATGAAATTCACACCGTTCACCACTTGCGATTGGAATGAAACATTAAAAGGATACACTTTCTGAAGTTTCTCGCGCGTAAGGTCCTTGAAAGTTTCCGTATGGGTCTCCTTTGGCTCGCTGTAACCCATGTCGGGAGAAAATTCATGGTTGCCCATCGTTCCCGCCATAGCGCCTCCGAAATATTTTCTGACGAGGTCGAAATTGGCTTCGCTCTGCCAGTCGATGAGGTCGCCCGTATGAACCACATAGTCCACGTGTTCCTTTGCCCAGGCGAGAGAGTCTCTCAGGGCCTCTTCCTGTCTTCCCCCGAATGTCTGTGTACGCCCCGTAGTCAGCTTCTGCTTCTTGTCGTTCTCATGCGGATAGGCGGCCGTAAGGTGCGTGTCGGAAATATGAAGGACGGAGAAAGGTTTCTTCAGTCCGATGTTGACGGTGACATAGTTCAAAACAAGACGTTCATAGCGTCCGCGTTTCGGAAAGACGGAAGGATTGTCCTCCGCCCTTGCAGGTAACTGACTTGTAGCAACCAGCGCCCCGGCCGCTGCCATTCGTTTCAGAAAGCTTCTTCTGCTGAAATTATCGTTCATCATTGTAATGGAAATGTGAGTTGTCGGTTATTTGTATTTTTTGAAAATCCTTACAAATATACAAAGAATTCGTTGGTATGTGGATAAGGAAACATTTTTTTTGAGAAAAACCTTGAATCCACAGAATGATTTGTGAAATGTCCATATCAAGTATCAGGTCAAGTTCGGTCATTCTGATAGATGAAATGAAACGCTCCAAGGAGTTGGGACCAATTGCCCACCCCTTTTCCCACAAAGCGAATTGTGGCAATACGCATAGATGTTTTCTCTGTCAGTTACTTTTATGGGTTTTGGGAATGGTGTTCACGCTGCGCATGCGAGGTTTCGGGTGAAAGGACAGATGTTCGTCATTCCCTAAAAAAGTTGACTCCCAAAAGTCAAAAGTGTGTGGAAATACAAATGTGAGAAACG
>DCGD01000024.1:6141-6351 GCA_002315195.1 Prevotellaceae bacterium UBA1787 | reverse complement strand
AAGACAACACCGATTCCGATGCCGGTCATTGCCCATACGTCGTTCCAATTTGTCACAGCCAAAATGATGTTCATGATAATCTACGTATTTGTACTGTTAACTGTTCCGTCCCTAACTACAATGGAATGTTGCCGTGTTTCTTCGCCGGGTTGGTGAGCTTCTTGTTTTCAAGCTGCGCCAGTGCGCGGATGATGCGGAAACGCGTGTTGC
>DCGD01000024.1:0-6121 GCA_002315195.1 Prevotellaceae bacterium UBA1787 | reverse complement strand
TCGATGACGTCATCGATGTAGCCGTATTTGGCGGCGTTGTAAGGATTGGCGAAAAGGTTGGTGTATTCGTCCTCCTTCTCCTTGAGGAATTTCTTGGCTTCTTCTACCTTTCCCGCTTCCTTCAAAGCCTTGGCGTCTTTCGCATACAATACGGAAGCGGCGCCCGCCGCGCCCATCACGGCGATTTCAGCGCTTGGCCAAGCATAGTTCATGTCACCGCGCAGCTGCTTGCAACTCATCACGATGTGGCTTCCACCATAACTCTTGCGCAATGTGACGGTTACCTTTGGAACGGTACATTCACCGAAAGCGTACAGCAATTTCGCGCCGTGAAGGATAACGGCATTGTATTCCTGTCCGGTGCCCGGCAAGAATCCCGGAACGTCAACCAACGTCACCAATGGAATGTTGAACGCGTCGCAGAAACGCACGAAGCGCGCCGCCTTGCGGCTGGCGTTGCAGTCGAGCACGCCCGCCATCTGCTTGGGCTGGTTGGCCACGATGCCGACCGACTGACCATTGAAGCGCGCGAAACCAACGATGATGTTCTTCGCGAAGTTTGGCTGAACCTCAAAGAATTCACCATTGTCAACAACGGCTGAAATGACCTCATACATATCGTATGGAGAATTGGGATTCTCCGGGATGATTTGGTTCAGGTAATCTTCCATGCGGTTGATTGGGTCGGTACATTCCGTGCGAGGAGTCTTCTCCATGTTGTTCTGCGGAATGTAGCTGACCAGTTTCTTGATCATCTCGATGGCTTCCTCCTCTGTGGCGGCCGTGAAATGGGTGACACCGGATTTAGTAGAATGTACGCTGGCACCGCCGAGTTGCTCCTGTGTAACGACTTCTCCCAAGACGGTCTTGACAACGGCCGGACCCGTAAGGAACATGTAGGAGGTGTTTTCCATCATCAAGGTGAAATCGGTCAATGCCGGGCTGTAAACCGCACCGCCGGCGCAAGGACCCATGATGGCGCTGATTTGTGGAATGACACCGGAAGCCATGATGTTGCGCTGGAAAATTTCAGAATATCCTGCCAAGGCGTTGATGCCTTCCTGCAGGCGTGCACCACCTGAATCGTTCAAACCAATGACGGGCGCTCCCACCTTCATCGCGATGTCCATGACCTTGCATATCTTGCTTGCAAGCATTTCGGACAGAGAACCTGCGCTTACCGTGAAATCCTGAGCGAATACATACACCAAACGACCGCCAATGGTTCCACAACCTGTAACAACACCATCCCCAAGATAGTGCTTCTTCTCCATGCCAAAATTCGTACAACGATGTTCTACGAACATGTCCATCTCTTCGAAGCTGCCCTCATCCAATAAAAGGGCAATGCGTTCACGAGCAGTAAACTTACCTTTGTCGTGTTGTTTTTGTATAGCCTTTTCGCCACCACCCTGACGGGCTTTTTCACGAAGCTCTACAAGTTTTTTGATTTTGTCTTGCTGTACACTCATACAATATTAATTATGTAATACTTAAATGGTTATAGTTTGAATACAAGACACGCACACGCTCTCCGGTGGAGAACATGACGCATCTTTTCCGTAAATCCTTGCAAAGTTACTCAATTTATTCTGTTCCATAAAGTATGTTTTCTGTTTTTTGTTCCCTGTTCCCAATATTCATCTAATTTCAGAAAAAAGCATCACATGGTGTTGTCAAAACACCCACTTGCCGCGCAACAAAAAACGCCCGCTTGAAGCGGACGTTTTCTGCAGGGCATCTTTCACATAAAGACGCGACAAACTTTCAACCTCATACATAACCTACAGATGCGTTCCTGATTGCCATGTTGGAGTTGACGTTATTCTATTGCAACATTACATGATTCAAGCACCAAAAATTAGTCATTAACTCAACTTTTGAAAGTAAGTTGTTCACTTTGATAGAAACGAAACAACGCACCCCTTTTTTACTTTTGCTCTTTCAGAGCGATCTTGCGACCTTCCAACAACCCGGGGTGTTGCCCCGGGCTAAGCAAACCCCTGGGCCTTCAGCCCGCCATTGTGCCGTGGCGATGTGCATCGCATGGTTTCGGGCACTGCAATATATATATATGAGTTTCCTTGAATAAGTCGATTTTTTTTGTTTTTGGTTGTATAACATATTGATTATCAATATTCATTTTTTACAGAAAGTACTTTTTATAGTGGACTCAACCAGTGCTTGAGTGTGTGCGAAATGGCCCGTTGTGGTTTTACGTGTCATGCTTCTACAATTAGAAATGTCCTCTCTTGGAGAGGACATTATCCTATTTTTCAATTCTGCGCGGCTTCCAATTTCTTTTTGTAGTTTTCGTTGTCATTGATGAATGATTTTCCCTCATAACCTTCGCCTACGCGAACGTCGAATTTCTCCATCAGCCTTTTCAGTTCGTCCCATGTGCCATCCTTGAACGACCGTTCCTTGTTGCGCGTGAACTTGAGGTATAAAATTTGGAAGCGCACCTCTTCCGCACGGTCCTTGACGTTGTTGTTTTCCGCAAGGCGTACCGCCTCGTTCAACAAAGCCTCACCTTTCATGACAAATTCATCGGAATAGATGGGGTCATCCGAACGGATGTAGATGCCATAATGCTTGTCGGGTACCACCAGCGACTGGCACAACTGATAGTATTCCCAAATTTTACCGGCGGATTTTCCGTAATATCCATCAATGAAATCCTTTACAAGCACGTTGACATCCTGTTTGGGGTTCCAAAGCAGTTTTGTGACCACCCATGCTTTCATGTCGCTGAACTCGCATGCGCCGCCGCGCTGGTACATCGCTTCTTCAAACACACCGATGGCATTGTTGTCCTTGAAAGTTTGGATGTTGGGGCCGAGTACCTGGAAATTAGGCCATGGCGCCACATACTGAGCGTAATTCACGATGTAGTCCCAAATGAAAAGATGCGGTGCGATTTTGCTCCAACCTTTCAGGTCTTCCATGAATGCCTTGTTCTGCGGACAATTGGCTTCCAACGGATGGCCGAAACAACATTCGATGCTGCAGAGACGGATGACCACGTTGTCGCGCGGAACGATGCCCACGGGCGGTTTACGACCATATTGGTACGCAAAAGTACCGACATATTTATTGGGGAACAGTTTCTTGGCAGCGTCGGCCGCTTGGTTTACGAACCATAGGATGATGCCCGAGTGACCACCGTATTGTGCTTCAATCTTCTTACATTCATCACATTCGCAAAAGCCAAAATTGTCGTTTTGGGAAAGACTATAGATGCGGTAGAGAGGTTTTTCTTCCATTACTTTCAGCAGGCCTTCCGTACAGATGCGCAGCACTTCGGGATTGCTGAGACACAATTGTCCTCTCTTGATACGCTTGCCTTCCTTCATGGCGAAATATTCGGGATGCGTGTCAAAGTATTCTTTCTCCGAGACAAATTGCCCCATGGTGTGCGCGCTCCAGTAAGCTTCCAAATTTCCATATTCGGTTGCCCTTGCGGTCCATTTCATGTTTTCCTTGTTGTGCGCGCTCCATGCATCGTCGTCCGCGACGCTGTAGTAATTGGAATAGCGGTATTTCAGGGCGGGGCTCTCGCTGTGGTTCAACGTCTTGAAACTCCACTTGTCTTGTTTCGGAATTTTGGAGAAGGAGGGCGTGTACCAACGGCAGCCCAGTTCGTTTTCAAGGAACGCATATACGCCATACATGGTGCCGCGCTGCTTGCCTCCATAGATGAACAAATCCTTTCCCTTGCTTAGGTAGGTGTAACTTTCATCGTCATCCTTGATGTTCTTCCTGCCAATCAATTGCTCGACGCGTGAATTGTAGCCCACGAAGATGCGCGCGCCACTGCAATTCAAGTCGTTGACTATGGCAAGCTCCGCCCCGCTGATTTCCTTGATGTACTGCCGCAGTTCGCCTGCCGCGGTCTTTTCGGACGTGGAGGCCGAGGGCGCAAGGACTATCTTATACTTTGATTTGCCTTTGTCGAAAAGTTTGTTGGCGGCAAGGATCGGTACATTCACACAACCAAGCAACAAGAGCGCAAGCGCGACGAGCGCCGACAATCGTCCACCATTTGGGTAGAAAAAAGAAGATGAAAAGCCTCTCATATTACAAAACAGATTTTTGATGATTAAACATTGCAAAAGTACAAATAAGCCGTCACCTACGCACACAAAACCAACTTTTTTCTTCAGCAAAACCAGAAACGATGGCCATTCGAACGGAGAAAACAGACAAGCCGCCACTTGCGTTTCATGTGACGGGTTGGTCTGATTTGATTACGATAAGTCACTCGGGCGCGCTTGTCTTCTCGCTTCTTTCCGTTCCGTGGTCGGATCATTCCTTTCCATAACATTCCAACATTTCACTCCTCAGCGCCGCACGGACGGGTTCAGGAGCGAAAGACATTGTCACGGCATTGAGCATCAATTGCCTTACCTCTGACGTTGTCAGATGAAAAGCCCGGATTACTTTCCGCCACTCGGTCTTGAGATCCGTTCCTTCAATCGAAGGGTCATCGGTGTTTATACAGAACATAATTCCCGAATTGAGGTACGTGCGGACCGGCAGTTTGGATATTTCATCGACGACACACGTTTGGACGTTGCTCGTCGGGCACAAGAGCAACGGCATCTTTTTTCCGGACAAAAGCGCAACGAGATTTGCGTCTTCCATGCAGCGGGTGCCGTGGCCAATACGCGACGCTCCCAAGTCCATGGCTGCATAGATGCTCTTCGGACCATCCGCCTCTCCCGCGTGAATTTCAAAAGGCACGCCGAGGCTACGGGCGTAAGCGAACACGCTTGAGAAATTCTCGGTGGGGAACAGGGATTCCGCGCCGGCAAGATCCGCCGCGCATACGCCTTTGCCAAGGTATTTCTTCGTAAGCCTGATGGTTTCCATGTTCATTGCCACGTTTTCAGCGGTGGTGTCACCGCGCATACAGCACAATATGAGCTGGGCACGCTGCCGGGCGCCAAGCGTACTATTCTTCAAACCCGTGATGGCCGCCTGTACGGCCTCTTCCTGGGTCATTCCCTTGTCGCAAGACCTTTGAGGCGCAAACCGGATTTCCGCATAGATGATGCCTTGTTCGTGCAGTTCCTCGCACAAAGTATGCACGCACGTTTCCAATCCTTTCGGGGTTTGGATGAGCGAACAAGTAAAGGTGAATTTCTGAAGAAATTCATTCAAACCATGACAATTCTCCGACACGCGCATCAATGCCAACAGAGAGTCATCATTTTCAGGCAATGCAATGCTCTGCATCTTTGCAAGTTGCCTGGCGGAGGATAGGGATATCGCACCATCCAAATGCAAGTGCAGGTCAATCATCTTGGTGATTGACGAAACGGGGCATTCTTCATTTTTTTTCACGCTATCGCAAGCGGCGAACGACATTATCATGAGGATAACTACCATTAAGAGAAACAATTTCGTATTCATTTTCATTGAATTTAGTATCGTATCTCATTTTCATCAATTAAACAAATCGGATTTTTCATTATTGCATAGAGCAAATTTACGTTCTTTCAAGCAAATAAGCAAGAGAAATTCCGTGTTTTCCATGTCAGTTCCTTTTTCTATACTCAACTTTCGCAAGTGAAAATCGGCAAAGACAATTGTAAAAAAGGCTAAATGCTTCTGTAAATCACAGAATTTCAATAACTTTGTAGTAAATAACAATAAATACTGGGCACGGACTGATGACAACGAACACCGAACTGGAGTTCTTTGAAACATACAGGATCTACGCCATGAGATGGGCCATCGAAGTGAGTTTTTCGGAAATGAAATCGCACCTTCGTTTAGGAAAATGCGAGGCGAGGGATTTCACGGAGCAGATTGCTTCCATATCGCCGACGGTGCTGCAATACAACATTCTCACGCTGGTGAAGCGTTTCGATTCATACGAGACGATAGGGGGATTGTTCGGAGACGTCGTCTCAGGAACGAAGGAATTCTCCATCACGGATGAAATTTGGGGACTGATAGAGGAGGTCGTGGCCAGGATTTCGGAAGCCGTCTCGGACGATTTAACGGAACTGATTACACACATAATTCATAGCAACAGTAAGCGTGTCCGCGATGCCGCCTTGCCAGGAAAAGAATATCGCCTATGGATTGTGAGTCCCTTGATGACGCGCTT
>DCGD01000065.1 GCA_002315195.1 Prevotellaceae bacterium UBA1787 | reverse complement strand
GATTTCCATTAACGACAAACCTGAGCCATTGAAATCCAGACAAGCCGCTGCCGTTTGTTCCATCACTTCGCGGGGAAGAATAGAAGGTCCCGCATTGAAATTATATTTTCCCATAATTACTAAATAGATGATTTTCTTATTTTTTTCCAAATCTAAAAACGGTGCAAAGTTACCAAATTTTCAATTGATACACATTCCAATTAAGATAAAAAACATTAAAAATATTCATTTCTGTCATTCTTGAAGCGGTTTTGCAAACAAAAGTTTTATTTTCCCCCTCAAAAAATATACAAAACGAAAAAATCAGACAAGTTTTTCAATCACACGGTTGTTGCGCCCCTCACGATTTCAACGGGCTACTTTTCGATGCCTTCCCACACGCTGCGACCACTTTACCCTGTCATCTCTGACCATGCGAAAATGGTTCAACCGTGACATCACATAGTGAAAAAGCGCAATGAAAACCGCCTGCCGGACCGTGCGCTGACAATGTACGAAAGCACCGCTTGCCCGAAAGGCGCAAAGTTGGGGCGCACAACTGAATTGTGCATGATACAGGCTTTTCAACGTAAGCGTATGTTCCAAAATAACTATGCGCCCGCGCTGAACACCCAATGGCCACAGCCTATAAAAACAGTTTACTTGAAATGTGTTATTGACGTGGAATCTTCCGGAAGCAAAATGAGTTGTTCTTCCTTGGCGACAGTCAAGTACTTGAACACGCTGTCATTAAGCGTGACGATGTGCACGGTGTCCGTTGTGGTATCAGGATGGAGCACCAAGTGTCCGTTGCGGATGCTATACGCCTTTGTGAATTTTTCAAGTTGGGTGACATTGATGACGATTGACAAAACCTCTCCACCTTCCGCCGTAACCAACGCATAGCGATTGCCCGGCCTGAGGGAACCGTAGATTTGACCGTATCTTCCTTCCGAATCCGTCCGGGACAAGCACAGCGTATCGCCACCATCGGTGATGAGCGTGAATGTACTCATTCCAAAATCCCCCGCCTCGCCATATATGGTTGAGTCCTGAGAATGGCCTTCCACATTCACAAGCGTTGTCTGCACGTTTTCCTTATTATTATCCGTTTTGGTGGGGTCGTTTTTACATGCTACAATCAACAGCACCAATACTGCAATCATCAAACTGCAGTTTGCTATTTTCCTATAAGTATTGCTATAATTCATAATAACTTTTGTTATTCGGCGACAAAAGTACACAATTAAATGAAAATAATATGTAACAACAAAAAAGATAATGGTATCAAATGTCATTTTTATTGAAATAAATTGCTAATTTTGCACCCGAAATTGCAAATAGGAATAATATTAAAAGTTTAACCCTTTAACGTAACAATTTTTATTTAAAGAAATGAGCAAATTACAACAAGTTCAACCGCTCGATGAATTCGACTGGGAATCATTCGAGCAAGGCACGGTAGAAACAAGCGAAGAAAAAGCCGCTATCGAAAAAGCTTACGGTGAATCATTCAACCAAGTGCAGGAGCATGAGGTGATTGAAGGTACCGTAATATCCATCAACAAGCGCGAAGTCCTCGTTGACATAGGCTACAAGAGTGACGGCGTCATTTCAGCCAACGAGTTCCGCTACAACCCGGAGTTGAAAGTGGGCGACAAGGTGGAAGTGTACATTGAAAAAGAAGAAGACAAGAAAGGCCAATTGCTGCTGTCACACAAGAAAGCACGCGCTAAGCAAGGTTGGGATAGAATCAACAATGCACTTGAAACCAAGGAAATCGTCAAGGGCTTCGTCAAGTATCGCACCAAGGGCGGTATGATTGTGGACGTATTCGGCATCGAGGCGTTCTTGCCCGGCAGCCAGATTGACGTCAAGCCTATTCGCGACTATGACATCTTCGTTGGCAAGACCATGGAATTCCAGGTCATCAAGATCAATCAAGAATACAAGAACGTGGTTGTTTCCCATAAGGCATTGATTGAGGCTGAATTGGAAGCACAGAAGAGAGAAATCATCGGCAAGCTCGAAAAGGGTCAGGTACTCGAAGGTACCGTCAAGAACATCACTGCATACGGTGTATTCATTGACCTCGGTGGCGTGGATGGTTTGATTCACATCACAGACCTCAGCTGGGGCCGCGTAAACGACCCGCATGAGTTTGTTGAAATCGAACAGAAACTGAACGTGGTTATCCTTGACTTCGACAACGAAAAACGCCGCATCGCTCTCGGTCTGAAGCAGCTCACTCCGCATCCATGGGATGCACTCGATTCAGAAATCAAGGTTGGCGACCGTGTCAAAGGCAAGGTTGTTGTCATGACGGATTACGGAGCATTCGTTGAAATCGCCCCGGGCGTGGAAGGATTGGTTCATGTATCGGAAATGAGCTGGAGCTCCCACCTGCGCAGCGCCCAGGACTTCCTGAAGGTTGGCGATGAAATAGAAACAGTCGTTCTTACCCTTGACCGCACGGAGCGCAAGATGTCGCTCGGCATCAAGCAACTTCGCGAAGACCCATGGCAAAAAATCGAAGAGACCTACGGCATTGGAAGCAAGCACACCGCCAAGGTTCGCAATTTCACCAATTTCGGTGTATTCGTTGAATTGGAAGAAGGTGTTGACGGCTTGATTCACATCAGCGACCTGAGCTGGA
>DCGD01000103.1:4191-6619 GCA_002315195.1 Prevotellaceae bacterium UBA1787 | reverse complement strand
GAAGGAATGAATACAAGGGATTCACAACACAAAAGTCCATTGATGCGGACAAGGTGTCAGGATACCTGGATTTAATGTCCTTTACCGTAAAGAAGAAAACCGTTGTCGTATTGGACAATGCTTCGGTACATAGGAATCGGAAAATCAGGGAACTCCGAAAGATATGGGAAAGCAGAGGTCTCTTCTTATTCTATTTGCCGCCATACTCACCAGAGTTGAATATAGCCGAAACGCTATGGCGTATTCTTAAATGCAAGTGGCTCAGACCTGTAGATTATCAATCTACAGACTCCCTCTTCTATGCCGCAAATAGTGCTTTGTCTTCGGTCGGAATAACAGTAAATGTGAATTACGCATTATAAAATTAATTATGAACGATTACTTATTATTATCCTCAACGCGTTCACCTAATAGTATTGTTTTAGATTATTTTGCAGGAAGCGGTACGACAGGACACGCTGTCATTAATCTTAACCGTGAAGATGGGGGTAATCGTAAATACATCCTATGCGAGATGGGCGAATATTTCAATACTGTCACAAAGCCTCGTATTCAAAAAGTTATATACAGCAAGGATTGGAACAATGGCAAGCCCGTTTCCCGTGAAGGAAGCAGCCATTGCTTCAAGTATATGCGTTTGGAGCAGTATGAAGACACATTGAACAACCTCATTGTCAAATCCACAATGACTGCAGACAACGGTCTGTTCTATGACGGTTATATGCTCGGCTACCTTCTCGACACTGAGACAAAGGATTCACTCTTCAACTTGAAGTGGTTCAGAAATCCCTGGAACACGAAACTCTTTGTCACGCGTCAGAACGAGACAAAGGAAGAACACATCGATCTTATCGAGACCTTCAACTATCTCATTGGACTGTATGTGGAGACCATGCATTTTCCAAAGAACGGAATCTGTACCATCGAAGGCGTAACACGCACGGGAGAGCGTACACTTGTCATCTGGCGCGACGTGGATGAGATAGACAATGAACGCCTCAACAAGTACTTCAAGACATTGGCCTACTCTACAAAGGATTATGAGTTTGACCGCATCTATGTAAATGGTGACAACAACCTTGAAAACCTCCGCTCTGACGAAACCTCCTGGAAAGTCGTGCTTACTGAGAAAGAATTCGCCAAACGAATGTTTGAAGACTGCTAATCCTCTGCACCATGGCCAAGAAACAAAAAACTCAGAAAACGGAAGGAAAACTGAACAAGTCATTGGTGCTGAACAGGTTCATTTTGGACTTGTTCGGTACAAACTGCCTCGACCCTTTGAGCGAACACCTCAAAGACCCCTTTCTTGAAGGCTGCGACGATAACAATGTTTCATTGTTCTTCCATGCCATCCGCGACCATCTGTTTACGGGCAGTGAATTGACGGAAGACCTTCTGCTTGTATACGACCAAAACATCCATCGGCATACGGAATCCATCAATGAGAAGCGAAGTGAACCCATACGCTGGAAATACTTCCAATACCTCAGTCTTCTCTTTACTGAGATCTACCTCGACCGATATTTCACCGATAAGGAGAAACTGCTTGACGACCTCAATGAATATAAATCACTGAAGTTCGATGCAGACCCCTTAACCTTTCATGGATTGTCGGAAATGACCATGGATGACCTGAACAAGTTGGCGTTTTGGAGCGCGACGGGTTCAGGAAAGACGTTGTTGATGCACATCAACCTGTTGCAGTTCCAACACTATTCCCAAAAACACCACAAACAGATAAACCGGACATTGCTCATCACGCCCAATGAAGGACTGACGAACCAGCACCTCGAAGAGTTCCGGAAGAGCGGCATTGACGCACACATCTTCAGCAAACAAGAGGCGACGGGCCATTTTGGAAAGCAAGGCGTTGACATTCTCGAAATCACCAAACTTGCGGAGACAGACGGCGACAAGACCGTGGCGGCGGATTTCTTCGAAGGTGACAACCTCGTATTTGTGGACGAAGGGCACAGAGGCAGCAGTGGCGACGCATGGAAAAGCAGACGCGACAAACTCTGTTCCGAAGGCTTCTGCTTTGAATATAGCGCGACGTTCGGCCAGACTGTCAAGAAAGACAGGAAACTCCTGGAGGAATACGCCAAGGCCACGCTCTTTGATTATTCCTACCGATATTTCTACAATGACGGCTACGGTAAGGATTACCAAATCCTGAACCTCAACTCTACTTGGAATGAAACGGTGCTGACAAGATACCTGACAGCGTGCCTGCTGAATTTTTATGAGCAGTTGCGACTGTTCAAGGATTACAGAAACGCACTGAAGCCGTTCTTCATCGAAAAGCCATTGGCGGTTTTCGTAGGTGGTTCCGTGAATGCCGACAAATCCATCGGCACCCAGGAAGTCAGTGACATTGTTTTCATCCTGAAATTCTTCCAACGGTTCATATCGCAATCGGAAGAGG
>DCGD01000103.1:3864-4143 GCA_002315195.1 Prevotellaceae bacterium UBA1787 | reverse complement strand
TGGATGCAGGCAAAAGACCGATTTTTTCACGCTCGTTCAAGTATTTGCGCCATCTCAAAGGCTTAGAAGCCCGGGCTGTGTATCAGGATATGCTTTCGATGGTGTTCAACAGCGGCACAGCCGGGGCGCAACTTCACCTTGACAACCTGAAAGGCAAGGATGGTGAAATGGGCATGCGCATGGGCAACGCTGAATACTTTGGCATTATCAACGTGGGCGACAGCAGCACATTGGCCAAGCGCTGTGAGGCGGAAGGCATCCGCACGATGACCAAGGACT
>DCGD01000103.1:0-3824 GCA_002315195.1 Prevotellaceae bacterium UBA1787 | reverse complement strand
ATTTGCTACCATCAACATGCCCGCATCCACTTTGAACGTACTCATTGGTTCAAAGAAATTCACCGAAGGTTGGTCTTCATGGCGCGTCGGCACGATGGGATTGCTGAACGTAGGCAAGTCTGAAGGCAGCCAAATCATACAATTGTTTGGGCGAGGCGTGCGTCTGAAAGGCTATGCACATTCCCTGAAACGGACGTCAAAACTGGACGCGTCTCTTACGCCTCCTTCCGTTCCCAAATACATCCAAAACCTTGAAACGCTGCATATCTTTGGCATCAAAGCCGATTACATGGATGAATTCAAGAAATACCTCGAGGAGGAAGGCCTGCCTACCAATGACTCCGACTACAAGGAGTTTGAAATTCCTATCCTTCCCGTCGTGAACCTCAATGCCAAGCGATTGAAATATCTCAGGGTGAAGGAAGGCAAGGATTTCAAAATGGAAGAATGCGTATCCATTGTTCCCGACATGCTACCATATACCCCCGTTACGTTGGACTATTATCCGAAGATTCTGACCATGCGTAGTCAGAAGAATGTCATGGACGACATTGAAGGCGTGCGTTCCGAAGGTAAACTTTCAGAGAGACACCTTGCCTTCGTGGACTGGAACCAGGTGTATTTCGCACTGATAGACTTCAAGAATGAAGATGGCTGGTCCAATCTGAGCCTATCTTTTGACGCCATCAAGGCAATTGCGCATAAAACAGATTGGTATAGACTCCTCATTCCCCGGCCGGACCTGGAATTTACCGATTTCAAACGTTGCATCACCCTGTGGCAAGAGATTGTCACCGCTCTGCTGAAAGCCTATATGGAAAAGGCTTACAACAACGCAAAGAGCAAGTGGATGAGCAACAATGTGGAAATAGCTTACCTCGATACCTCGCACCCGAACTTTGAAACAGAATACAGGATATTGATTCACAAGGATTTGGAAAATTTCATCGGAAAGATAGAGGAACTGAAAAATGCGCTTGCAAACGACCGTTTTTCAAAAACCATTCAAATCGCACATGCGAACAGCGGTTTTGAAGCACTCTGCATAGCGGGTCACTTGTACCAACCTCTGCTATTCTTGGACGAAAAGCGTTACAAGCATCCACAGTTTGGCAACCTCATTGAGATCAAACCGGTACAGTTGAACCAGGGTGAACGTGATTTTGTCTGTGACATTCAGCGTTGCTTCGACCACAATCCTGAGTTCTTCAAGGACAAGAAACTGTATCTGCTGCGCAATAAAAGCAAGAAAGGCATCGGTTTCTTCGACACCTCAGGGTTCTATCCTGACTTCATTGTCTGGCTGGTTGTAGGCAGACATCAATACGTTTCATTCGTTGACCCGAAGGGAATCGCTCATATCAACGGCTTCAGCCATCCAAAAATCGCACTGCACAAGACCATACATGAAGAGATAGAACCTAAGCTGTACGACCCTGACATTTCTCTGAGCAGTTTCATTATCTCCAATACGACATTCGCGGCGGTTAAGCATTGGCTGGATTTCAAGTCCGATACAATGAGAACCATTGAACAGTTAAAAGAGTTCAACAAGCATAACGTATTGTTCCTGACCGATCAAAAGGCATCGTATGTGAAGATGATGTTGGACAAGATGATCCTGGCGAATTAAATGCACTTCACATGCAGATTTCCCCAGACGCAGGCGCGATTTCATTTCCGCAAAACTCACCTTGACGGACCCGGTCCATCTCATGGCGCAGGCCCCTTGCGCCTCAAAGAAAACCAGTTCGGTGTTCGTCGTCGGCAGTCCGTTACACTTTCCGTTTCCTCCCCTCTTTTTTAAAGAACAACTTGAAGGGGATGCCATCGAAATTCGCCCCCATTCGGCATGGCGGCATTTCAGTTTCCGGCCGCGCTCGGTTCCGTCCTTTCTTTTCTTCAGTTTGTCAATTGTAACCTTACTTGATGTATAGGGTTGGTAATCCGGTATTTCTTACTACAAATTTGCTCAAAAATAAGACTCACGGACTTGCGAAAGTCAAGAACACATTGAAGGATGTCAAGGACAGAAATACACAGTTTGAAAAGTTCAAGAGCATAACCACCGAGTGCGAAAATGCAGGAATTCAAGTTTTTTTGGCGTGAATGTCGTTTTCTTGGCCAAAGCCGCACGTTTCCAAAGAAAAAGCAGTAACTTTGGCGTTGGAATGTCGGTTTCCCTTCGGGGTCTCCGCCGCCATGAGAGGTATACCTCCCCTCTCTTCATCTCCTTGCCAGGCTTGACAAGCAAGCCGGGTTCCGCCCTCACCTCGAACGCCGACCGTCACGCAAGGCACGCGGCAGGAAATCTTCGCGCATAAACCGTTGATGCAATGAACAAGTATAAATACCCCATAGATACAGACNNCCCTGTTGATACAGACCAATTCCAGGAAATAAGGGAAAAGGGACTGCTGTATGTTGACAAGACAGACTTGATGTTCGATCTGGTTGACAAGTATAAATACATATTCCTTGCCCGCCCCCGAAGGTTTGGCAAATCACTGCTTTGCAACACGTTCAAGGCATACTTCCAAGGACAGAGAACTCTGTTCGAAGGTCTGAAGGTGACGGCGCTTGAGAAAGAGTGGAAGAAATACCCGGTGCTGCACTTTGACATGAGCGGGATGCGGAACTGCACGACGCTTCAGGGCATGAGTGATGTGCTCGAAGCCATGCTCGAAAGGTATGAAACGGAATATGGCACATCCAAGAGAATCCATGAATTCGGCTCTCGCTTCGACCAACTCATTCGCCACATCTACAACACCCAAAAGCAGAAGGTGGTCGTTATCATTGATGAATATGACACACCGCTGATGCGCAACCTTTACAATGTCGGCATGGTGGAAGGCATCCGCACCATGCTGCGTGGATTCTATCAGACCGTCAAATTGGACGGGGCCTATCTGAAGTTTGTCTTCATCACCGGCGTGACAAAGTTCTCGCAGCTGAGCATCTTCTCGGAACTGAACAACCTGAATCAGATTTCCATGGATGATGAATATTCCGGTATCTGCGGTATCACTCAGGATGAACTTGACAACGTGCTGCGTCCATGCGTCGCAGATTATGCGGAGAGACTCCATATCTCCGTAGATGAAGCCTACGCTTTGCTGAAGAAAAACTATGATGGCTATCATTTTCAAGGAACAGCGAAGACGTATATGCACCCTTCAGTTTGCTGAGAGCCCTTGACAAGGGTACAACCGATTATTTTTGGTTTGAAACGGGAACTCCAACCGCACTTATTGAGCATCTCAAGCATTATCCCATCACCAACGCCCTGGAGTACGACGGCATAAAGGTTGGTGAAAACGAATTCAACATTTCTTGTGAGAATGGACTGACACCTATGCCGCTTCTTTATCAAAGTGGCCATCTGACCATCGACAGTTACGACAGGAGACTGAAGACATACACGCTGCATTTCCCGAACAATGAAGTACGCCACGGTATGGTTGATTGCCTATCGCCATTAATCTTGAAGCGCAGTTCCGCCGACAACAATTCTCTTGTTCGTCAGATGGCATCAGCCATTTTCGATGGTAATCTTTCGGAAGCGCTCCTTGCCCTCCGCACCTACATTGCCAAGATACCCTACGACATCATCACCCGTGAGGAATGGGACGAAAAGGAAAGCCGTGAGTCGTTCTACAAACTCTTGTTCTACATGACATTCTCCATGCTCAATGCCACAGTCGATACCGAAGTCAAGAGCATCCTGGGCCGTGCCGATGTTGTCATCCAAACCAAGGCCGACATCTTTGTGCTTGAACTCAAGGTGGACGACTCGGTAGAGAATGCCTTGGCACAGATAG
>DCGD01000042.1:12517-14422 GCA_002315195.1 Prevotellaceae bacterium UBA1787 | reverse complement strand
AAATGTTAATGAATCATGCTGCAAAGATACAACATTTTGTGCGATTAGGTTTTTCTTGTGCGTTATAATTTTCTCAATTCTATTCTTGCGAAAGTGCTTTGTAGTTTCATGTCTTCTTCACCAATCTCCAACACCTTGAATTTATTTTCAAATCCTTTGAATCCCAACGGTGAGAGTAGTAGTGTGTCTTTTGCCGTGAAGAGGGAGTCCGTTGTGCGGAAATGTCGGTAGAAATTGTACAGTCTCAGGCTGTCCCCCCTGTGCTGAAAACGTGCGAGAATTGTGGAGCTTCCTTGGAAACTTTTGCTAAGCCACTTTATTTGTGCCAATTGAAGTTGAAAAGACAGGTACGCTTTTTCGTTCTTTACATCGACGGCGGCTCCGTATGTTCCATTATTGCACTTGCTGACGTGTGTAATCTGCCACATGCCGTCCAATTCGCCATTGTCTGACATTTTGCTGCATCCGGTGGTACACAAAAAACAAATCATCGCCGCGACAGCACCTAAAAATAAGAATTTTCCATGTATCATGATGAATTATTGTTTAAAAATGCCTTTTGAACAAATTGTCAATTGAAATCCGGTGTTGTCGCCCAGCAATCCTCCCTTGTCAAAGCCAAAGCCGAGACGGATGCTGTTTCCTTCAATGTTCCAGTGTCCCAAACGCTTGGGAGCGTATGCCACCTCCGCCAAAAAGGATGTGTTGTATGTCTTCCCGTCGAATGGTGCGTCGTAAGTTCCCAAATTCGTGGAGTAGGAATAGAGCAGCCTATAGTGGAGTGAAGCGGTCGGGTCTCCGCTAAGTCCGAAATGGTGCGCCCTGAAGCGGTTGTTGGCAAAGTAAATCTTTCCGTTTGTGTTGTAAAGCGGTGCCGTAAACAAGGGATTGCCAATGGCCTGCCCCCAGTGTTGCCAACCTGAATAAATGGTATGGTTGTAGTAGTTGTCGGCCGCGCTTATTTGGTCGGGCACGCTTGCTGTGGCATCATGGTAAATCGGGCCGGACTGGTCGTCGGTTCTTACATATTCATATACAAAGGAAGATGCGAGGCGATTTTTGGGAAAAGTGAACTCGAGTCCGTAAAGCGCATCTTTCCAACCATATTCAAAAAACATTTGTGAATGGTCTTCAAAAAAGTGGTCAAGGTACAACCTGATTTTGGCGTCATTGAGTTTGTAGCTGAGACTTAACAGAAAGCTGCCGACGGTGTTGCCTTGCGCGTTGTTGTAGCCGGCGTCGGTCGGGTCAGATCCTCCCCCGTAAATGGCTTCGATAAACTGCTTGATTCCCTGTTTCATGGTAATCTCCTTGATGTTGCCATAGTCCAAGTCGTGACTTTTTCCGCCGAAGATGCAGCCCCATTCAAGTCCCCCTTCAAAAACGAGTGGAAATTTCTTTTCATCCCCTATGCGCAGAAATCCCGACTGCGTATGGGAAATAGTATATCCCGTGTATCGCTCACCGGAAGCGACAAACTTTTTCTGCCAATTCCAATCCGTTGTCAATCCGTAGCCGAAATGGAATTTGAGTCCGATGAGGTTGTTGTTTTTCAACACGTTGAAATAATCCGACGTACCGATGCTGATTTCGGGTATAGGCCGTGCGTTGATGCCGAAGGTCTGGCTTCCGGAACTGAGTTCCATGTTCTTCAGGTTGGCGGGGCGTTCCTTGCTACCTATTCCCAAAACGAATTTTCTGTATTGCAATTCGCCGTAGAGTTGCTGGATGATAAAAGAAGAGGTGAAATTGTATGCGACTGCGAGGTCCGCTCCGTAGTTGAAATGCCATTCTCGGTCATATCCCAACGGTTTCACTCCCTCAATGCCGGTGCGCAGATAGCCATTGTTGCCATTGACGCTGGAAAGTCCATATTTGTTGGCGTTGAGCCACAGGGGATTGTTT
>DCGD01000042.1:610-12485 GCA_002315195.1 Prevotellaceae bacterium UBA1787 | reverse complement strand
CTCGATGTTGTATTTGAGTTTGCTTTCGTAGTTGTAGGAATCAGCAAACCCCATTGTACCGGTCATGAAAGTGGCCAGTACAATGGGGAGGACTTTATATGTAAGATTGTGTTTCACATTTTTCTATTTTGCGTAGTTAACAGCTCTTGTTTCTCGTATCACGGTAATCTTGACCTGGCCCGGGTAAGTCATTTCATCTTGGATTTTCTTAGCGATTTCGGCGCTCAGTTCCACCGTTTGGTTGTCGTCGATTTTGTCCGCCCCTACGATGACGCGCAGTTCGCGTCCGGCTTGTATGGCATAGGTTTTGGTAACGCCCGGGTAGCTCATCGCAATGTTTTCAAGGTCTTTCAGACGCTTTATGTAGGCTTCAACAATTTCACGTCGTGCGCCTGGACGTGCTCCGCTGATGGCGTCGCACACCTGGACGATGGGTGCGAGCAGAGTTTCCATTTCCATTTCGTCGTGGTGTGCGCCAATGGCATTGCAGATGTCCGCTTTTTCTTTGTATTCCTCGGCGAGTTTCGCTCCATAAAGTGCGTGTGACAATTCCGTTTCTTCATCGGGCACCTTGCCTATGTCGTGCAAAAGACCCGCGCGCTTTGCCTTTTTGGGGTTCAATCCGAGTTCAGAAGCCATGATGGCGCTGAGGTTTGCGGTTTCGCGTGCGTGTTGCAAAAGGTTTTGGCCGTATGAAGAGCGATATTTCATCTTGCCGATGATACGTATGAGTTCAGGATGGAGTCCGTGAATGCCCAAGTCTATGGCGGTACGCTTACCCGTTTCAATGACTTCTTCCTCGACTTGCTTCTTGACCTTTGCGACAATTTCCTCTATGCGTGCGGGGTGTATTCTGCCGTCCGTGATGAGTTGGTGCAATGCCAGGCGACAAATTTCACGTCGAATGGGGTCGAAAGCGGAGATGACAATGGCCTCCGGCGTATCGTCCACGATGATTTCCACGCCGGTTGCGGCTTCCAGGGTGCGTATGTTTCGTCCTTCACGTCCGATGATGCGTCCTTTCACCTCGTCGTTGTCAATGTGGAAGACGGTAACGCTGTTTTCTATGGCAGCTTCCGTTGCCACGCGCTGTATGGTTTGAATGACGATTTTCTTGGCTTCCTTGTTCGCGGTCATCTTGGCGTCGTCCATGATTTCGTTGATGTAGCTTTGTGCGTTGGTCTTGGCCTCGTCTTTCAGTGAAGCGATCAGGCGTTCCTTGGCCTCTTCGGCCGAAAGTCCGCTTATGGTTTCGAGTTTCTCTCGTTCCTGCTGCTGCAATTCGTCCAGTTCCTCATGTTTGTGTTCCAATGCCTGTTGCTGAACTTCAAGGTTGCTTTGCAGTTTGTCCTGCTCGTTCTTTCGTCGGGTTATGGCTTCCTGACGTTGATTGAGGCTCATTTCGCGCTGCTTGAGTTTGTTTTCCGTCTGCAGCAGTTTGCTGTTGCGCGATTGGACTTCCTTTTCCAATTCCGATTTCTTGTTGAGAAATTCCTCCTTGACTTCCAAAAGTTTTTTGGATTTGATATTTTCCGCCTCTTTTGCGGCAAGGTCCATCATGGTGTTGTACTTGCCTTTCAAAACATACATGAAAATGCCGTACCCTGCGCCGAGTCCTATGGCCAAACCGATGATTGTCAATATAATATTTGTTATCATGTTTTTA
This sequence comes from Prevotellaceae bacterium UBA1787, assembly GCA_002315195.1. The sequence goes on along the minus strand of DCGD01000042.1, from coordinate 10,819 downwards.
TAAAGATTTATGCTGAATAATATGAATTATTAAATTTGAATTATTGTTGTGGATTGTCAAGCGCCTCATCGATTTTCTTGGCCATTTCTTCAAGTTGGCTGTCCATGTTTTTTTCAATTACCAATTTGACGGCTATGTCCAAAAGTACCATGGTCAAATAGTCCTCCTTGTCTTTGTTCAGGTAGGAATTGCTGTACTGCTGGAGTTTTTGGTTTATCATCCTTGCGGCTTCACGGTAGATGAATTCATCTTCCCGATTGACCACGATGGAAAACGATTTAGAACCAACGGTAATTTGGATTGAGAATTTTTGGCTGTCGATGGGCATGACGTGGAACGAATTACACGCTTATCAAAGCAATACATTCATCTATCTCCCGGATGATGTGGGAAATTTGTTTGCGAGTCTTGTTAATATCCGAATTGGATATGGCAAGGACTTTCATGCCCCTTGCTTCCGACAGCGTCTGTTGCAGGAGTGCATTCTGTTCTTTCAAGTGCAGGTTTTCCTGTTTCAGTTGTAGGATGGTTTGGTTCAATGCTTTGTGTTTTTCAAGCAATGTATTTAGTTTTACGACCAATTGCTGCAGACTCTTTTCTCTTCCTTCCATCATGATTCATGTATCAGTTGAAAGTATTGCATGACTGACGTTTGTTCTATGGAATTATTTTGCCTTATCTTCAAGGTCTTTTCTTTTGGGTTCCTTTTTCGCCAAATATACGATGTGAAAAGCATATTCGGTTATCCAGTTCTCGCTGTATGTCAAGCGTTTCTGAAGCGTACGGATGTCAAATGCCATTTTGCGCTGTCCACTGTCTTTCCAGTTGTTCTTGTTAAGAATGTCGTTCACGCCTTTTTCCACCACCGTGAAGAGAACTTTCTTGAATATCGAGGGGATGCGCAGTTTCAGTTGCAGCGTGTTGGAGAGCAGTGTCATAATGTCTTGGCTGAAATTTTGAAACATGAAAAGGTAACTTTGCATGTCCTGGACATTACGGCAGTTCTTCTTGATGCTATCATCGATTTCCTTGAAGAAGGAATCGCTCATGCCATAAATTTCAGTCAGCATCTTGCGGCAGCGGTTCTTTTCACCGATACCCAGTCTGTTGTTTACGGTCGGCACGTGGAGCGTTTGTTTAAAGACGCGTAAGTCTGGAAGCATGGCAAGATTGGTTATTCCCAGTTTTCCCGCCAGGGCGGCCTGGTAATATACTCGGATGAGTGTCATGAAATCTTCCATGCCACCGGTTTTTTCTTCTTGCTGCCCATCCTTATTTTTGTTGAAAATTTTTGATAACAGTCCCATTTTAATTATTTGAATATTAATAAATTATTGTAATTCTTCGTGCAATGTTCCGAACATTTTACTTTGAACTACCAAAACATGTATGCAAAGGTAATATTTCTTTAAGAAATAAGTACAATTTCATGAATTAAAATGATTTTCCAACGAAAAACTTTTTAACACTTTGGTTCTTGTTGGTTTTGGCTTTGTCTCTCGTTGGCATTGTCATTGGCTTTTATGTGAGGTGTCTTGAAAGTCTTCTTTCGCCATCCATATACTTGTCATGCCAATGCCGACGCCAAAAGCCAAGGTTAGTTCGCGCTTTGGAAATCTTTTTTGCGAAGTACAAAACTGTTGGTAAGGTATTTGTCTCGTACCACGGTGTTCGCGGCCAGTTCTTCCGGTGTGCCGTGAAACAGGATTCTCCCTTCAAACAACAGGTATGCCCTGTTGGTGATGCAAAGCGTTTCTTCGACGTTATGGTCCGTAATGAGAATGCCAATGTTCTTGTCTTTCAGTTTCCACACAATCTTTTGGATGTCTTCGACCGCAATGGGGTCGACGCCGGCAAACGGTTCGTCCAGCATGATGAACTTTGGGTCAATGGCAAGGCAGCGCGCAATTTCCGTGCGTCTGCGCTCACCGCCGGAAAGTCTGTCGCCCAGGTTGTGACGTACTTTTTCAAGTCGGAACTCCTTGATGAGACTTTCCAGTTTTTCCTTTTGGTACTCCAACGGTTTTTTGGTGAGTTGTAGAATGGAGGCGATGTTGTCCTCAACCGTCATCTTGCGGAACACCGACGCCTCCTGCGCCAAATAGGCAATGCCATGCCTTGCGCGTTTGTAAACCGGGAATTTCGTGATGTCCTGCTCGCCGATGAAAATGTTTCCTCCATTCGGGGTGATGAGACCGGTTGTCATGTAGAACGAAGTCGTCTTTCCTGCTCCGTTCGGTCCCAGGAGTCCCACGATTTCACCTTGCTGAACATAGAAGCTGACATCGTTCACGACCGTTCTCTTGCCGTACCGTTTGACGAGATGTTCCGTACGTAGCGTCTTCCTAAGTTCTTCCGTCCCGGTGGGCAATGCCTTGTTTTGTGTATGGACCGTATCCTGATGGTTTGTTTGATTTAGTTCTTTCATGGAAGTCATTCTTGTTATCCTACATGTTACATTGAAAACGACAATGAAAAATGAAGCATAAAACGTAATATTGTAAAAAATGATGTTGTAAAAATGATGTTAATCGTGTGCTATGCCTCTTTTTCCATTACTTTTCTCATTTGCTTGCTGTAATCGGAGGCGAAAATGAAATCGCTCAACTTTTGGTTGTTGGAAGTCAGGATTTCATGGCTGCAGCCTTGCCATTCCTTGTGTCCCTTGTATATGAACAGAATGTTTTCACCTATTCCCATCACGGAGTTCATGTCATGGGTATTGATAATGGTGGTTATTTTGTTTTCGACCGTTATTTCGTGTATCAGGTTGTCAATGACCAGCGAAGTTTTGGGGTCAAGTCCCGAATTCGGCTCGTCACAAAACAGGTATTTGGGCTGCATGGCAATGGCGCGTGCAATGGCGGCGCGCTTCTGCATGCCTCCGCTCAGTTCTTCCGGAAATTTGTTTTGTGCGTCCGACAGATTGACCCGGTCAAGACAAAGTTGCGCCCTGCGAACACGCTCCTTGTATGAGTCATTTGAAAACATGTCCAATGGGAACATCACGTTTTGCAAAACGGTCAAGGAGTCGAACAGGGCGGCGCCTTGGAACAACATCCCCATTTCCCTGCGAATGAGGGCGCGTTCCTTTTTGTTCATTTTCACGAAATTGCGTCCATCATACAGTATCTCTCCCTGGGTGGGTTCAAGCAGTCCCACAATGCAACTCAGCAACACCGTCTTGCCGGAACCACTTTGGCCGATGATTAAGTTTGTTATTCCTTCCCGGAATGTGATGTTGATGTCGAAAAGCACTTTCTTGTCGGGAAACTCCTTGTTGATATTCTTGATCTCAATCATGGTTATGAAAGCATTTGTGTAAGAAACATGTCGGAAAAAAGGATGAGTACGCTGCTTGTGACGACGGCGTCGGTGCTGGCCTTGCCAACTTCGACGGACCCTCCCTTGACGGTGTAGCCGAAATATGCGGAAACACTTGAAATGATGAAGGCGAAGAAAAAGGATTTTATCACGCCCATCCAAAAGAACCATTGTCTGAAATCGTGCTGCAGTCCGTCGGTCAGGTCGGCCGGCGTGATGATGTGCCCGATGTAGGCTGTGGCATAGGCGCCGACGATGCCCGAAGCCGTGCTGAACGTAACCAAAGACGGGATCACTGTCAGCATGGCGAGGATCTTGGGGAATATCAGGTAGTTCGCCGAATTGACGCCCATTATTTCCAATGCGTCAATCTGCTGTGTGACACGCATCGTACCCAGTTCGGAAGCTATGTTGGAACCCACCTTGCCTGAGAGGATCAAGCACATGATGCTGGAGGAAAACTCCAACAGCATGATTTCGCGTGTCGTGTAGCCGGATACCCAGGTCGGCATCCAGACACTCTGAATGTTCATCTTTATTTGGATGCAGATTACCGCACCGATGAAAAAGGAAATAAGCAGAACAATACCAATGGAGTCGACACCCAGTTGACATATTTCCGTATAATACTGCCTGCAGAACATTCTAAACCTGTCCGGTCGTTGAAACGTTCGTCCCAGTAGCATCAAATATTTTCCAAAAGCAACGAGCCACTTGTAAATCAACATAAATATATTGTTTCATTAATGAATTCTTCTGCAAAGATAATGCATTTTATTGTGATAGCGGAAAATATAAGTCTTTATTATAGTCCAAGAGTCTTTATTATAGTCTAAAAGTTTTTGGGTCAAGAGGCGAGGGGCTTTAATATGGTCTGAAAGTCTAAAAGTATTTTTTTGGCAAGGTGCTATACTGAAGCGGTTTGGTGTTCAACTCATTCATGATTCACTTGTCAAAATCGGTTCTTGTCAATATACGGGGTTTTTCATTATTAAACCCAATAGGATTTGTCTATTTCCTTGTTCTAACGAGTAATTGTTCTTATCAAAATGAAAATTCTTATAGTATTTCGTAGTTTCCTTTTGAGAAATGCGACTGTCTATCACTGAGTCCACTATAAAAAGTATTTTTGTGAAAAATGAGCATTGACAATCAATATGTTACGAATCTAAAATCAAAAAAAATGACTTTTTCAAGGAGACTCATCACTAACCTTTCGCAAGTAGGTTGTTCACTTTGTTGTTCTTGTCATAGAGACGAAGCACCGTGATATCATTGCTTCAATCGTTGGATTTTCTCTTGAAGGTCAAAAGTTTGTCCCTGTAATACTCGTACTGCTTGCGCCTCGCCTCAATCTCCGCCGGCAAACCTTGGGTGAGGTCGGTGACAAGGGCATCGAAACGGTCAAGGATGGATGCTATTCTTTCTTGCTCCTCTAATGAGGGAATAGGGATAAATGCTTCTGCAAGAGCAGATGATGCCAAAGATGATATCTTGCCATTCTTGGCATATCTTTTCATTTGAAGATGATAATTGTGAGTTCTTAAAAAGTGAGAAAGGTATCTCGGATTTTGTTCATGATGAAGTATGCAGCAAGCATCATGAACAACAGCGGGTTCATTTCCTAACCAAGCAACACCAATGCCCAAGTCCATATCGTTCTCACCTGCACATACAACGATTACGTCGTTTGGCTGGGCAAATCTCAATTTACTTGCAAGTTCTGCATCAAGGTATCCTTTTGTTTTGGTTGCTGTCATGCCATAGTATGTATAGAGGTCTCCATAATGAAAACAAGGAACACCTTTTTCTCTAATATCAGTTTTCACAAATCTTCTTCCAGTCTTGATACTTGCCACATCCCCCAATCTTTTCCATTCCACATCCATTCTTCCTTCGAAAGAGAGCAGTTTGTCCCGGTAAAATTCGTATTGTATTTTTCTCGCCTGCAGTTCCGCCTGCAGTTCCGCTTGCAGTTCCGCTTGCAGTTCTGAAAATGTATCCAATATCCTCGCTATTTCCTCCTGGACGGGGAGGGGGGGGAGAGGGATTTCAAACAAAGAATATTGAGAAATCCAATGCCTTACATGGTCAGTTGCTACAAAGTCAATGCAACACATTGCATAATATATATACCTAAACGAAATGTCATCTCTTATTTTAGGTTTTAAAAATTTTATAGCTGAACTCTTTATTTTGAAATCAAAGTTTATCCAGTGAAAAGATGTGGTGAAATCGTCAAAAATTATGGTTGGATTGTCTTTTGACGCCTTGTATATTCCTTCTTTCTCATTTGTATAACCCAATATTAACGATTTACCTGCTGTCAGGACTGGAGTTGAAAAACCATCATCATATTTTGTTCCCTTGACAATGTATTTTGTGGGTTGTTCATAATCAAGGATATCTCCAAGTGGCACATACTCCACCCCCTCGGGGCAGTATTGCCGTATCAGTTCATCGATTTTGCCCATATTTGTGTAGTTGATAATGTGTGGGTGTGGTAAGGCTTGAGATGTTGCCCATCGTTTCAATGGTCAAATCTTTTGCCTTTAGTATGTAGTCTGTGTAATTCATTTTCCGGTAATGGTTTCCGCCCGTGGGTTTTGCATGTGGCATTGGTGGTTCTTGGCTGCGGTCTGCTTGTTGGCGTTGGCGTAGCAATACTCGCACATGTGGATGCAGGTATTGTATTGCCCGATGTCCTTGCTTTTCATGCAGCCGCAGAATTCACGCTGTCCCTTGTCCTTGTTGTCGCCACGCATGGCGTACAGGGTGTCGTTGAGGACAATGGCACCGGGTGGGAGAGGAATGGGAACGCCGAACAAATCCATTTCCGGCATGGTTGATATTCTCGCATGCAAGAAATCCATGAGTACCTTGTCGTGGTAGGCTCTGCGAATGATGAGCGCGTCGTCGACACAGTGGTTGGGTACAACGCCCGGGAATCTACCCCTTTCCCCGCACGTCGCAAGTTCGTAATTCCAACCTTTGTCTTTGTTCAGCGCGACAAGCCTTGCGGCGAACTCGGTCATTTGTCCTTCCGTCCATTCACGATAGTGGACGCCGTTAGCTTCCATATTGGACTTGACCTTGCGATAGAGGGCGATGTCGGCGAAGCTGAAAACCAGTTTTTCCGTGTAACCCTTTAGCCGGTCGCCAATGTGTTCAATTTTCCTCAGCAACTTGTCCATGTCGATGTCATCGGTAAGCACAAGAGGGTCAAAGCGCCAGATTACGCCGCCAAATCCCAGTGTTTCAACAAGTCTTTTGAATGTGTCCATACGCTCTGAAATGGGTGGCACGCCACGTTCCAGTCCTTCTCCCTCATAGTCATTGAGCGTATATTGAACGTAGCAACCAACGCCTCGTTCGCGGAGTTCCTCCACATGGTCAAGAAGGGGACGTGGATTCTTTGACCAAAACACGATGAAACGCGTCTTGGCATAGTTGACATACATCCTTGCCCCGTTGAAAGGGTTCGTCCACGCCGAGTAACCCACCCTCAGGCGATGGAAAAACCAATCGCAATAGAACGCGGGGATATCCGTACTTCTGCTCGCCGAAACCACCACGGGTTCCAGGCAGTTAGCCACAGTTCCATTTTCAAGTATGACGTCAGGCTTTTGATTATTCATCTGCTGTACCGTTTTTTCATTGTCAAGGCTTATCCAACATACGATGAAACGTTGGAAGCGTGTCGTGAACGCGCGTCCGTCGCACGCGGCCGACAAGATTCAATGCAAATTTAGTCAAAATTTTCGGGTTTCATGAAATGCGCCCGAAATTTCATCGTCAATAAATAATATGACGGATAAAAACAGATTAATTCAATGTGTTTAGTAAATTTGCACTTTCATACCATAGTTTTGAGCAATCCAATGACACAACCATAAGCGAAAAAAACTTTTTAACCATGAATAGAAGAGAATTTTTGAAGTTTTCAGCATTTGGTGCGGCAGCATTTGGCGTAAGTACACTCCAGGGATGCAGCATCAAGTCAAAAGACACATTTGACACCATCATCAAGAACGGCATTGTGTTTGTAGGTGACGGCAAAGACCCCATCAAAGGCGAGGTCGCCATCAAGAATGGAAAAATCGCCGCCATAGGCCAGGATCTCGGCACCAGCGCAAAGTGTGTCGTCGATGCCAGGGGGCTGATAGTATCGCCGGGCTTTGTAGACATACACACCCACACCGACACCAACTTGTTTAAGGCGCCGCACGGCAACAGCCGCATCTATCAGGGCATCACGACGGACCTCGGCGGCAACTGCGGATACGCCCCTTTCGTATATTCCGACGAAGCATGGGAGGAGCGTAAGACGACGCAGCGCTTCGGCTATCCCGCCTGGAGGGACGTGGACGGTTTCCTGGAAACACTCGGGAAAAACAAGATAGGCATAAACTACGCCACGCTCGTGGGGCATGGTGACATCCGCGAGGCGGTCGTAGGGCCTTACAATGTACGCGCCACCGATGAACAGTTGAAGCAAATGTGCGCCATACTCGACAAGGAACTGTCCCTGGGGGCGGTGGGGCTCTCATACGGTTTGGAATATACCCCGGGATGTTATTGCGACACGCGGGAGATGGTCGCCCTCAACAAGGTAGTGGCCAAGCACAATGCGCTATATTCCATCCACATGCGCAACGAGGCGTCCCATGTGCTTGAAGCGATGGATGAAGCCATAGAAGCCGCTCGCCAGTCCGGCGCGCGTCTGGAGATTTCCCATTTGAAAGCGCAGAATCCCGCCAATTTCGACAAGATAGACGCCATGCTGAAAAAGATAGACGATGCGCGCGCCGAAGGCATCGACATCGCTTTCGACCGTTATCCCTATACCGCGTTCGCCACCGGTTTCACCAATCTGCTTCCCATAGAAATGCGGGAGGGAACAAAAGAAGATGTGCTTGCGCGCCTGAACGACAAGGAGTCCTGCGAGATGATGAAGAAACATGCGTACGATTGCCTGGAAGGTTTCGGCGGCCCCCGGCAGGTAGTGGTCGCCGGTTGCGCAAATCCCGACAACCAGGTCTATGCGGGCAAGAACCTCGCCGAATGTTGTGAGATTTCGGGCAAGGATGAATGGGAAATGATACGCTACCTGCTCATATCCGAGAATTTGAGCGTGCAGGAGGCGGTGTTTGCCATGAAAGAGGAAAATCTTGAAAAGCTATATGCCCACGCCTTGTCCATGCCCGGATCCGATGGCAGCGTCTATTGTCCCGAAGGTGAATTGGGCCGGCAGCTACCGCATCCGCGTTCGTATGGCACCTTTGCGCATTTCTTTGAACACTTTGTGCGCGACAAAAAAATACTGGATTTGAAAACAGCCATATACAAGTGTACGGGACTTCCCGCTTCCCGCATCAAGCTGAAGGAAAGAGGATTGCTCATACCCGGCTATGCCGCGGACATCACCATATTCAACATCGACACCATAGCGGACAAGGCCACATACGCACAGCCGCACACATATGCCACGGGCATAGAGCATGTGTTCGTAAATGGTGCCTGGGCGATAAAGGATGGAAAACTTACGGAAGAACTTGCAGGTACACCCATTGGCAATTCACAATTGAGTCGGTAAAGCGCACCTTTCGCATTTCAAGAAATTTCATGACGAAAGATCGCATTTCAGGCACTCAACCAAAAAAAAATCGTCCACGATGCAAAAAAGTGGGTCATGTTTTGCGTAATAAGGAAAGTAATGTTACCTTTGCAACAGAAAAACACAGGCTCGGCAATGGCAGGGAAATAGTTCCCGTCCCATGAGTTTGATGTTCGAGAAATAAGAGACTGTATCGGTTGGATTGGGATACTCATCAATAATTTTTTGAAAACCGAGTAAGCTTTTTGCGTCGATGGCGTGCTGCATGGCAGATTACAAAGATTCAGGGGCCCTCAAATCTTGTTTACAACAGAGTTTTCATCACATCACCGGTACAGTTTTCTTTTTCTTCATTGCACGATACATTAAAATTTTGATAATCAATTTAATACAAATAATATGAGAATGATTGAAACTTTTAGGAAATGGAGCGTTTCTTTGTTGTTGGCATGTGTGGCCGGTTCCGTCGGCGCTCAGGAGTATGTTCCTTCAGCCGAGATACTGAAGGCGCGCGAGCGTTTTTCCGACATGAAGCTTGGCATATTCCTTCATTGGGGAATATACAGCATGTACGCGCAAGGGGAATGGTATCTCCAGAATGGCGGGCTGCACAAGGATGAGTACGCAAAAGCCGCCAAGGGTTTTTATCCCGCGAATTTCAACGCAAAGGAATGGATTAAGGCATTCAAGGATGCGGGCGCCGGGTATATCACCTTTACGTCACGTCACCACGATGGCTTCTCCATGTTCAAGACAAGCACGTCAAAGTACAACATCGTGGACGGCACACCGTTCAAGCGCGACGTCGTCGGAGAACTTGCCAAGGCTTGCAAGGATGAAGGCTTGACGATGAATTTATATTATTCGCAGCTCGACTGGATACGCGAAGATTACCCACTCGGCCGCACGGGCCTCAAGACCGGTCGCAGGAAAGGACATGAAGATTACAATTCCTACATGAATTTCATGAAAACCCAATTGGGTGAGTTGCTGACGAACTACGGTCCCATCGGCGCGATATGGTTTGACGGCTATTGGGATCATGACAAGGATTCCTTTGATTGGAAGATGCGTGAATTGTATGACCTCATTCACAAGATACAGCCATCCTGCATGGTAGGCAACAATCACCACATTACACCATTGCCGGGTGAGGATTTCCAAATGTTCGAGCGCGACGTGCCGGGAGAAAACAAGTCGGGTTTGTCGGGCCAGGCCATAGGACAGCTTCCCTTGGAAATGTGCCAGACCATGAACGGCATGTGGGG
>DCGD01000042.1:0-520 GCA_002315195.1 Prevotellaceae bacterium UBA1787 | reverse complement strand
ACTGTTGATAAACATCGGTCCTCAGCCTGATGGTGAACTACCCGCATTGGCGCTTGACCGCCTGAAAGGCATGGGAGAGTGGATGAGACAATACGGAGAAACCATTTATGGCACCCGCGGCGGCATGGTGCCGGAACAGCCATGGGGAGTATCGACACAAAAAGGCAAGACGCTTTATCTGCACGTTCTGAAAGGCGATGTCGCCAGTCTGCAATTTGAAATGAAGGACAAGGTCAAGCAGGTTGTTTCATTCAACGGAAAACAGAAACTGCAGTTCAAGCAGGATAAGAAATCAGGAACAGTGACGATTACCCTTCCTGAGCAGAGAAAAGATTTGGATTACATCGTAGAAGTCACACTCAAATAATCCATATCCCTTCCTTGAAAAGTCAAAGGCCGCACCGAAAGCAAAATCGGTAGCGGTCTCTGATTTTGTTTATTACCTGTCATTTCTTTGTTGGGGAATTTGTCCTTTTCAAGAATGTCAAGGGCGTCATGTTTGTTGCATTGCCCGAAAGCC
>DCGD01000158.1:3879-18035 GCA_002315195.1 Prevotellaceae bacterium UBA1787 | reverse complement strand
CGATGTGGCCCGAGCCACTGGCGGCGTCGCAAACCTTCAGGCTCAGGAGCGCCTCCGCCTTTTCCGCCTTCGTCTTGCACTCGGACAATCTTTTCTCCACGACCGGGACCAACGTCGTCTTTATGAGACTCTGCACGAGGTCGGGGCGGGTGTAGTAACTGCTCGTACTCTGTCTGTCAAGGCCTCCGACGAAACCGAATGCCCAGTTGTCAGCCGACATTCCTTGGCTTACGTATGGGCGCATTTCAAGAATGCCCTCATATACGGAACCGAACTCCTCCACATCCAACGACGAATAGTTTATCTTCACCCGCTGCTGCTTTTCGTCCTTGAATTCATTGAGCGCGCTGAAGGCTGCCAGCAGGTCGGCGTTGCTGATGTCGCACGCTTTCAGGTAACGGAGCGTGCCCGCGTTGAACAACACTCCCCCGAGAGGCTTGATGCCGAGAGGCTCACCGAATTTCTCATTTTCAAAAAGACGGAATGTGTCCATCAGCCCCTTCCATAAGTCATTATAGTGACGCTGACGGAGATATGCCAGTTCACTCTTCTGGCGAAGCCTTGAAGCCGCATAGTATTTCTTGTATATGTCCTGAAGCTTGCATAGTTTCTTGTAATCATCACTATCAACCGACGGAATCTGATATACCAGGTTGCGCTCCTCAATGATAAACAAGAAAAGAAGTCTGTAGATGAAATGAATAAGTTCCTTATTGAAACGAGCAGGCGAGAGTTGCCCGGTCTTGATCGCCTCACGAAGGGCATCATTTCCTGCACCCTGTCCTTGAATTGCAGCACAGCCAATAATCTCCATAGTGCGCTGAACGGCGCGGGAAAGACCATCACGAATACGATTTCCGCTCTCGATACTCATATTAAAGTATCGCTCCATGATGCACGGTTCATCCCCGGACACGCGGAAACGCGTGGCGTGAAGCAGGCGGAACATCAGGCAGAATTCCGTGTACTTGTCTTCTTCCAACATCCTATGGAGGTCGAATTCAATGTATGTCAGTTTCACAAGCTGGCCGGTATTGCGAATGACGCGCAAGACCCTGCCATTGGCCACAATGCCATATACATTTTCAGTATTATTAAGGTATTCCAACATGGTAGCATGAGGAGATTTCCTTCTTTGTGCACCTTTGGCTCTGTAATCGAGGGAGCATTTGTCGAGAGTATCAATGTCCGCGTCACCGGTCTTATCACCTATAACTATTATTGGAAGGTCTTTTAGGGAAGGGCATATATATGTAATTTCATGAGCTACGCCATTGATTACAATATTGGTATTCTGACGGTTCAATTCATATCCAAGGTTGGAGAACATGCGCTCCATCAGGTCACGGGAACGACGCGTGCCGTATGGGTCCCTGGCCACGCTTCTTTCCTTGAAGAAACGCCAATCGTTACGAAGCGAACGCCATACATAATCTATTGTGCTCTGAACCTGAGAATCAAGTCCAAAGTCCTGCTCACGATTACCAACAAGCGTATAATCTTGCTCTATCGAGTGAAGTATGTCATCGGAAAGAAAATGACCGTATATATGTATGCTTGTATAATCCATTGTTACATCATTTTAGGGATGAATACATAAGCCGCAATTACATCCATTGGAAGGACTGGCTCCACAACCTGATACTCTGCTGCTGTGAGATATGTGCGGTATTTTTGGAAAGCGTCCACCAGGTGCCGCGCCCTTTCAAGAGCGATTTCATCGGTATGTTCACGCAGTGTCTTTGCGTCGTTTATCCACTGAATGGACTTATTGAATATCTGACTCTGTGATACAGCATCGATGCTACCTGATGCTCTACTCCCCAGGAACAACTCTCTACATTCATCCTGAGAAAGGAAGTCATGGTTCTCTACGTTACCTCTGTAGCCTATGAAAATCATTTCTTCGCCCACCAACTGACGGTCTGACTCTTTCTTATCTTTGATAACACTACGTACGCGCATCAGGAGAATCGTTGTCTTTCGCTCCACTTCCGCGGTTTCGAGCACCATAGCACGACCAGCAGCAAGTTCACCGCCGTTAATGCTGTCATTCACCACGCCACGGGACAAATCTTCCACAAATACATGGTTACGACCTATATACATATACCCTCGGGGCGTAGGTGAAGCAAAGGAAATTTTTATAGTATTGCCCGATTTCTCGAAATAATGGCGAAGACCCACAGGTAACTCAGCTTTCAGGAAACTATAGCACAGCTCAGCCTCCTTCTTAACATTCACCCCGAAATGGGTAAGTTCGTTAATAACAAAATCACAAGTATCATCGACTCCACCTATCACTTGACGTGCCTCTTCCAAGGATGCTGTCAAGCGTGTTGGATCCATCTGCTTGTTATTATGTGCAAAGTATGTGTGGGAAATCTTCTCATTCTCCTCCAGTCTCTTTATTTCAAGTTCTCGTTGTTCCTCAAATTGCTTGTTGAATTCTTCGTCATCAGCGAATAGGTCTCCCTGGATATATTGAGCCTGATTAGAGGTGTTGGATTTCAGGATTCGCTCCATAATACTCTCCATCAGCGAAGCATCGTTATCAGCAATAGGCAGATATACACCAAGCTTTTTCTTGATTTCCTCCTGCTTCCTGTAGAGTACCTTCAGGATGATGTCATCCACGGGGTTATTGGTACTGTGCATGGTGGTAATCAATACCTCATTGGAAATCTGTCCGAAACGGTCTATGCGTCCGTTGCGCTGCTCCATTCTGTTGGGATTCCAGGGAAGGTCATAATGTATGACAGCGTCGAAACCGGTCTGGAGATTGACGCCCTCCGACAGGCAGTCGGTACAAACAAGGACATGCCGCCCGCTCGCCGCGAGAATATCTATCTTCATCTTTCTTTCTTCATCAGAAAGTCGGCTCGTAATGGTATCTACAACCACGGACCTTGTCTTTTTGTCCCGGGACAAGCGTTCCGATATGTACTTACCGACATATTCCGCCGTTTGGATATACTGGCAGAACACGATAGGGTTCATTTTGCTGTTCAGGGCGAACGCGACAAATTCAAGCGCCGCTTTCACCTTGTTGTCGTCGTCCGTCGCCTTGATATGTTCCAAAGTCTGAATGAAAGCCTTGAGCTTGTTCTTTTCCGCGACGGACGCGGTCTCGTGGGCCTCCCTTACCGTGTCATCGGCATTCAGCAAGTCTTTTAGCTGGTCGTTGAACACAAATACCCTTTCCGCGGAGTCTTCCGTTGTGGCGGAATCATCCGCGGCCTTGCAAAGCTTGTTCTGAAGCATGCTGATGCCGGCCTCGGGACTTGACATTACACCGCGCATGAGCGCAAGCAAATCCCAGTAAATGTAACGCTGCTTCCGCTTGCCGAAAGCGTTTACCTGTTGGATGCCACTCTGAATATATTTAATCAGGTCCATGAGCAGCGCGCGATATGCATTAGAGAAGGTGTACTCGTCATTGTTGATTCGCACCCGCTGCGGGAAAACCATTTCATCGCCGAGATATTGCTTTATGTCGGCGCGGCGGCGTTGAACGAAATGACGGGACAGTTTCTCCCGCTCTTCCTTGGTTTGAATTTCATATCCTTCAAACTCCGGTTTCAACAAGCCAATGATTGACTGAAATTCCTCTGTCTGACCACTGTGAGGAGTCGCCGTCAAGAGCACAAGCTGTTTGCCCTTCTCCGAAAGTTTTCTGAGCAGGTTGTATCTCTGTTGCTGAGAATTGTTTGCACCTTTTGGACGGGCACAGGTATGGACTTCATCCACAATCAGGAAATCCGAACAATGCTCGAGGAAAACGCCGAGCCTATCGCGTTGTTTTATGTAGTCAATCGATATGACCTGGTATGGAATGTCACGGAAAACATTCTGATCCCCGCGCAATCGCTTTTCGAGCCTGCTGACCGTGCTTGACCTTATGATTTCCGCATCAAGTCCAAACTTGTCCTTTATTTCATTCTGCCATTGCTCGCACAGGTGAGGAAGGCAGATTACAGCAAACCTGTCTATTTCCTTTCTGTCCAATAACTCCTTTGCTATCAACAACGATTCAAGCGTCTTGCCAATACCTACGTCATCCGATATGAGAAGGCGTATTCTCTCTTGTTTCAAAGCCAGAATAAGGGGAACTATCTGGTAAGGGCGCGGCTCGAAAGAGAGTCTTCCCAGGCATTGGAACGGGCCGGCTATGTCGCGAAACGACAGACGGCACGCGTTGTAAAGGATACGCGAGGCTGCCTGATAACTGTTTACTCCCAAATCTTCTGTAGTGGGTCTTTTGAAATCATAGGATTTGATATCCATGTCATCACCATACAAAGGGCGATACAAGCCGATGGTTTCAGCATCCGTACCACCAAGGGGCTTGAGGACAAGCAGCTCCGGGTCTGTGGATTGCTGTATTACCCACGGGCGATTGCGATATTCAACAAGTGTGCCTGTCTTAAAATCCATAATTCTTCTAATTTACAGGTGTGAATATATCTGAATGCTCATTTACAAATTGTTCAAGTGGCGTTGCATAGTGCCATACAAGCACACTAAAACCAACATCCTCAAGAACCTCACGCTTACGACGGTCATCCTCAATAATCTCAGGACGGTCATGTGGAGTTCCGTCGCAGAACACAACAATACGATCTCCATACATGAAATCAGGCTGCACATAGTACTTTTCCGGAAACTTTGGCTGCGCCTTGTCTGGCAATCTCAGATGATGGTCATGTAAGTATTTGAGGAATTCATATTCTGTGCTACTATTATGGTCACGAGCCTCTTCCAATTCCTGATACTGTTGGTCGTATGATATGTTTTGTTGGCCGGCGCTGCGTATCTCTACGTCCGCACTTTCCATAACCTTCAGCGTGTTGTATATCTTGCGGATGTCTATCTGCTGGTGGTAAGGCTGGTTATAGTAGTTCAAGAGGTTGCTGTAATCGGCGGGAACAAGGGCATCCAGTTCCTCGGGAGTGAGTTCTTTCTTACTGCCGAAACAAATTTCGTACGCGCGCGCGACAACAGCACGATACGTGGAGCTTTCATGAACGAGTCGGGAAAGTACGCCAAGTGAACCCTCCGCGTTCTCATAGATGAAAATGTTGGGTACATCACCCTCTCCCATTACATCCGCGCCTATCTCATTTCCTTCTATTTGGAACACGTCCTCTACTGCCTGTTTCAAGGCGTACAATAATGTCCGTACAGAACCTATATCCCTGAGTCCCAATGCAGACAGCGGTTGAACATATATGGCATTGGCTGTTGTTTCCGTAAACAATTTCACGTATTTCAGGCGGTCGGCCGATTCCTGGTCTTCTTCCTGCTGAATTCTTGTGACACGGACTCTACTGACCCAATCGCCGGTCTTCATGTCGAAGGCGAAACCATTGGCGTTGGCATTGTTGCGCGATTCCAGGAAATACGTGATACGACAGGACTGGATATAGTGGATGTTGGCCAAATGCCGGTCATTCGTCTTTAACTCACATAGGCTCATTGAACTCGGATTGTCGCTTGAGAAATACGTCTTTGTTTGATAATAGTTACGCGAGCGTTCTTCCTCCCAGCATGTTATCTTTTCTTCTTCGGTGGCAATCATATCGCCTGACTGGATGCATGTTCCCGATATCTGCCTGGAAACGCCATCGAGGGCTTCGCCGGTGATAATGTCGGTATGATGGGTGGCATGTTCTTTGTCCTTGTAGATAACGCCCGTCTTTGGATTGTAGAAGAATATATGTTCCAGTACGTCGCCGGTGAGCATCATTCTTGTAACGCGGAATTTTCCGCCGTTGTTGTAAATGATGTTCTGCGGTCCGAATTCACTCAACGCCAATTGCTTTGGACGGCCAAGATACTCCACCTTGTCTCCTTTGTACTGAAGCATGGCGCGTTGTGGTTGTTTTGTGAAGTTATAACCCGGCAGGAACCCCTCACTGGCAAAATAACGGTATGGATAGAATTCATTGTCTTCCTTGTTCCTTCCTTGGTTCTTTCCCAAAAGTACATCGCGCATGTTTTCCGCCCTTCTCTGCTTGGCATGGGCGTCAATCTTCCGCTGTGAGTCTTCGCCGTATGTTCGGTTCTCTATGACACGATTGGCTTCGACGATTTGTGTCTGCGCATCCTTGTAAAGCGCGCGCCACCTGTTGAGTGAAACGTCAAAATCATGCTCATAAGCATTGAGCACTTTGTCTATCCAGTCGTTGGTGAACCAATTCGGTTTGTCTTTTTCTATTCGTTCCCTGAGGAAATTGTCGGACAAAACCTGAAGGAAGACACGCTTCACCTGTTTCTTGAACGCATCTGACAGCTGAAGATAGTGTCTTACTTCGACTTTCAGCTTGATGTCGTTCACGTTTGCATAATCCACCAGTTCGGCGATTCCTTCCGACAGTTGTGGTATGGGGCGCAAGGAAAGAACCGTGGAATGGAGGTGCGTAGTGAACAACTCCTCATTTACCAATTCCATGCGAGGCGCCTTCACCTCACCCTTTACCATTTTTTCCGGGAAACGGAGATAATGGTTTTCATGTGAGTTTCGCGGACGGCAGTAGGTATATATCAGTGCGGCCTGACCACTACGCCCCGCCCGCCCGGCTCTCTGCGTGTAATTCGCCGGTGTTGGAGGCACATTTCGCATACCCAATACACTCAGGTCCTTGATGTCGATACCCAACTCCATGGTAGGGGAACAGTACAGAATGGGGAAACGCCCCTCCCTGAAGTCCTGCTCGCGCTGCTCCCGTTCTTCTTTCGATACCTGGCCTGTGTGGTCTCTTGCTTCCAGCTTCACGTTCACCTTCTGAATGTTCTTGTAGAATTCCCGGAAATATGTGTTTGTCTTGGATTCGACTTCCCGACCAAGAATTCTTACCTTTACCAGGTCTGCGCGTACATTTTGTTCGTCGCCGGCTTCCCACCAAATAGATTTTTCATCCAGTTGGTAAAAACTATTGTTACATATAATAAAATTGCCAAGCCGGCTGAAAAGTCCAGTCATGTAGTCATTGTACTCTCCCTCTCTACTGATGGTTTTCCCGGCGTACAATTGCAGATAGTCCTTTACGAATGTCGCCAGTTTGCTGCGGAAACCACCACTTTCTGTGTTATAAATTTTCCTGCGACCATTTGGCTTGACAATGTAAAGACTGCGAAACGAGTCGATCTTGTCATTCTCGTCAAGAGTCCACGGAGACTTCAAACTGTCTCGCACCGCTTTAGACAAATCCTTAACGGCAGGTTCGGTTCTTTCACGAGAGTATATACAGAGTTTATGGCGGAAATAATCAAAGATCTGAGTCAGGAAGACCTCCTTCTGTTCATCCGTCAAACCGTCCAATTCGGGTATGTCATAATATCTCTCACTGCCATTTGTACCAAAAATCTCATCATGGAGATACTTGTAGTTAATCCTGAGGAGTGCGCAATCTTCAAGGTTAGGCATGATGACACTCCAGTTTCCCGCGAGGTCATCATAGATGATGGTATTAAGATACTTGGTCATTGTATCTTTTACTTCATCGGCGCGTCCACCTCTCAGTCCCGGTCTTACGGAGTATTCATCCACACCAAGGTTCATATTCTCAAAAACCTTGCGTGCGACATTGGAACTGTCAACCTTTGAATCTCCACAATTCCTGACAGCGTTCCAAATGGCGCTGCGAATCTTCCCTATGCGAATAAAGTCGTTGAAATGACCCGCTTGAAGGGCGGCATCCTGCCGGGCATCCACAAAAGTCAGAACTTTTCTGTCGGATTCCCCGACGCCGGCGTTTTTCATCTGGGTAATGTTTTCGTATGAAAGAATGGTCGTAGCCGTCGAACGACCTTCACCGCCTATCTTGGCAAACTTGGACCATTCTAACTGATTTCCTTTATATACAGCCTTGGATGTGGGATCATACATCAAGGGAGAAGGGACAAACCAACCCGCAATGTAACCTGGATCCTTTGACGCTTCGTTTTCTGCATAGGAACCGGTCTTGGTAAACAGAATCTTGCGAGGCAACCGCTTCTCGTATGTCTTTTTTAATTTTCTTCCTTTCTTTGTAATGGTGAACCAATCATCAGGGATTTCATCAGAATCCCTATCCAATGCATAATCCGCCAAGGCTTCGCCTGAATGAGGCATTATGATGTAACCGTCGCTTGTTTCTGTTTCTTCATCCGCCGGCTTTTCTTCAAAACTGCGCGGAAGGACCTTGTTGCTGTTCGCATCCAAGCGTACAACATAGAATTCATGACCACTCAGACGGCTGAATACAATAGGGTAATACATGACCTTGGTTTCTCCGGTTGACAGTTCTTCACAATAAAGTTCTTCTTTTACCGTGATGCGCCTGTCCTCGGGGAGTTGCAAAGTTGAGTACACATTTCCTGTCTGGGGAATGAACTGGTGGATTTTGTACGGAAGAATGTTTGTTCCCCGCTTTTCTACATTCAATCGGTTACACCATGCCAACACTTCGGTCAGGTGCCGGGTACAGTCCTGTAATTCTACATCCCCAAGGAAACCCTTAAGTTTCTCTGCCATTTCATTGAGTGAAACCGGGACGCCACGGAAATGTTTCTTCTCCTCCTCGTCATACCTGAGGGCTATGTTTTGCTCTATCCAGACAGCCGTAGGATAAGCGCGCAACGCCTCTGCATCCGCACCGGATGGTACAGGTGCTTCAAGAGCCCGGCGGAGTTCCTCCTTGTTGCAATCGGACTTCGAAAGTCCCACGGTGAGTGTTTCGTCGATGACCTGCCCGGGGGTGAAGGTGGTTCCAAAGATACATGAAGCCACTTCCGCCACCTTCCCGCGTTGCTGCAGACAAGTCATGTCATCCGCAGCCACCATGGTAGCAGAGGTTCCGAAACACAAGACCTTTCCCTGCGCCTGCGCTTTGATACGGCGAATAAGGAAAGAGACATCGCTTCCCTGCATACCCCTGTAAGTGTGCAGCTCATCGAAAACGAGGTAGTGAAGATTCTCCAAGAAACACTTGCGCAGGCCTTCTTCTTTTCCTGACCTGGTCATAAGAAGCTCCAACATCATATAGTTCGTCAATATGATGTTGGGGGGATTCTGCTGCATTTCCTGGCGTTCTTCCTCTTTCTCCTGACCCGTGTATTTGCCGAAGGTAAAAGGACACTCGCGTTTTCCGGAGTTCTCCGAGTATTCTTTCCTGTACTTGTCGAGCTCCTGCCACTGAGAGTTAATCAGGGCATTCATTGGATATACAATTATGGCAACAGTCTTGTCCCGACATGCTTCCTGATGCAGCAGTATATGGTTGAATATTGTAGCCATGAAGGTACGGGACTTGCCGGAACCGGTTCCTGAGATTACAATAAACTCTTTGTCTTGACAACCGAGAGTAATGGCTTCCTGCTGATGTTTGTAAAACGGTGTACTGAAAAACATCGAAAGATCTCCATGGATAGGAAGTCCGGATGCAATCATTTTGTTAACATCAATGCCCTTCTCAAAATTAGGATTGAATTGAATGAGGGCGTCAGGCCACAGACTTTCATCACGAATGGCTTTATTGACCTCTTCTTTTATTCGCTTATCCTTGATTGTTACAAAACTTTCAATGTAACCTTTGTAACTACTCTTCAACTTTTCGTATAAGTCTAATATATCCATGGCGACTACTGTATGGATTGGTTATGAACTGTATCGTTAATTAAATCCTTCGCATTAACTCCGAGAATACGTGCGATCTGGTCGAGAGTAACCAATGTAGGCTGTGTAGTATTTGAGCACCACTTGCTCACGGTGGCATTTGACATGCCTACTTCCTCGCAAGCCAAGTTCCAGTTCGGCATTGTCCCGCCCAAAAAACTGCAATTTGACTTGCTCTCAGTCCGAAAAGTATGGATGTTGACAACAAACAATGTT
The DNA here is from genome assembly GCA_002315195.1 of Prevotellaceae bacterium UBA1787. The sequence continues at coordinate 8,161 of DCGD01000158.1, read as the reverse complement.
TTATACGTTTGAAATTCAATGCTTTGTGATGACATTACTTGTATCGATTTGGACATTGCAAACCAGTTGTCGGTTCAGCGACGCGGACTATTCTCCCCAGGAGTCCCTGTCGAGGTTGCGATAGCCTATGGCTTCCCTGACATGAGGGCCGAGGATGGTGGGGGAAGCGTCCAAATCGGCGATGGTACGCGCCATTTTCAGGATACGTTCATATGCGCGGGCGGAAAGCCCCAAACGGTTCATCGCCTGGGTCAGCACCTGACCGCTTTCTTCATCCAACACCGCAAACTGCGACAACAGCCTTGCGCTCATCTGCGCATTGCAATGCATGCCCTTGATGTTCCTGAAACGCTCCTCCTGTAACTGACGCGCCCTGATGACGCGTTCGCGTATCTGCGCACTGCTTTCACCCTTTGGCATTCGACTCAAATCAGCGAGCGAAACCGGCGTCACCTCGACTTGCAGGTCCATGCGGTCAAGAAAAGGTCCGCTTATTTTGGACATGTAGCGTTTCACCTGCCAAGGCGTACAGCTGCACTTGTGGCCGGGGTCGTTGTAATATCCACAAGGGCACGGATTCATCGCCGCCACAAGCATGATGGAACAAGGCAACTGAACGGTATATTGCGCACGGCTGATGGTGATGACACGGTCCTCCAAGGGCTGTCGCAGGGTTTCAAGCACATTCTTGGAAAACTCGGGCAACTCATCAAGAAACAATACGCCATTGTGGGCGAGACTGATTTCTCCGGGACGGAAATTGGCACCGCCACCACATATTCCGACATCGGAAATAGTGTGATGCGGACTTCTGAAGGGACGCTGACTGATCAGTGATACATCAGGTGAAAGTATGCCCGCGACGGAATGGATTTGCGTCGTTTCAAGACTTTCGGACAAGGTCAAAGGAGGAAGAATGGAAGGCAGACGCTTTGCCATCATGGACTTTCCACAACCTGGACTGCCAATAAGCATGATGTTGTGTCCACCCGCCGCCGCCACCTCAAACGCGCGCTTCACGTTTTCCTGACCCTTTACATCACGAAAATCAAAATCACATTCCTGTTGGTTGTCGTAAAATTCCTTGCGGGTATCTACCTCGACGGGTTGCAACGTCGGCTTGTCGTTTAAGAAATCTATCACTTCGGAAAGATGCTGCGCCCCATATACTTTCAACTTGTTCACCACACCCGCTTCCCTGACGTTCGCGGCTGGCACAATGAGACCTTCAAAACCACGTTTCCTGGCTTCTATCGCTATGGAAAGCGCCCCGAGAATGGGACGAAGACTGCCATCCAAACCCAGTTCACCTACCAGCATCACATTCTTCAAATGGTCTTCCTGTATCATTTTAGCGGCCGCCAATATGGCAATGGCGATGGGGAGGTCATAACCACTGCCAACCTTGCGCAAACCGGCCGGGGCAAGGTTGATGACCATGGAAGAACCAGGTAGATGAAAGCCACAATTCTGTATGGCACTGGTGACCCGACTGTAACTTTCCCTTACGGCGGCATCGGGCAATCCCGAAATAAGCAACTTGTCGCCCGGATAGGTGTTGATTTCCACCTCAACGGGAGTGGCAACGAGTCCGTTTACGGCAGCACTGAACAAATGAACCAACATTGGAGATGATTTTTATTGTTTGTCAAACTTTTTCTTCAACGTATTCGTCAAAGACTCCAAATCCATGTCTCTTTCGATGACAACGCCCTTTTCGTCGAGCAACATGGCGGTAGGCAGAAAACGCACACCCATTTGTGTCACCATTGGAGACAGCCAACCCTGACGGTCGCACACGACGTAACCCGGGACGCTGTCGCGTTCCATACGTTTTCTCATGCCGGTTGTATCGGCATCCAAACAGATGTTCAACATACGCACATCCTTCAACCATGGGCGAAATTTTGAACGGGCACTGGTCACGGGATAGTGCATGGCATCGGTCCAGGAACTCCAAAACCACACAATGCAAGGCTTCCCTTTAAAAGTCTTGTTATTGACGGTGTCACCCTTGATGGTGACAGCCTCGAAAGGCGACACGGTATTCCCTTTACGACATTTAAATAGCGCCCCGTACTGAGACTGCAGTCTTTTCAAAGACAACCTTTTGGGAGACGCTTTTGTGATTAGCCGGAACAAACTTGACGCTTTTTCAAAATCCGGGGTTTGCACATCCAGGAAATATTTCCGAAACAAAGCCTCGGAAGCATGACTGGATGGATGATTCCTTATAAAATCTTCAGCCATTTTCAACTCTTGACCACCCGTGGTTCCGATAATGCTCTTGCGGAAAGATGTGAGCAAGTCGTTGTCGAATGTGCCACTGATTTGGGCGGCAAGCAGATTGTTGGCGTCGCCCTTGATTTTAATGGTACCGCCCGGCACACCAACGACTGCCATTTGCATATAGTTTGGAAATTGCAATGTCATCACCATGGTATCAGTGACAATGCAACTGTATGCAAACTTTCCTTCAACTATCCGCACCGTATCAAAGCCACTCCACTGAGGATGGGTGCTATAGACACAAAACATACCATCCCTCAAATGCCCGAACTTGCCTTTAATCGTCAGACTGTCACTTCCGCCATTACAAGAGCAAAAGAGGAATACGGTGAATATGATGGACAAACATTTCTTCATTTCCAGAGTTGAAAACAATATTAAATAAAAAAAGGAGTAAGGAGTCTTTGCTCTCCCCACTCCTTTAAGTTGGTTATTACTACGGATTATTTACCGGTAAGAATCTTGAATGCTGCGTCTTCTGCCAATTTCTTGAATTCCAAGTCATTTCCGGCATACTTAGCCAAAGAACCGTCCTTGCTGACAGCCGTCTTCAAGTTTTCTACCGCAAGGCTGTTGTTGTTGGTACGCGCTGCGATGATGGCCTTGAGGTAATAAGTCATTGCATCGTCGTTCTGAACCTGGGTCAAAGTCTCGGCCGCCTTCATGTAGTCCTTGGTAAGCAGTTGAGCCAAAGCGGCACTGTTGCTCTTGGTATTTCCGAACGTCTTGACAGCCTGGGCAAAATTACCCTGCTTCAAATAAAGGTTTCCGAGAGCCTCACTCACGGCCGGATTGGCTGCACCCTTGGAGAGGGAACTCTGAGCGGTCGTCAAATCATTGTTGATCATGGCGATGATACCATTGTTGATGTTTGGTTCCGCTGCACTGCCGTTGATTGCCAAAGCCTGCTTCAGATAGTTCTTTGCATCACTGTATTTTCCGTCAGCCATAGCCATTGTAGCCAAGTCGTTGAACGCGCGATAATCCTTTGGATAAATCTGGGTTGTTTTCTTGTAGATGGCTTCCTGTTCAGCTTTGTTATCAGTCAATGTGGCATTGTAAAGCATTTCCTCAACGCTCAACTTGGTTGCGTCAGCCTTGAACTGCTCCTGTATCTCGTCATCGCTGCGACCAATCAAATCGTAATTTACAGATATGCGGGCGCGACGCAATTCCGGAAGTATTTCACTTGCGAGGTTGGTATAAGCGGCTGAAAGGTTGCGGATTTGAGTTTCACGTTCCTCAGGATCCTGATACATGGAAAGCACACGGAGAATAACCTCCTTATCCTGGATTTTGGAAGCCTTGACCAATTCCTGGAAACCTTCCCAGTCTTCCGCCGTATATTTGGTATCTACATTTGCATCAAGTCCTGTCTTCTTCAACTGAGATTCAACATACTTTTGAGTGGTCTTTTCACGGTTCTGAGCCAGTCTTTCGTTCAACTTGAATCCACCATCAGGAGATGCGTAAGCTGAAATTTCTACACCCGAAAGTTCCTTGCCCTTCTGGTCAGCGCGAATGTCCTTCAAGGTTTGGATGAATTGCTGAATGGAAACCGTCTTAAGTTCACTGGTGCGAATGTTAGCCTGCTGAATGAGGAACTTGATGTTGGCTTCCTGCTTCTGCTGAATGATATGCTGATAAGCATCCGGAGCAAAAGCCGTTCCGGCACTCTTCAAGGTGCGATCTACGAGTTCGGAAGTGGCCAATACACCATAACCAACCTTCACTTCAGGTATCTTGACGGTTTTCTTTCCCTTCTGCGCATCGAAGGTCAGATACAAGTCACTCTTCTCCATTCCGGGAACAAACTTGAAAGAAGTCTTCATGGTATAGTTTCCACCAACACGGTAAGAAATGGCCTGATTGTTCGCCTCGACCTTTTCTCCTTGGAACGTAGCAGCATCGCCGGCGACTTCACCACCTTGATAACGAAGAACCGGAGTCACCTTTACGACTGCCTTTTTCTTCATGTATTTTTCAGGAAAAC
>DCGD01000158.1:0-3870 GCA_002315195.1 Prevotellaceae bacterium UBA1787 | reverse complement strand
CACGCCCGTTAATGGTAGCAGGCACCTGACCACCTACGCTTTCCAGCGGAGTAGGATTTACCGTAAAATTATCAGCATCCAGGGCACCCATTTTACTGCATGAGGCAAGTATGGCTGTCCCAAAAATCAATGATAAATAAAGTTTGCTTTGCATTTTGAAATGTTTTATATAAATGAGCCACAAAGTTATGAATTTCACAGGAATTTCCAACATTTTTTTTCAAAAAGATATAGGAATATTTCAAATTATCATTCGTAATTCCCCAAAAACCAACGTAAAGGGTTATTTTTCCATTCAAAAGGAAGAAGAAAAGGAAATTTCATGTCATTTTTGAAACTCAGACAATTCTCATCATCGTCAAGCCGTCGCGCAAGGGAAGCATCACCTTTTCCACCCTCTCGTCCCGCGCGACAAAGTCGTTGAAAGCCCTTATGCCACAAGTCTGTGCGTCCTTGTCGTAAAGGGCATCCACCACATGACCGTCCCACAGCGTATTGTCCGCGAGGACCAGCCCCCCGCGGCGCGTAACCTTCAGCGCAAGTTCATAATACGCCATGTACTGGCGTTTGTTTCCGTCCATGAAAACCATGTCGAACCGGGGCAGATTTTCCAACCGCTCCTGCAGGATATCACCTATCCTGAACTGCACTTTGTCGCCCCATGGCGATCCTTCAATCCGAGGACGGGTGAAATCTTCCAGTTCGTCATTGATCTCGTATGTAATCAACTGTCCGTCTTCGGGCAAGGCGGACGCCATGCTCAGCGCAGAATAACCCGAATAGGTTCCTATTTCCAAAATGCGCCGCGGTTGGAACAAGGCCACCATCATGCGCAGGAACTTACCCTGCAGATGACCGGAAGACATGTGGGAACGCACCAGATAAATGTTGGTGTCGCGTTCAAGGGCCGCAAGATAGGGATGTTCCCTGCCAATGTGATCAAGTATGTATGTTTCTATTCCTTCCATGGCATACGAATGAATGATTCCAAGGCCAAACGATAACTGTCCAATCCAAAACCACAAATGACCCCTCTGCACGCCGGCGCCAACATTGACTTGCTGCGAAAAGCCTCACGCCGATGTATGTTGGAGATATGCACCTCGACCACGGGAACCGAAATAGACCTGATGGCATCGAGCAAGGCTATGCTCGTGTGCGTATATGCACCGGCATTCAAAATGATGCCATCGCAGTCATCGCCAATTGCTTGCAGTCTGTCAATCAAGAAACCTTCCACATTGCTTTGGAAATACCCAATCTCAACATCGCTGTATGCTTTTCGGAGTTGTTCCAAAAAAGAAGCGAATGAACATTTGCCATAAACATCCGGTTCGCGCTTTCCCAACAAGTTTAGGTTCGGACCATTAATAATTTCTATTTTCATGTGTCGTGAATTTAAACAATGCGTAATTTTGTCCTACGCTACGCATGTAATCATGCGCAAAGTTATGAAAAATCTTGAAGAAAAGACCTCACGAACATGAATAATAAAACCGGGAAAGCATTCATTCAAGCCGAACAAACCAGTTCCCTTGTAAAGGAATTCAAAATGTACCTCTTGCTGGAACGAGGACTTTCCGCCAATACATTGGACGCATATATGCACGACGTTGCCAAATTACTCTCATACCTTGACGGAATCCACATTCCGGTGCGCGAAGCCGACATCACGCATCTGCGCGCGTTTTCCGCCTCCCTTCACGAACTCGGCATCGAGCCCAGGACACACGCACGCATCCTTAGCGGGATAAGGACATTCTACCGCTTTTTGCTGCTCATGGGGTACATGGAAGACAATCCCGCAAACCTGCTTGATTCCCCGCGACAGGGAGAACATCTGCCAACCATATTGTCGGTGTCCGAGATTGACAGAATGATGGATTCCATTGACCTCAGCCGTAAAGACGGACATCGCAACCGCGCCATCATCGAAACACTTTACAGTTGCGGTCTTCGGGTCAGCGAATTGTGCAACCTACTCATCAGCAACCTGCATTTTGACGAAGGTTACATACGGGTTGTCGGAAAAGGCAACAAGGAACGACTCGTCCCCATTTCTCCCCGCGCGATAAGTGAATTATCCTTATATTTTGAAGAGAGAAAAACGTGGGACATCCCTCCGGAATTTTCCGATTTTGTGTTCATCAGCATACGCAGAGGGACACATCCCCTAAGCCGCATCATGGTGTTCCACATCATCAAGGCCCTGGCCGAAGCCGCCAACATCCACAGGGAAATCAGCCCACATACGCTCCGCCATTCCTTTGCGACCCACTTGCTTGAAGGCGGTGCCGACCTCAGGGCCATTCAGGAAATGCTGGGACACGAACACATCGTAACAACGGAAATATACACCCACATCGACCGCTCGCGCCTGCGCGAAGAAATTTTGCTCCACCACCCTCGTAACATTCCAAAAACATCAACGTAATGTGGGACTTGGGCTTTGTTTCAAGGTGATTATTACATGACTCGATATGCCCTCACTCAACCTTGCCAACAAGCAGGCACAAAGACAAGATAAACCCCATCGACGCTGATTTCCAGAAGTGACCCCGAAACATATTTTTGTTTTATGAAAGATAATTTTCCAAAAATCACCTTCAAATTTGTTTTTGTTAATCGTTTTTATGTATTTTTGCCAAAGCATTATGCAAAGTAAAGTTACCAAACACAAATAATACCATTATGAAAAATAAAAAAATAGTCATTTTGGGAAGTTGCAACACAGACCTTGTCATAAAGGTACGCCATTTTCCATTACCCGGCGAAACCATCATCGGCAGTGATTTCATGACCAACCAAGGCGGCAAAGGCGCCAACCAAGCGGTCAGCGTCGCCCGAATGGGAGGAAACGCTTTGTTTATTGCCAAAGTTGGCAACGATTCTTTTGGAAAAAATTCCATTGAGGCCTTGAACGCGGAAGGCATAGACACCCGATACTGCTATATGACCAATGACGCTCCAACGGGCGTGGCCATGATAGACGTGGATGAACAAGGAGAAAACACCATCATCGAAGCTTCGGGCGCCAACGCACTCCTCTCGCCCGGCGATGTTGAGAATGCGCGCGAAGAAATAGAAAATGCCGAAATTCTTCTCATGCAGTTGGAAACACCCTTGCCCACTTTGATGTATGCTGCGGAAATAGCGCACAAGGCCGGGGTAACGGTAGTGCTCAACCCCGCTCCTTTCCCAAACAATCCACTGCCCGAAGATTTCCTTAAAAACATTGATATCATCACACCCAATGAAACCGAAGCGGAATACATGTCGGGCATTCATGCCACCGATACTGACAGTGCGCTCAAAGCCATTGCGAAAATCAAGGAACTTGGTGTCAGCAAAGTCGTAATCACAGCCGGGGCGGCGGGTGCATATATGGAGGAGAATGGCAAGGCAATCTGCGTGCCGACAAGAAAAACAAAAGTCATAGACACGACTGCCGCCGGCGATACCTTCTGCGGCGCCCTTTGCGTCAGTTTGAGCGAAGAAAAAAACCTGGAGGAATCCATTTCATTCGCCAACAAGGCGGCCTCCATTACCGTGACGCGCATGGGGGCTTGGCAATCCATCCCTCACCGTGATGTTTTGGATTAAGAAAATTTTCTTTTTTAAAACTTTAAGAATATGTTTATTGTTAACAGTTATGTACTGGCAGTCGTTCTTTGTGTAGTCACAATGATTTGCTGGGGTTCCTGGGGCAACACCCAGAAAATGGCGTCCAAGAATTGGCGTTATGAATTGTTTTATTGGGATTATGTCATCGGCATTCTCATTTTCTCACTCATTGCCGGCTTTACGCTTGGAAGCTTTGGTGAAGGCGGTCGCAGTTTCCTGCCCGACCTCATGCAAGTTTCCTCTGGA
>DCGD01000152.1:11661-12223 GCA_002315195.1 Prevotellaceae bacterium UBA1787 | reverse complement strand
ATCGAACATGGAAATCTGCTTGAGGTTGTTGAGTTCCGAGAAGATGCTGAGCTGGGAGAGCTTCGTCACGCCGGTGATGAACACGAACCTCAGGCACGCCCCCTCGTCCTTCAGCACCTGGTAGAACTCCCGGAGCATGGAGCGCATCTCCGACAGCGGTCCGGGCTCGTACATGAGCCTCAGTATGGGTGAGTCGTACTCGTCGAGCAGCACCACCACGCCTTCCCCCGTCCGTTCGTAAGCTCGTTGGATGAGACCTCGGAAGCGTGCGCCCGGCGTTTTGTCCGCTTCATCCCGACCGTAGGTTTTCTCGTAGTCGCGGAGAAAGCCTTCCAGCGCGCTTTTCGCCTCCGCGATGGTGCAGTTCTTCAGTCCGCTCATGATGAAGTGTAGCACGGGGTGCCGCTTCCACTCCCGCTCCAACCGCATGATCTTCAGCCCCTCGAAGAGTTCTTTCCTCCCCTGGAAATAGGCCTTGAACGTGTTGCACAGCAGCGACTTTCCGAAGCGCCTCGGGCGCGCCAGGAATACATACCTGTACTTTTTGGCGAGGTCGTACACC